>JBKJUK010000165.1:0-24297 GCA_046590705.1 Thermoanaerobaculia bacterium
CCGGTGCGACGGGTGCCGAGCGCTGACCAAGCGCCCGACGAGAGCCGATGCGCGGCTATTGAGGTCTCGCCCTACATACACCGGCGGCCTCTTTATGTATGGTTGGAGTCACCTAAAGCTCATCGTTTCGTCGACTTTGTGTCGCCAACCGCGCTTCTTTTCGAGACCCCTATGCCTATGTCGAGTTTCCCGTTCCACCCGCTTATCGTCGTTGTCGCGGTCGGAGCGTTGATTGGATTGGGCGCGCCGGCCTCAGCCAAAGCCCCCTCATCCAACACCGGCGTGCCGCTGACGGTCGAATCGCTAAATAGCGCGTCGCTGGTACCCGGGCAGGGCCGAAAGGTGGTCGGCGTCAACTCGGTGGCTCGCGCACAGGTGCTGCTCGACCGCGCGAACTTCTCAGTCGGCCCCATCGATGGTCGATGGGGGAAGAACTCGGAGATCGCGGTGTACTGGTTTCAGCGCGAGAACGGGATTCAGCCAACCGGCGATGTCGATGAGAAAACCTTTCGTGCCCTGCTGCAGAGCGGGAGCAGTCTCCCTGCCGTCGCTCCTTACGCTCTGACGGCTGATGACACCAAAGGTCCTTTCACCAAACTTCCGGAGGATGTCTACGAGAAAGAGAAACTCTCCTGTCTCTGCTACGAGAGCCTTGCAGAGATGCTCTCCGAGAAGTTTCACACCACGCAGGAGTTTCTGGCTCTGTTGAATCCTGGCAAGCCGATCGACGGGATGCAGGCCGGCCAGCAGTTGCTGGTGCCGAATGTCAGGGGTCCGCAGCCGAAAGAAGCCAGGAAGGACGTAGCGAAGATTCAGGTTTCGGTGAAGGGCTGGTATCTCCACGCGCTCGACGCGCAGGGAAACATCATCTTCCACGCACCGACCACGCTCGGATCGAAGTACGATCCCTCCCCGAACGAAGCGACGAAGATCGTCGGAATCGCATTCGACCCGCATTTCCACTATCAGCCGAAGCTGTTCGCGGATGTTCCGGACACGAATGCAGAAGCCAACCTCCAGCCTGGACCAAACTCTCCCGTTGGGAAAGTCTGGATGGCCCTGAGCAAGCCACACTTCGGCATCCATGGAACCAATGATCCTGACTCAATCGGATACGCATCGTCGCACGGCTGCGTTCGACTGGCCAACTGGGATGCTCTCGATCTCGCTCGGCGGAGCGGAAAGGGAATCGAAGTCGACTTCATCGACACCAAGAGTGAGGATGGTCCGGCGGCCTCGTCGTCGGTGACCACCTCGGCGAACAACGGCTGACGCTTTCGTCTCCGCGAGCGCAGAGCTTTCAGGGCTCTGCGCTCACGCTCCGCGCGACGAGAGTATTCGTTTTCAGAGGGCTCGCACTCAGAGCAGCGCGTCACAGGCAGGATTGCCTGTGCTCCACACGCACGGATACGAGATCGAGAGCGGGACGAAGTCCAGCGCGAGCGGCAACACGCAAACACGAAATGAGAGCGTGATCAAACGGGGTCAGATGCGAGGCGACAACGAAGCAGATGGCCCCGTTTCATCACGCGGGGAGTTCAGCGCAGTGCATCTTGCAACGAACCGATGGTGAAACCAGGCTTACGAAGATTCCCCAGCAGGGTCAGCGAGACTGAATCCGCTCGCACGATGGCCTCGCTTACGCGCGCGATGTCGTCGAGGGTCACGGCGTTGATGTGCTCGATGATCTGATCTGCTGTGAACTGGCGTCCGAAATAGAACTCCTGCCGAGCCAGCCCTGACATTCTGCTGACAGTCGATTCGAGGGAGAGCAGGATCGATCCCTTCAGGTGTTGCTTGGCCGCCGAAAGTTCCTCGGCCGTGGCATTCTCGTTTCGGATGGTCCGCATCTCACGCAGAGTCAGCTCGATTACCCGCGGAGTATTCTTCGGATTGCAGGCAGCGTAGACGGCCTGGTAGCCGCCGTTGTAATAGCCGTTGTGGTAGGAAGCAATGCTGTAGACCAGCCCCTCTTTCTCACGCACCTTCTGAAAAAGACGTGACGACATTCCTCCACCGAGGACGGTATTGAACAGTGCCGCCGCGTAGCGCTCTTGTCGTTGTTGAGGCAAGCCTTCGGTTCCGATACAGAGATGGACCTGTTCCAGCTCTTTCTTCTCGCGCAGGATGACCTGTGGAACCGGTCCTGGGATCTCCCAGTCATTTCGATACGGTGTTCCCGAGTGATTCGCGAAGGTCTTTTCCAGAAAGGGGATGATCTGCGCGGGGGTCACATTTCCGGAGGCGCAGAAGATCATGTTCGAGGGCAGGAACGTTTCACGGTAGTGCGTCTCGATCTCTTTTCTGCTGATCCTGTTGACGGTCTCCTCGGTTCCGAGAATTGGACGTCCGAGTGGATGATCAGGCCAGAAGTTCGTCACGAAGATCTCGTTGACCAGATCGTCGGGCGTGTCTTCCACCATCTTGATTTCTTCGAGGATGACGCCCCGTTCCATCTCCAGGTCAGCGTCGGTGTAGCGTGGGTTGACGACGATGTCGGTGAGCAGGTCGAGCGCGGTCTGCACCTGTTCGTCCAGCACGTGGGCGTAGAACGAGGTGTACTCCTTGCCGGTGAAGGCGTCGACATCGCCTCCCAGCTCGTCAATCACGCTCGCGATCTGGGCTGTGCTGCGGGTCTCCGTTCCTTTGAACACGAGGTGCTCGAGAAAGTGGGATGCTCCGCCCAACTCTTCTGTCTCAGTGGCCGAACCTGTACGAAGGTAGTAGCCGAGAGCGACCGACCTCACCCAGGGAATGGTCTCGACGATCACTGTGAGACCCGACGGCAGGACTTCGCGGACCACGGCAGGCTCGGTCTGGATCATCGGTCAGAACTCGGGAAGGGAGTGTGTACTTCAGTGTTCAAATTCTTCAACGTTCACCATTTCATACTTTGTTGTTTTCAGTAACGGGCAAAGATACAGCTGCGACAGATGAAGTCAGCGGGAGCGTCCTCGACGCCATACGTCCATCGTCTCATCCGGGCCAGTTCGGGGCCTGCCAGCACACCTGCCACGTCGGTAGTGCGCAAATCGCCGACGACGTAGTGCTGATCATAGTCCTCGCAGCAGAGGACGCACCTGCCTTCCGGCGTGATGTGAAGATGCTGCAGTGGACGGGAGCCCAGATTGTCGCACCCGCGCAGCTTCTGGCCAGGTCGCGAGGACTTCAGACCGAACTCGAGGTAGCCGGCGCGATCCATGACCTCGAAGTATTTCACGTTGAACCTGCTGGAGCCGTAACGCTCATTGATCTGCTCGAAGTCGCGTTTGTGGATCGCGTCCCCTGTGCCGAGCACGGCCATGTCCATCTGCTCGGCCACGGCCTTGTCTTTGGCGTAGTCAAGGTTCCTCAGCACGATGTCGAGGTGATCCGCTCCGCGATCCAGCTTGTACTTCTCGCGGTCGAGTGTGGAGAGGTTGATCGAGAGATACCGTAGTGGGCCGGCCTCGACGAGTGCATCGACTCGAGCCGGGGTCAGGCCGGTGGCGTTGCTGTTGACGGCCGTGGGCAGGCCCGCTGCGAGAATGGTCCGGCATTGATCGACGAATCGTTTGTCGAGCGTCGGCTCGTTGTAGCTGAGCAGAAACACCGCTTCGAGTGTGGACTTGTACGCAGTGAGTTCGTTGACGACGCGCTCGAAGAGCTCCGTGGGCATGTAGTAGTCGTCTCGAGGCGCGACTGAGACCGGGCAGAAGTAGCACTTCTGGTTGCAGACCGTGTGTGTTTCCAGCGAGACAATCTTGAGGTAGAAGCTGGCCGACAGGTCGTCTTCAGCAGCAACCGTCCATCCGTCGGATCTGAGCTGATCGTGCAGGGTCGGGTCGAGCAGAGCGCCGCTGAGCATGGCTCGCAGAGGGGAGTGCAGAGCATCGGCAACCGTGAGCGTGCGATCGGTGAGCGGGTTATAGATCCGCTCATCCTCGATATGAAGATACGGATTCACCACCGTCAGATCGCGGGAAGCGTCTGGCTCTGGAATGCTTGATGTCTGACTGTTTTCCTGGATTGTGGTCACTCGGTTCCTGGCAGGCCAGTGCAACGGCTTTCACGACGGGCTGATTCCTGGGGCAGCGCTCTACCTCCGCATGATACGGATCTGAACGCACAAACGTCAGTAGAGCGCGTTGATGGCCCACTCCCCGGTGGATCTCGCGCCTGAACGCATATCCGAGCCCGTGGAGCACAGGCAATCCTGCCTGTGACTGGACCAGCTGACTTCGAAACGCGTAAGAAGAGCACAGCGACTGTGGAGCACAGGCAATCCTGCCTGTGACTGGACCAGCTGACTTCGAAGCGCGTAAGAAGAGCACAGCGACTGTGTGGCACAGGCAATCCTGCCTGTGGGGCCGAGAAGTGAGTTCAGACCCATTGCATCATGTTTTTGACATGTGTTTCCAAGGGCTCGATTGATAGGAACGAAATCGTCCTTCGAAGTCAGCTGGTCCCGTCACAGGCAGGATTGCCTGTGCCACACACTGATGAGCGCAGAACCCAAAACTCAGAACCGTAGTGAGAAGTGAGTGAAGTATCGACGCAGGAATCAACGTTTGCGCGCCACAGGCAGGATTGCCTGTGCTCCACACGACCCCCGGTCCTGTCGGTTCAATCAATTGTTCGAGCAAAGTACTTTCCTACGGTTTAGGTGGCGGCGGGGTCTGACCCGGGGGAGGCGCGGCAGCGGGTGCTGCGGCCGCTCCGGTATCGGTGAGCAGGTCAGCGACCGTATAGGACCATTCCTCGTATTGCGTGGCGCCACGTAGTTCCAGCATGCTTTCCCCGGTGACGGGCGGTCGCACGCCGGTGAAGGGTCCTGTCGCACCTTCCAGCGGTTTTCCGATCGGCTTACCGATCGGTTCTCCAATGGGAGCGCCGACTGGTGGTCGCTCTCCGGGCCGAGCCGGCTGCGTAACCGGCGCCTGTGAACCAGGAGTTATCAAGATCCAGTCGAGCTCCCCGGTGAGTGGATCGGGATGGAGTCGCCGGAGAACTCGAGGATTGTTCTGATCCGCGAGTTCTTTGAGGGAAGTCGGCAGAGCACCACGCCGAATCTGAAAGTCCCGTATGGCTCGCGCATATTGCTTCATCACCCAGATGGTCTGGATGTCTCTTTCCCGACGCATCACGTCAGACCACATCCGCGGAAGCGTGTAGGCAACCACCACCGCCAGGATGGTGAGGATCACCAGCAGTCCGGCCAGGGTAAATCCCTGCTCCCTTCTTCGTTTCAGTGGTCTGCGCATGAAGTCTGCGAGCCTCAGAGTTCGCTGTAGGGAGTGTTGGTATCCATAGTCTGCCCCTCGGCGCCACTCTTCACATCGACAATACCGGGCGCAGCCTGCAGTGTGTTGTTAGAGGAAGTGGGAAAGGTCGAGGATGAACTCGGATCGCTGGTGTCTTCCTGAATGGTCTCCCAGGAGTCAGCAGTTTTCGTTAGCGGGTCGATCGGAATGGCGCGCATGTAATTCGGGACCAGCTCTTCCAGTCCGCTCGGATAGCGTTGTTTGTCGGCGTAGAAGTCGTCGATGGCCTTCCGCATGTTGGTCAGGTTGGCGCGAAGGACGTTCTCCGATGCTTTGCGCTGCGCGTTTCTCACATTGACCATGGCGATTCCCGAGAGAATGCCGATGATCGTGACGACTACGATCAGCTCGATGAGAGTGAACCCTTCCTGACGTCGTTTTCTTGTCTTCATGTTCACCATTCGTTGTAGTGCGTCTTGCCGTCGAGTGCCAGGCCGGTTGAGGTGGAGCGAACATCGAAAATATTGTTGCCGTTCGTATTGCGGGCATCGGCATCGTCAGAATCGGAGAAAGTCAGCCACTCCTTGCCTCCGGTCATCGGGTCGATCAGGTCTCGATCTCTGAGAAACTTCACCCGCTTTCCTTCCGGAAGAGTCTCTACCCCTTTGACCAGCTCTTCCAGGTCTTTCGGGTACTCCCCCTGCGTTTGCTCCGGAATGTCCTTGATCAGCTTCTTGAGCCGGAGGTCGTGATAGCGATCGATGGCGTCGGTGATCCTTCGCAGCGAACTTCGCAACTCGACTTCGCGTTGCCGCCTGATTCCAAAGCGCGCGATCGGTACGACCATGGCCGCAAGTACGCCGAGAATCACAACCACCGTGATCAATTCTGCAACGGAGAAGCCCTGCTGCCGTGATTGCGCCCTCAGCCCGTCAGTCCGGCCAGAATTCATGACGGCCCTGACGATCCGATACAGCCCGGCTGGCGGTGCAGGTTCGGCAACTGGTTTCATTCTACGTTTGCTCGCCCGCCTGTCACGATTGCCTGCACTGCCACACCGCTACGATTCAGAAAGGATGGAGGATCGAGAACCAGCATCGATTCTCCACTCACTCCGCCGCGTACGCGCAGGATCAGCACATTCCCTCCAGCCCGGAAGCTGAGCGGCTTTCCATCGGTCGAGGTGACTCTGATCGTGCCCGAGACAGGGTCGATGTTGGCTACGGGAGGTGTGGCGGGATTCACCTCGAGAGCTTCCCCGAAACCTACTGTCACTACCTGCATGGAACGGGGGTCGTAGCGTAGAGTCAGATCGTTCGTGCGCAAACCCTCGAGTTCCATGCCGACCAGTGGCCACACACTCTCCTGCCCGGCTTTGAGCGCGAGTCGTGAAGGCTGCGGCGAGAGTCTGGCCGCGGCCACGTCTCCGCCCGTTCCGGGTCTCGATAGCTCGTTGGGCTGCGGCGTCTGAGGAGGCCGCGGGGCATTCGGGTTGGGCTGCTGACGGAAGATGTCCGTAGGTGCCGTGCCCTGTGCCGGCGCGGGTCCCTGACGCTGTGCGGGCGCCTGCTCGTTCGGAACAGCGGGTACCTCGATCACACGCACTTCTCCCTCCTGATTCGAGTTGAACTGATCGAGAGATGGATTGCGCACAAACGGATCGCCGGTGTTGTTGGTCTCGACGCGAGGGGAGACGCCGCGGAAGGTCAGGTTGTTGATTGTTCCGACCCACATCGGCGCTACGTCGTCTTCGGTAATGTCCGGGATCCGCACGATATGCGGGGTCATCGTCAACACCAGATCGGTGTCGTTCGTGCGCGTCGTGTCGCGGCTGAAGAGGCGGCCGATCAGCGGAAGGTCTCCGAGGAATGGGGTGGTGTTGGTGCCGTTGCTTTCGTCCTTCCGGATGAGGCCGGCCAGGAAGTTCGTTTCACCATCTTTCAGTCTGATCGTAGACTCGATCGTTCTCGTGGCGATGATGGGCTGAGGCGGATTGCCGTTCCCGGCGTTGACCTCACCAGCCTGGCTGGAGACTTCGACCTGAAGCTTCAGACTGACTTCCCGGTTGTGATGCACACGAGGCTCGATCGAGATCTTGATTCCGATGTCGAGGTAGTTGAAAGAGGTGACCGGCGTGAATGTGCCGCCACCTCCTGGATTGGAACTGGTGAAAGTGGAAACGGCCACCGGAATTCTCTGTCCGATGTGCAGAGTGGCCTTCTCGCCTTCGGAAATCCTCAGCTGCGGCTGAGCCAGCAGTTTGGCGTTGCTACCCGACTTGATGAATCCGTAACTGATCGCAGGAATGTTGAAGGCAAGATTGTCTGCGCCACCGTTGAGCGCTTCGCGTAGCACCGGCAGGGTGCCGCCGGTGAGCGGCTTGCCGGCTCCGTCGAGCAGGTTGACCTGACCGCTGGTGCCGAGCAGCTGCAACCCGAGGTCCCTTGCTTTTACGAGGTTCAACTCGAGCAGCTCGACGGACACCACCACTTCGGCCCGCGCTTTGTCGTTCGCCTCGATGATCTTTTCGGCAATGCGGACGCGATCGGCCGTGTCGCGAATGGTGATCGCGTTCAGGGCCTTGAGTGGATAGACGTTACGCGCCTCAGTCATTGTGCGCACGACGTTCACGACCTGTTCGGCATCGCCATTCGAAAGATAGAACGTGCGAATGACCAGATCTTCGTAGTTCCGGCGAGTCTGGGGATTGTCAGGGATGACCATGATGGTCTTCTCGTCGAGGACCTTATAGAAGTGGCCGGCCGCATTCATCAGACGCTCGAGCGCAGCCTGTGCGGTGACGTCGCGGAGTTCGATGCTGATGCGATCATCCTTGACCTCGGGGTCGAACAGGATGTTGATTCCGAACGCGCCTCCGAGTGACCGGTAGATATCCTTGACTGGCGTCTCGCGAGGGAAAGAAAGGGTGATCGGTTCGTCTGAGGCCGGATTCAGTGTGGGAGGCTGCGGCTTGGAGGTGTTCGCTCGACGCTTCACATTGTCGACGCTGTCGCGATCGAGCGAGCGCGTAGCTTCCTGGTAGGCAGCGACTGCTTTTCCGTATTCGACGGCGGCGTACTGGTTGGTCGGGTCGAGTCGAACTACCAGCTCGTACTCGGCCATGGCCAGCTGATTGTGACCAGCGGCCCGCAGCTCTTTCCCCTTCTCGAAGTGAACGCGTGAAGCTTCACGTTTGGCCCGATCGAGTGAGATCTTGTAGCGCGTGTTCCCCGGATCGACTTCGAGAGCTTTGGTGTATTCGAGGACGGCCTTGTCCCAGTCCTTGAGAAGCTCGAACTCCTGCGCTTTCTGGTACGAGCGGAAACTCGTGCACGACAGCAACGTCAGAGCGATCGTCAGGGTGGTGATCAGCTTCAGTGATTTCATTGAATGGCTCTCTTGTCTGTTGGGGATCTGTAACATTGATACGACGCAGTGAACTCTGAAAAAGTCACCATCATTGACCGACCGGAATCCGCTTGCGGATGTCCGCGGGGAAGCCGACAAATCCAACATCGACCGACTCGATACCGATATTGAGAAGAATGAATTTACCGCCAAAGGTCTGCCCGACGCGCACGTTGATGATCTCCTCACCTGAGGAGAAGGCAGCGATCTGCCTGCTGGCCGTGCCGAACGTGCCGATGAACTTGTAGGTGAAATCCGGCGGAGTGGGCGGGGGCGGCGGTGGCGGAATCTCCACCCCTTCCTGACACGCTGCGCCGGTACCGTTGCGATCGATGTCGGCCTGATCCGGATTGGGCGTACCTGGACAGTTGTCCTGAACGTCCGGGACTCCGTCTTTATCCTTGTCAGGAGGAAGAATTGGCGCAGGCAATGGCGCCGGCAGCGCAACCTTCACAACTGGCGGAGGTGGTGGTTCAGTGAAGGCGAAAAGATTGCGTCTGCTGCTGTATGAACCGGTGCGCGGATCAAGCAACTCCATGCGAATCGGTTGGACAGCTCCTGGAGCAGCAGCGCCTTTTCCGGCCCTTCGATTGGCCGACAGTGCCGCCGCTCGCGCAGGTCGCGCCGTACCTTCGAGTTCATCGATGGTGGCGGGAGTCGTAGCTGTCTTTTTATCGTCGCCCGCGGCGAATGAATAGATGGTGTAGATGGCCAGTAGTCCCACCGCGAGCCACAGCCAGAGACGCTTGTTGGTTAAGTCCATCAGAGCTCGCTCGTCTCGGATACGTTCGTGGTCTTGAAAAGCGTCTTGAGCGTCAGGTTCATCTGCAGCGCGCTGGAGGTGTCACCGTTCTGCAGGGTGATCGAATCGATGATGATGAATTGATTCGACAATTCGATCAGATTCACCAGCCGCCGGATCTGGTCATACCTTCCGACCACGCCGTAGGCGATTTCAAACGTCTCCGTTCCAATTTCCTCGCGGCCCCGTTTTCCTTCGCCCGGGTCGTACTTGTAGCCACCGACCGGTTGCAACTGACTCATCTGCGCGAGTCTGTAGATCTCGCTGATCAGTGAGGTCATGCGCTCCTCGGGTGTCGACCAGATCTGGGTGTAGACGTGCTGAAGATCTTTCTGAACCTGATCGTAGGTCGCGCGATCTCTGCGCGCCGTAGCGTGCTGCGACTTCGCGGCGGCCAGCCCCTGTTTTGCGGTAGCGACGCGCTCGTCCATCTCCTTCAAACGCTCCTCGAAGCGGAGCCTGTAGGTGAAGAAGAACAGGAGATTTACCAGCAGAAACAATCCCAGCGATAGAAGCAGCCATTTACGTTCACGCCAGTTCATCGCAGCAGTCCCCCTGCTTCCGGTCTGTAGTCGACCGAGAGGGCCAGACGGTAGTACTGGTCGACCTTCGATTCGCTCTTCGGTAGTGGCCTCGAAAAGTGCGGATCGGCGAAGAGCGCGTTGAGTACCTGCACCATTCCGTTGCTTTGTTTCGCGACGCAAAGCAGTTCGAGTGTGATTCTTCCCTGCTTGTCGATGGTGGGGTTGAGCGAATTGACCCGCACATCACGCGGCAGGACCCGCTCGAGGGTGTCGAGCAGTTCACTCCAGGAAAATGAGCGCTCCACAAACTGCTGATTGATGAAGGTGGTCTGGTAGTTCAGCCGTTTCAAATCGATGCGGTCGAGGTCTGTGCGGATGGCCGCGGCCGCAGTCTGCTCACGCCTGGTTTCGGCTTCGATGGCTGCGAGCTCGGTGCGACTATTTCGGGTGCGCTCGCGGTACTCGAACGCAGTCTGGACGTTGTTCAGCAGAAGAAAAGCCGTGAGCAACCCCATGGCCGTGATGGCCGCGTAGAGAGTGCGGTTATCGCGATACGGTTTGGAGGCGAGATTGAGATGAAGAGGTCTCACGAGGCGAACACTCCTGTGCAGGCTGTGAGTTCCGGTTCGATTCTTCCCGCGTCGAACGTCGAGGTAGCGAAATCCTTCAACTGCACACGCTCGACCGGCACGCCGAATTCCTGCGCGATCAGATCGAAGACTTCGCGATTCTCCCCACTGGCTGCGACGTACGAACGCTCCAGATCGAGGGGAGAAAGCGATGATCGAAGGTAAGAGGCCGAAAGGCGGAGTTCCTGCGAAACGGTGCGTTCGCCGGAAAGGTTTCGCGAGCGAATGAAGAGTGGGGTCTCACCTCGGAATACTGCGGTGGTGAAATCCTTCTCGCGCAGATGGATGAAGAGGCGATCACGGGTCGTCGGTGCTTCCTTTGCAGAAATCGCGTTCCAGAGATTGAGTCCCATAGGTTCGATGAGGCCGGTCTCGATTCCAGAGTCGCGCAGCACCTGCTCGAGATCGTGGATGGTCTTCTCCAGCGCTGCCACGACCAGTACCTTCACTCCGGTTTCGCTTTTACCGATCACATCGTAGGCAATCCGAAGCTCTTCCGGTCGGACCGGCAGCGTGCGCTTGAGCGCCCAGCGTACGACGTCGTCGGCATCCTTCCCGGAGTTGGGCAGTTGCGCCAATTCCAGGATGTTGATTCTGAACCAGGGATCAGGAAGTAAAACAGCGGCCCGATCCAGGCGGCCTGCGTCGGCCTTCACCCTGCGCAGAACCTCGGCCAGCGCTCCAGCATCGGCCAGAACGGGCGAGACCACACCGGGAGTGAACGTTCCCGACGGCAACCGGAAAGAACGGGCATTCAGGATCTCCCGCGCTCTGCCGCGCATGACGAACCTGGCGGTGGTGAGCGACTCGGAATCGAAGACGATTACATCTAAAGGAGTGCCGGCCATCTCTATTCGACGAAGGTGATCTTGTTGATCTCGCGCAACGTCGTCTTCCCTTCCTTGACTTTCTTCAGTGCAGATTCTCGCAGAAACATCATGCCCTCTTCCTTTGCTGCGCGCTTGATGTCGGAGGCCGGCTTCTTCTCGAGAATCATGCCTCGAATACGATCGGAGAGATCGAGAAGTTCCGAGATGGCGATGCGTCCGTGAAACCCGGTGCCGTTACATTCCAGACATCCGGCCCCTTCGTAGAAGGTGATGTCGCGAAAATCGTCGGGCACTCCCGACTCGTCGAACAGGCTGCTTTCGTACTTCACTTCATGCTTGCAGTTCTCGCACAACTTGCGCACCAGTCGCTGCGCCAGCACGCAGTTGAGCGCTGAGACAAAGTTGTAGAGTTCGACTTTCATGTTCAGAAAACGTCCCAGCACATCCACGACATTGTTGGCGTGAACAGTGGTGAATACCAGATGTCCGGTCAACGCCGACTGCACTGCGATCTGTGCAGTCTCCTCGTCTCGGATCTCTCCCACCATCACCTTGTCGGGGTCGTGACGCAGAATTGCGCGCAGGCCGCGAGCGAAGGTCAATCCCTTCTTTTCGTTGACAGGAATCTGGGTGATGCCGCGCAGCTGATACTCAACGGGATCCTCGATGGTGATGATCTTGTCGTCGGGAGACTGAATTTCGGAGAGCGCCGCGTAGAGGGTAGTGGTCTTTCCTGATCCGGTCGGACCGGTCACCAGCACCATTCCGTACGGCTCTTTGATGAACTTTCGAAACTTGACCAGCATCTCCTCGTCGAAGCCGAGAACGTCGAGACGAAGGCTCTTGAAATCCTTGTTCATCGACTCCTTGTCGAGAATTCGGATGACCGAGTCTTCGCCGTGCACAGTCGGAACGATTGAGACACGGAAGTCGATGGTGCGGCCGGTGATACGCAGCTTGAATCGTCCGTCCTGCGGCACGCGCTTCTCGGCGATGTCGAGTTCGGACATGACCTTGATGCGCGAAATGATGGTGGAGTGGTGCTTCTTGTCGATCGGGTCGAGCGCCTCGTACAACACGCCGTCGATGCGGTACTTCACCACGACTTCGTTGTCTCTGGTCTCGATGTGAATGTCTGAGGCGCGACGCTGAATGGCGTTGAACACGATCGAGTCGACCAGCTTGATGATCGGCGACGATTCCTGCTGGGTAATCGTGTCGATGGTCATGGCCTTTTCGCCGCCCTCATCGTCGTCATCGGCGATGAGTTGCAGGCGGAAGCCTTCGGTGGCTTCGTCGAGAACGCGCTGCGTCGATTCCGACTTCTGCAGCTTCTCGCGAATGGCTGACGGTGCCCCGACCTTCACGCGAAGCGGAGAGCCGAGCAGCAGCTCGATCTCATCCAGCTTGAGCACATCGGTGGGGTCGGCCACCACGATCGTCATGAAGCCGTTCTCCCGTTTCTCCGGGAGAAACTGGTAGCGGACCATCACGTCGAGCGGAACTTCTCTGAACAGCGAGTGGTCGATCACGAAGTGGTCGAGATCGACGAATTCGAAGCCGTACTGCTCGGCGATCTGCGCCGCTCGATTCGACTCGAGGCCCGTGTCTGACTGCTTGTAAAGAGTCGGTTCGGTCATGTTTTCCCAGTGATTGCTGTTTACTGCGCTACGTTCGAGAGCTGGAACAGAGGGAGGTAAAAGGCGTAGAGGAGGCCCGCAATGACGATTCCGAGGCCGACCAGGATGAGCGGTTCGATGAGGGCGATCATACGGGCCAGCCTGGCTTCGATTTCCTCATCGTAAAACTCGCTGACGTTCGTGAGCATTTCCCCGAGGGATCCGCTCGACTCGCCGACCTTGACCATCTGCACGGCAAGATCGCTCATCACTCTTGTCGCATCGAGCGATTGCCAGAGGGGATCACCCTCACGCACTTTCTGCGCGATCGAAGCGAGTCGAGTCTCCATCAGACGGTTGGTGACTGATTGTGAGGCAATCTCGAGCGAGGGAACCAGCGGCGTTCCACCGGCGATCAGGGTTGCCAGTGACTGCGTGAACTGCATGATGCCGAACCGGTGGAGAATTCCGCCAACCATGGGGATTTTGAGTTTTGCAGCGTCGATGGCGACGCCGCCTGCCGCGGAGCGCGACCACTGCTGGAGTCCGAAGATCACGGCGGCGACGATGCTCACTGCCAGCAGGCTGTTCTCCCGCACCAGCGCAGAGATGTTGATGACAAAACGTGTGACGGGCGGCAGGTCAGCACCGAAGCCGGCGTAGAACTCGGCGAATTTCGGGATCACATACGTGAGCATCACGAAGATCATGCCGAACGAAAGAGTGATGAGCACTGCCGGGTAGACCAGGGCACCGACTACGCGGCGGCGAAGCTGCGCGATCAGTTTCTGGTACTTGAGGAAGCGTCGAACCACGCCTTCCAGATCACCGGAGCGCTCGCCGGCACGGAGAGAATTCGCATAAATCGGTGGGAAGGCCTCACCGTACGAGGCGAATGCGTCCGACAGGGCCACGCCCGATTTGAGCTTCTCGCGAATGTCCTGCAGCACCCCGCGGAATCGTACGTCCCGCTCGCGCTCGAGCATGATGTCGAAGCTCTGCACGATAGGGAGACCTGCTTTGATCAGAGCCAGCAGCTCTTGATTGAAGAGGAGGAACCTGTCGACGGAGACGATTTTTCTGCTGCGCGGGATCAGATCCGAAGCTTTGAAGTTTGTTCGTTTGGCGGAAAAGACATGGAGCCCCTGTCGACGCATCTCCTCCGTCGCACCTGCGGCGTTGAGGGCATCGACCTGGCGATCAGAAATCTCGCCGTCTGTAGTTCCTACTCGAACGATGAAATTGGGCATATCGTTGTCCGCACGTCTTTTACGACGGGCGGGACCTGCAAACGTTCCGTCGGGGACGGCGGTCGTCGAGGTGATTGAAAGCGCGCTAGTGTATCAGCCGTCCCCGCCGAAGCGGACCGATGAGGTAGGGACGCGCAGCAGCGCGTCCGATACCGCGTAATCACCGGCGGTGCTTTTTCTCACTTCATCGTTCGTATTTCTGTGTTCTGCGTTCATCGGCAATCAAAAGCTGGTCCCTCCGGTCAGGTAAATCTGGGTCGAGCCCTCATCTCCAGGGATGGGGCTTTTCAGAACATACGCGGCGCCGAGCCGGTAGCGGATCGGGATGAAATAGCCGAAGAATAGATCGACGCTGATCTCTGCCCCTGTCGAGGCGATGGTGTTCTGCTTCTCGAATGCTTTCGAGGTGGGACGGTTCACCCTTCCGAGCGAGACTGCCTCGTCGTTCCAGGCGGTGCCTGTGTCGTAGAAGATGTCACCCAGAAGCCGGTAGAAATAAACCGGATAGGCTGCGGGACCTTTATCGATCTGCAGCAGTGGGAAGCGGTACTCGATCGAGGCCAGGGCGGCGTTCTGACCGCGCAGGGTGCTGCGCGAGAATCCGCGCACCGGAAATTGAGAGGTGTCGAGGCGAAGCAGGCCGCCTGCGTCTTCCCCTCCCACTCGGAACTCGCGTTGCAGGATGAAGTCTCCTTCCGACGTTCCTCCGGCCGCACGCACGCCCAATACGTGGCGACCCAGAGGGGAGCGGCGGATGGGGATGCGCAGAAACGTGCGAAGGTCGCCACGAAGCTGCTTGCGATCCAACTCACTTCCGAAAGAGGTATTCAGGTCTTCGTAGTCGATGGTCGCCAGTACGCCGTTTTCGGGAGAGACCGAGTAGCCGTACTCACGGGTATTGTTGAAGGCCAGACCTGCTCTGATGCCCTGCAGCGAACCCTGGAAAAGACCGGAGTCCCTCAGGGTCGCTTCGTTCACATCGAAGGGAAGATGTTCGCTGTAGCTGTCCCGCACGAATCCGAGCGTTCCGTAGGTCTGCCAGTTGAAACGGCGGTAGGGAAAAGTGGCCTGCGCCAATGTGCGTTGAATGGTCTCGTTGTAACGATAGAGCCCGAGCGGTCCGCGAACAGCGACACCTTCTACCAGGTCGTCATACTGAATGATGCCGGCCGTGAGCGTTGGATGGAGGCGGTCGTACGAATAGATCAGACCGTAGTCGTACTGGTTCTGCTCGGTCCCGAGTCTTGCAGCGAACTGCGCCTGATATTGATGAAATCCGAGGACGTCGCTGCCTGAGGTCTGCGCTCCGAGCACGGTCTCGGATTGTGAACTGGCCAGAATAGGCGACCACCACTGGGGCCGGAGCGAGTTCCAGACGCTGTACGATCCTTCACGCTGCTGGACCGGGGCCTTGCTTGTGGCTGGCCTCTCCGCGACGCCCATCGGTCGCGCAAAGTCCGGCTCCACGTCAGGGATTTCGTTGCGTCGCGCAATGAGGCTCTTCGGTTTCGCGCGAGAGAAGATTCGATAGCTCTTCGATACGTCGACGCGGGCAAGGTCGAATCCAGTTCCGGAGTAGTCGGTGTAGTAGAACGTGCTCCCGTCATTCGAAGAGGGAAAGAAAGCCCCGCCGTATAGATTCGTGATCCGCTGAATGTTTCCACCCGCCGTCTGCACTGAATAGATGTTCGAGACACCCGTTACATCGCCGCTGAAGTAGATGGTCGCTCCATCTGCAGAAAAGCGAGGCGAGGCGTTCGTGGAGATGGCCAGTGTTTCTGTGAGATTGCGTACTCTGCGGCCGTCGCGATCGTACAGTACGACATCGATGCGCCCGTTGACCCACTCCGCCACAACGATGTTCTTGCCGTCGCGGCTGATGGCCGGCTCCGAGAATTGCGTGTAGTCGGCAGGGGCGAAAAGTTCCTTCACCGCGCCGTTCGCAATATCCACTTCCACCAGCCGATTCTTTCCAGCGCGATTCTCGACTGCGACGAGCGAGCGTCCGTCTGCAGTGAAGGCAGGGTCCTTCAGACGCGCGCCACTGGTGAGCTGGCGCGCCGAGCGGGATCCGACCTCCCAGATGTAAAGATCGGAGATCAGGGAGAAGGAGTTCTTGAACTCGAGTTGTGAGTAGGCGAGGCGCCTGCTGTCGGGACTCCAGGAGACCGGCGAGATTGAATTGACCCTGCGTGTTTCCACGTCTCGATTTCTGGCCACGTCATGCACCCGGATGGTGGCCTGCTCGTACGGACCGCGGTGGCCATACGCCACCAGCTTTCCATCCGGCGAGATGGTGGTGTACTTCGTCTCATGGCCGAATGAGGTGATGCGCTTGCGTGCTGTCAGTCCCTCTTCCGAGATGGCGCGGTGATCCTCGAGATAGTTTCGCTGCGCCTCTGCCGACCAGGCCTTGTACATCTCGCCGAAGGTCGAGCCGAACACGTCATAGGAAACTGCGTCTACGCGGAAGGGAACTGGTGTCGCCGCGTACTCGTGGAAGAACGCAGCGAGCTTGTCGAAACCTTCAGTCTGCGCCACGTACTCCAGAAACTTGGAACCATAGAAGTAACGAGCGGAACCGCCCGGCCATGCAGGCGTAATCCCACTGGCCTGTGGTTCCTTGAACCAGGTCTTTTCGACCGCCGAGGTGCGTAGCACCATGTCGACGAAGGTTCCCTTCAGCCGTCCTGCAGACGTCAGTTCTGACTCGACCAGTGTGGCGATTCCCTCTGTCAGCCAGGGCGGCGAGTATGCGTTGGGAAAGGTGCCCGGATTGCGCCCGAGGATTCGTCGGAGCAGTCCCCCGAAGCCGTAAGCCTGATCGAGATGGAGGATGTGCGCGTACTCGTGAATGATGACCAGGCTCAGCCAGTTGTCGTAAAACTCGAGTGGAGACGAAGGATCAGCGCCTGGCGCAGACACGAAGATCTCGATTCGGTTTACCGGAAAGAAAGTAGCCGAGCCGTTCGACGCGTCGACGTTGTCGGCCAGAATCAGGTGAGTCCGTGAAGTCGGTTCCCACTCCATCAGAGGCACCAGCTTCTGATGAGCCTCCTCGGCGATCTGCGCGGCTCTCTGCGCCAGCTCATTCTCACCCTGATGGTAGTGAACGTAGAAATGCTCCGTGGTGATGGTGCGCCAGCGGTACGAGGGCGGATATTGAGATGCTGCTGAAGCAGCGACCGCGCTTCCGAAGATGAGAGCGAGGAACAGCAGGTTTTTGATCGAGCGCATCTGGGGACTCCTGGTTTGTTTCTGGATGACGGTGGCGGTCTGCACTTGCCCGCTCCTCGGGGTTCGCTACGAACTGCACCGGAGAGCGGGCGCCCGCAGGGCGCCCCTACATTCGATCCCTACGGGGGATCACGTTTCTGTCAAATCGAACCATTGAGCAAGTTCCATGCGAGCATCTGTAGAAAATTACGATCCAGAGATTCTGAGTGCGAGGTTGCCGTACTCCGACCCCCGACCCCGGCCCCCGGCCAGCTCCTAACAATGTATGATCCGCGGCCATGCTTTCACGTGACTACCTTCGCGAATCTCACGACCAGTACCGCCGCGCTCTCGAGAACAGAAACGCCTCTGTCGAGCTCGACCGCTACCTCGAGCTCGAGAGCGAACGCCGTACGCTGATTCACAAAGTCGAGATTCTGAAGAATCAACGCAATCTGGCCTCAGACGAGATCGCAACCCTGAAGAAAGCGAAGCAGGACGCCAGCGGCCGCATCGAAGCGATGAAACGCGTCGGTGAAGAGATCCGGGAACTCGATGGCCGGGTGAACGCGCTCGATGCCCAGCTTCTCGATCTGGAACTACAGTTTCCTAACGTTCCGCATGAGTCGGTACCAATCGGCAGAGACGAGTCCGACAATCGCGTGGAACGCACCTGGGGTGAGAAACCGGAGCTGAGCTTCACGCCCAAACATCACTGGGAACTCGGCGAGTCGCTGAGGATTCTGGATTTTGAACGTGGCGCGAAGATCACCGGAGCCCGATTCACCGTTCTCTTCGGATGGGGCGCCAGGCTGGAACGAGCGCTGATTTCCTTCATGCTGGATATGCACACGCAGCAGCATGGATACGAGGAAGTGCTGCCTCCGTTCATCGTGAATGCCGAATCTCTGCGCGGAACCGGTCAGCTGCCCAAGTTCGAGAGCGACCTTTTCAAACTGCAGGGGGAGCGGGAACTTTACCTGATCCCGACCGCTGAAGTTCCTGTGACGAACCTCCATCGTGACGAGACGCTCGATGTGGCCGATCTGACCATCTCCTACTGCGCCTATACGCCCTGCTTTCGCAGCGAGGCCGGCTCATATGGCAAGGACACGCGCGGGCTGATTCGACAGCACCAGTTCGACAAAGTTGAACTGGTGAAATTCACCACTCCCGAAAATTCATGGGCGGAACTCGAGAAGCTCACCGGACACGCCGAGAACATTCTCAAGGCTCTCGGGCTGCATTATCGAGTCTCGACCTTATCGACCGGGGACATCGGATTTTCTTCCGCGAAGACCTACGACCTCGAGGTCTGGCTGCCAGGGCAGGACGCCTTCCGCGAGATTTCGTCCTGTAGCAATTTCGGAGATTTTCAGGCTCGTCGCGCCGGTATTCGTTACCGCGATGAGAATCGGAAGAGCGCCTTCGTCCACACCCTGAATGGTTCGGGACTGGCCATCGGACGGACGCTGGTGGCCATACTGGAGAACTATCAGCAGCAAGACGGCTCGGTCGTGATTCCGGTAGCGCTGCGACCATACGTTGGCGGTGCCGAGAAGATTCCGGCGCGTTCCTGAATCCGGAATTTGCATGGGTCTCGAACCCTTTCACCGGAAATATGAAGAAACCACTCATCGGAATCGGATCGGACGTCGGCGCCCCTACTCCCGGTGCACGTGAGCGAGCCTTCGGGTTCCTCTCCTACGTCGACTCGATCACCAGGGCTGGCGGCATGCCGGTCATCATTCCGCCACAGCCCGAGAATGCCGCGGCGTTGATTGCTGCGCTCGACGGGCTGGTGCTGGCGGGTGGAGCCGACTGTGATCCTGCAGCGTACGGTGAAGAGCGTCATTGCTCGGTCACGCCGATGGATGCCCGCCGCCAGCAGAACGATCTCGCGCTTGCCGCTGCTGCCCGTCAGCACGGACTTCCTACGCTCGGCGTCTGTCTCGGTCTGCAGGTCATGGTCGTCGCTGCCGGCGGGAAGTTGATTCAGGACATTGATTCCGAGATTCAGAACCCGCTTCAGCATGTCAGTGAGGCTACCGATCGCCATCGTCATGATGTCATCGTGCGCGAAGGGACCAGGCTCGCAGCGATCATCGGCGCGGGTGAGTTCGACGTGAACTCGTCGCATCATCAGTCAGTGAAGGTCGCTGGTGAGGGGATGAGAATTACCGCCGAGGCGGCTGACGGAGTGGTGGAAGCGGCGGAAGATCCGCAGCATCGTTTTTATGTTGGAGTGCAGTGGCATCCTGAAGATATGGTGGGCGAGCGGTCGGCAGAGAAGCTGTTCGTGGCGCTTGTCGAAGCGGCGCAGACCTTCGCGGAAACGCGCGAACTTGCAGCGCCGAAAGCCAGGGCCCAAAGTTGAAAACTTTGGCCACTCAGTCCAAGGCAGAGACGCAAGTGGCCGAAGTTTTCAACTTCGGGCATTTCTCACGTGTAGTGATGACACTCAACGACGAACTGCGCGCCGTCACATTGCCTGCGGCGCGCGCCCGATTCGCTGTGCCCGTCATGAAACGAGCTCAGGGAATACCCTTTCCGGGCCTCCCGTTTCCGCAGTCGCGGAGGCAGACATGAAGAAAACGTTTCTCACACTGGCGATTGCGCTCACGGTTCTGAGCGTGGATGCGCGCAGCGCTGTC
This sequence comes from Thermoanaerobaculia bacterium, assembly GCA_046590705.1. Taxonomy (GTDB): domain Bacteria; phylum Acidobacteriota; class Thermoanaerobaculia; order Gp7-AA8; family Gp7-AA8; genus JBKJUK01. The sequence goes on from JBKJUK010000165.1 coordinate 20,176, forward strand.
TGGGAGAAAACCATCGCCGCCGCACAAAAGAAAGCGCAGGCGGAGAAGAAGTTGATCTTCGTGGATCTTTTCGCCGAATGGTGTGGCTGGTGTCACAAGGCTGAACGGGAGATTTTCCCTTCCGACAAATTTCGTACGGCAACCAAAGACATGGTGCTGCTCAAGCTCGACACCGAAGATGGCAAAGAGGGGACGATGTTCTCCCAGAAGATGGGAGTGAACTCGCTGCCGACCTTCCTCGTGCTCACTGAGGATTTGATGCTTGCAGGAACGATCAAGGGTTACGCCCCGACCGATCCATTCGTGGTACGACTGAAGGCCGTCGAGAAGGATTACCGCGCGTTCCAGGATCGACTCGACAATGAGAAGGCCATAGCACTCGACTACCGAAAACGTATCGACCTTTCACTGGAACTGCTGCAGCGTCGCGGATTCACAGCTGCTGAGACTCGACTGAATTCGATTGCAGCCGATCGCAAAGCCTCGAAGTTCCGCGATGAGGCGATCTATCATGTGGCCATGAGTCAGTTCACGCAGGAGAAGTTTCCGGCATCGCTCATCACGCTTGCGAAGCTCGACAAGACTGCTCTGAAAGGTGAGTACGCCGAGAAGAGCGCGCTTCTCCGCGCGCAGATCTATCTTCGTCAGCGCAACTACAAGTCCGCGATCGCGGAGTATCGTCAGTTCAAAACCCGCTTCCCTTCTTCGCCGGCGGTGCCTGAGATCGACGGCATCATGCCCCAGCTCGAAGATGCGGTGCGCCCGAAGGCTCAGTAGTCTTGCCGCAGAAGGCTTTGTACCTCGCCTCGATTTTGCTGCTCGCGACGCTTCGCTCGCAGGCGCAGGACTTCGTCGCCCCCGGCTTCGGCGATGGCGCACCGCATAAAGTCAGACTCGAGGTTTCCCTTTCCGCGCCCGCTCCCGTGACGGGTCCGCTTTCGGGGCAGGTCATGGCCACCATTGACGAAGGCTGGCATATCAACTCAGCGCGGCCTCTCGACGACTTCGCCATTCCAACCGTGGTCACCATTACCTCGCCAGTCCTGAAGTCGGTTGCCGTGCAGTATCCGCAACACATCGAGCGGAACTTCGACTTCGCCAGCGGGAAACTCGCCGTCTACGAGAAGTCGATTCGTATTCCCTTTACGGCCAGCCGGATCGCCGGGGACGACACTGTCAATGTCAGTCTCCGGTACCAGGCCTGCGATGACTCGGTCTGTCTTCCTCCTCGTACGCTTCAGCAGACGGTCAGGCTGAGTGCCATGACGATTTCAGGTTCTGCTGCTCCGACCCAGGCCGGCGGGTTCACGCCGCTTTCTCAGGCGCCCGCGGCGGCTGTATCGTCCGGCAGCACGCTGTTTTCGTCGGACATCGGAGCCACCTTCGCCTCCCGAGGACTCCCGCTCACGCTGCTGGTCATTTTCGTGCTTGGGCTGGCGCTGAATCTGACGCCCTGCGTGTATCCGCTGATTCCACTCACCGTGGCTTACTTTGCTTCGCAGACCGAAGGAAAGCGTTCGCGCCAGCTCCTGCTTTCCAGTTCCTACGTTCTTGGCCTGGCCATTACCTACTCTGCGCTGGGCGTGTTCTCTGCGCTCTCCGGTGCGCTTTTCGGCAGCTGGCTGCAGCAGCCGCTGGTGCTGCTCTTCTTCGCCTTGATGATGTTGGTACTGGCTTCGTCAATGTTCGGATTGTTCGAGATCCGTGTTCCTCACTTCATCAGCGATCGCGCCGGTGCGCGCTCCGGCGTGCTCGGTGCGATCTCGATGGGACTGCTGGCCGGAATTGTTGCGGCTCCCTGCGTCGGTCCGTTCATCATCTCGTTGATCGCACTGGTGGGACAGACCGGCGACGCTCTGCTGGGCTTCACCATGTTCTTCGTGCTGGCGCTCGGACTCGGGTTGCCCTACATCATTCTGGGTGCTTTTTCGACCAGCATGGCCAGTCTTCCGCGGTCGGGTGGATGGATGGTGCAGGTCAAGCAGGCGCTCGGTTTCGTTCTGATCGCCATGGCTTTCTACTTCCTGCGTCCGGTGCTCGGCGATGTCATTTATCGCGGCGGGGTGGCTGTCAGCCTGCTGGCCGGTGGACTGTTCCTGCTACTGAAGCGCGATCCATCGGGACATGCGCGCGCGCTTCGTTACACCTGCGCGGTTCTGCTCTTGATCGCAGGAGTGCTGTTCGCCATCCCGCAACGACACGGTCAGGGCATGGTCTTCACTCCCTACAGCGAAGCAGCGTTACGTGGCGCGGCGCTGACAGGGAAACCGGTCATCATTGATTTCTACGCCACCTGGTGTCTGCCCTGCAAGGAACTGGACGAGAAGACCTTCACTGATCCGGCGGTCATCGCAGAAACTGCGCGCTTTGTCAGGCTGAAGGCCGATCTCACCAATGCCCAGACTGCCCAGACCAAAGCGCTGACGGAACGCTACCGCATTCTCGGCGTTCCCACCATCGTCTTCATCGACAGCAGCGGCCAGGAAATCGCAGCGCAAAGGCTGACCGGCTTCGAACCGCCCGAGAAGTTCCTGAGCCGCGCTCGCGCGGTGAGGTGATTTAGAGGCAGTAGGCAGTAGATGAAGCAGTAGCGAGTATCCAGTAGTGTTGCGTGACGATCAGCTCGGTTTGTGGTGGCACGGACAACGCGCTGTTGAGGAGTAGCAGAGGGTGCTTTCGGTCCTCGTTCTTCTAGTCGGCCTCGCACGACGGCTCTCCATCAACCTTTCAGCGTTGATTTTCGGCCCCTGAAATCGACTCACTAGTCATGATCGTACTGAAATACGTCATCGACTCGAACCTCGAATACGTTTGCGATGCGGAAGGCGACCTCCAGTGACGGCGAGTACTTGTTCCCTTCGATGGCATTCACGGTCTGGCGGGTGACACCGATCAGGTCTGCGAGCTGTTGCTGGGTCATTTCGTCGTGACTGAATCTCAATGCGCGCACTGCGTTCGAAATGAGACCTCCACTCTTGCCCACTGGGTCAGGATCCTTTCCGATACATCACCAGCTGAGAGGTAATCTCGACCACCTGAGACAGTCCCCAGAAGCCGAGAAGCAGGTGGGTGAAAATGAAGTTTCCGTCAGTCAGCAGCGCGGCGCAGAGAGCGATGAACACTCCGGTGGCCAGCACGTAGGCTGCGTTCCTCGTGCCTTTCAAACCGATTTCCCGATCGCGTTCATCAGTCTCCGTACGCCGGTCCGCCACGGCGATGGCAATGTGTCCGACGATCTGCAGGATCACCAGGGCTGCTACAGCCAGCGTAAAAAGTACGACCTGGTGTGGCCTGACATCAACCGTCGTGGCCGGTAGAACCGAGGAAAAGTAGAAAGCGAAGGTTGCCAGAAGACTGACCAACATCAGCCAGAGGCTTTTTTCCTGAAACGAGAGATTCAAAGTGAGCTCCTTGTGTACGAATGATTGCGGTAATGTCAAAATTACCAGACACGACACACAGTAAGTCGCACTGCGAATGATGTCAAGTATTTCTTACACGAGACGCGACGGCCGTGCCCGGCACTTAGCGTCGCGTGTGAGGGTAGACACGACCCAGTCGGTAGTAGGACTGCCGATTCCTTGCTGGACGAGGAGAGCAGCTACAATTCATCTCGTGCCATTTCGTCACGAGAGTTCAGGGTCCCGCCGCGCATGAAATTCGCGCTGTATCTTGCGGCGTTTCTCACGCTCGCAATTGGAATCGCGCACTCCTGGCTCGGTGAGCGTTACATTCTTCGGCGCCTGTTCAGACGGGAGGATCTCCCCGCCATTCTCGGCAGTGCCGAATTCACGAAACGCACTCTGCGATTCGCCTGGCACATTACGTCGGTGGCCTGGTTGGGGTTCGCCGCCATTCTGGTCCTGCTCGCTCATCCCCCGATGACACCACGGGGCGTGGGCGCAGTCATCGCCGCCACGTTTCTGCTGCACGGCGCAGTGGCACTGGTGGGCTCACGCGGAAAGCATCTTTCGTGGGTGGTGTTTTTAGCCATTGCTGCACTGGTCGTTTATGCGATGCAGCTGGACGCAGTAGTCAGTAGGTGAAGCAGTAGTCAGTAGTCAGTAGGTGAAGCAGTAGTCAGTAACCAGTAGGTGAAGCAGTAGTCGGTAACCAGTAGTT
>JBKJUK010000260.1:0-2606 GCA_046590705.1 Thermoanaerobaculia bacterium
TGGTCCCGACCCTCACGCTGCCGGAAACTTCGGCACGTCCGGTCACCGATACCACCACCTTCCCGGTCTCTTCAGGATCGGCCGACGTAGCAGGTTGGATCTATCTCAACCTGAACAACGGTGGCGACGACGACTACAGCCGTCTCCAGCTTGATGGAACCCGTCCGCGTGGCGTGGCAAGCCGTAACACCAGCCAGAACTGGGTCACTGTCCAGTTCACGGCAGAAGGTCGTTTCGGAGTTGACTTCGACGCAACGATGCTCGGTAACGGCTGCTCGGCGAACCCGGGTACCACCACGACCAATAACGGTCTTGCTGGTGCACCAGGTGGCGCAATCGGTCCGGCACCAAACGTTACACCCCGCTAGTACGCAGTAAAGTAGTAGCAGCCTAAGGGCGGGTCGGGAAACCGATCCGCCCTTTTTTAGTTCAGAATCTTCGGGACTCTCAATGAAGGTTGTGAAATAAAAGCTCCGAATAACAGTTAAATGTGGCATCCTGTCGTTTCTTGAATTCTAGCCAGCTAGTTGGGGGTGGACGTGGATCGTATTTTTAGCCGTAGTGCGCTTTTTGGATCGATGATCGTGCTGGTTGCTTCTGTAGCGCTCGGGCAGGGGTATCCCTTCCCTGTGTCCGTGAGCGACCCGGCCGGAGCGGGAACCTGCGTAGGTTGTCCTTCTCCCAACACAGACAAACCCACGGCACGGTTCTCTCCTCCCATCAAAGCTCATGCAGGACGATTCCTCGACTCCTCGAGAGTGCGTGACTATCAAGTCCCCCCACGCACATTCCGCGCTCGTGGAGCATTCGCTGGATCCAGCAGCGGTCGTAGCTACCTCATCCTGGGGCAGGGGCTGGCGGCGTACAACAGCGGAAACTTCTTCAGCAGGCTCGGCGATCCTCTGGCCAGAAATAACGGGCGCCAGGACGGAGTCTCTGACGAGTATCTACGCTACGACGAATACCTCTACGCTGAAAGCAGTGCATCCGGCTGGCTCTGTCCGACCGCTGATGGTCAGGACCGTCTCTACGGTGTTGATTTCGATGATCGCAAGAACATCTACCTGGCCTACTCGACCTTCGGCTGGGGAATCGTGCAGGATGCTGGCAGCGGCATGAAGCTGCAGCGCCAGATGCTCTCTCCGAACAAAACCGGTAACTACCTGCCCGACCCCTCCAAAGTCATCCCTACTCAGATTCTGGCACTGAGGTGGGGCTCCAGATATTACGCAGCCGTGGCAAACGGTACCTCGACCGCAGGCGCATGGGATGTCACCACCGCCACAGCGCCGGTCTATCTCCGGAACGTTGTACCTGGATTCACACAAGGCACGCGAGCGAAATCAACCACCCCCCTTGGTGACGTAGTCGCAGTGGTCGGGCTCACCAGAGATCTGCTGCTTTACAACGCCGACACCTACATCGAAGGAGGTGCCGCCCAGATGACCGTGCCTGGTCCGTTCCAGGCCGTGAGTTCGGATGGAACGAACTTCTATGGCGTGAAGGGTGGCAGCGCGCCCGTCATCGCTGTGGTACGTCCCGGAAGCGGAGATGCCTCCACCTTCACTTCCTCACAAACTTCCATCGGCTCGTCGTTTGGCGTTGCCTACGGATCCCGCGCCAACGCCGGCTACCTGACCATCTACGGCAGCAACCCCACCGGCGGGCCCTTCGTCAATGTATATCGTCTCGAAGGCGGCATCCCGAAAGACCTGGGGATGAACGATTTCATCAACAAGTTCTACGCGAATCCGGACCCGGGCTTCGCAGTACCTTCCGGATACACGGGAACTGCAATCGATGCGCTTCCGGTCCGGGAAAGTGGCAAGGACTACCTCATCGTCTCGATGCACGGCATGGGCGATGTCTATGAGCTGCAGAGCAGCGGCGCAAGCGTTGACATCAGCTTCAGCCCAACGTCAGGTTTTGGTACCTCGAACTCGAATTCTCCCACCAGGGGTCAAGGTCCTTACTACGGCGACACTCTCACCTTCAAAAGTGCGCCGAGTGGCAACACCCTGGTTCCGCTTCGCTGGAGCTTCGGTAACCCGGAAGCTGGAGGGTCCAACGACAAAGATGTAGCTGCCGGAGTGGAGGTGACACACCGCTTTGTCGGTCTCACCAGTGCTACCGCCATTTCCTCCACGAAGATCGTGAAGGCTTCACTGAAAGCCGACCCAACTGTCTTCGACGTTGAGAACATTACTCTGCAGGTCCCGGTCGCAAGGATCAAGCTGAAGGACGGGAGCCTGGTCACAGGAAGTTCCGATCTGGGCTCCCTTGTGCTCGGAGATGAACTCCTCGATGCCTCGGATGGTACGGTGGAAGGCCATTACAACGTCTGGACGCTCGACGGTGTCGCTGCACCTGAAACACCGACAGTCTCGAAGCCTGTTGGCGGATGTGGCGCGCATACTCTCTCGCTCGACAGTCGATACACGCCCTACAGCGGTTCGGGAGCCGCCATCAGCTCCACCTTCGCGCCAGCGTCGCAGTTTGTGGCCAGCGTTTCAAATCTTCGCTACACCGTGCAACCGTTCGTGGCGCGAGTGCAGACATCGGCGTCGGCACCAGGAACGATCACCTTCAAGAGTGCCACACGCTTC
>JBKJUK010000157.1:0-9166 GCA_046590705.1 Thermoanaerobaculia bacterium
TTGCTTTCTCCCTGCGGTCTCCGTTGGCCTCAGCACTCCTTCTACTCGCACTCGTAATCACCTTGCTGCTGGCCGAATACCTAGCCCTCGGGCGCGGATACATAATCTTCGCGCTCGGGCCCTCACTGGCACTCACGCTCACCTATCTCGCCACCACCCTGGTGCGATTCATTGCTGAGCAGCGACAGACCCAGCAACTCAAACGGACCTTCGGCCGCTATGTCTCGCCTCAGGTCCTCGACTACATTCTGCAGTATCCGGAAAAGGTGGAACTCGGCGGTGAGCGGCGCGACCTGACCATTCTTTTTTCAGACATCCGCGGATTCACCACCATCTCCGAGGGAAACGAACCGGAGCAGGTCGTTGAAATGCTGAACGAGTATCTGAGCCGTATGGTCGATATCCTTCTCAGGCACGGCGGTACACTCGACAAGTTCATCGGTGATGCGGTGATGGGTTTCTGGAATGCTCCCACCGCCGATCGCGACCATGCGCTCCACGCTGTGGAATGCGCGGTAGAGATGATTGAGGAGACGGCAAGACTGCGCGCTGTCTGGGAATCCGAGGGTAAGCCGGCCCTTCGTATCGGTATCGGTATCAATTCCGGAGAGGCGGTGGTGGGAAACATCGGCTCGCGACAGGTGTTCGGATACACAGTGATCGGCGATGCTGTCAATCTGGCGTCGAGACTGGAGAGTACCAACAAGGAATACGGAACCGAGATCATCGTCAGTCAGTCGACTCTCGATCGCATCACAGGCGGCTTCGAGGTTGTGCTGCTCGGAGACGTCAAAGTGAAGGGTAAGGATAACGCTGTCAGGATTTATCAGGTGAAAGGAAAAGCTCATGCTTCGTAAGTCAATGTTCGCGCTCGTGGCAGCAGGGGCAGTCGTCCTGGCCGCATCCTCGAAGCCACCATCACCCTCTGAGACAAAATGGTCACTCACGGCAGAGAAGAAAATCGTCGGCTCCATCACGCTGATCTCCGATGGAGTGAAGGCGCGCGCGGAATGGAAGAGTGATCCGCAGAAAGCGGCCATTATTTTCATCAGCACAGCCGGGAAGATCTGGGTGAAGAATCAGGGTGGAGATCTCGAACTGGAGAACTACCGCGGTGGAGTCGAGAAGCAGCTCGCACCGCTGCTGCTGCCTCCAATCGTCAACGCCACGAAACTGCGTTCGAAGAACAACGGACCCGCCACTCACGATTCAGGCTCCCTCAAAGCCACTTACCGATATGACGCGGATGGTGCAACAAGCGTGGAGATCCTCAGTAGTGGAAAGTCGTGGCTGCTCTCTCGCGTCTCCTCGCGCAATCTGCCATCTGCCGCTCCCTCTCTCTTCGCCGTCAGCACGCAGAAGCAGAGCACTACGCGTATCGCCAGGATGGCCGGAGATCTTTTCGCCCCGGCTGATCGCTCCGTATCGGCCACCGCGGGAGCGAAGGGAGTGGAAGCGGGAGCTTCATTCGCCGATGGCGGCGACTATGCCGCGCTGAGAAAACTCGAAGAACGCGACCACCAGTGGAAAAGCAAACTGGAGGCGGCGCTGGAGGAGTTTCAGAAGGAAGGCAGCGTCGGGTCCTCAAAGGGAGGCTCGCGATGAAAGGCATCGTCTACACACTCCTTCTCACCGTGATCGCTGCAACAGAGGCATCGGCTCAGCTCAGAGACATCTTCAATCGAGTCGACCCTAACAAAGTGCGGCAGGGCGTGAAAGCGGTCACCGCCGCGCGCGACTTCAGCGAAGATGCCGAGGTCGAGATTGGCCGCATCGTGGCCGCCCGTGTCCTCGCTTCGTACCCTCTCTCCAAGGATGAACGGCTTCAAAAATACGTGACGCTGGTCGGACATACCGTCGCGAATTACAGCAGCCGGCCGCAGCTTTCATGGCACTTCGCGGTCATCGAAGCGCCGATCGTCAACGCCTTCTCCACGCCGGGTGGATACATATTCCTCACCACCGGAGCCATCGGGCAAATGCGAAGTGAATCCGAGCTCGCAGCTGTGCTCGGGCATGAGATCGCGCACGCCACCGAGAAGCACATCCTCAACGAAGTCCGGCGCGCCAATCTTTTCGCTGCGGGTCTGGACATCGCAGGTTCGGAATTCGGACGCGGCGGCATCACCGACGAACTGGCCAAAAAAGTCAGCCAGATCGCCAACGACAAACTCTTCAAGACAGGCCTCGGGCGCCGCGACGAACTCGAAGCGGACAGAATCGGAGTCCGCCTCGCAGCCTCGGCCGGCTATCGCGCTGATTCCATGCTCACTTTCCTCGGGACGCTCGACGCACTGCACACGGAGAAAAGCGGCGCAATGGCGCTGCTCGCCGCAACGCATCCGAAACCGTCTGATCGTATGGAGGCGCTCAAAAAGCTGAAGCTCGGCGGCTCCGGGGTCGAGCTTCGCGAACGATTTGCCGCATGGAGTGCGCGTTGAGCACGGCAGGCCGCGCGGAACCGGCGGCCTGCCGAAACGTATAAAGAGAGCGAGGGGTGGGACATGTATCGTCATATCGTCGGCAGCATTGCAGTCGTACTTTGCTTCGGATCTGCGGCCTCGGCTGCGACTGAAGTCACGCACAAATTCGAGAGCGCCGTAAACGCCGCTGCGATCGTGCGCGTCATGATCGAAGTTCCGGTCGGCGAAGTGCACGTTCGAAACAGCACCACCAATCGGATCGAGTTGAGCGGGACATTTCGCCGCGAATACGAACGCGCGAGTGAGGTTACGGCCGCGCAGCGTGTCGTCGATGGCTCCAGCGTGGAGATCAAGGTGAGCGGAGCACGCGCCGTGATCCGCCCGGTCTACAAATCGGCAGCGAGTAAGTGGCGTCGCCGGCGTGGAACCGAACTCCAGATCAATGTCGCCATTCCACCCGGAACACACCTCGAGATTCGACAGACAGCGGGCACCGCAACGCTGGACGGACGATTTGCCGATGTCGATGTCTCAGTCAGAGCAGGGGATATCCAGGCGCGTTTTCCGAAGAAGACCATCAAACAGCTCGACGCCAAAACGCTTCTCGGCCAGGTCGAGACGAACTTTCCCGATGAGACCGTGACGCGGGAAGGGCTCTTCCCGGGTGGAACACACTTCGAGGGAGGTCAGGGCGACTCCACGGTACGGCTGCATACCAGAGCGGGAAAGATCAAGGTAGAACTCTTCGAAGCGCCGTAGCCGCTTTTCACACTCGTTCGTTGCGAGTTCGCGATTGAATTCATCGTCGACACTATGCTGCGGGTAGCTACAAGGTCGGGTTGCCTCCGGATAGCGGGCGGGCACTCGCACCGGCGAATCAGATTCTCAACTGGAAGAACCCTGTAGGGACGCGCAGCAACGCGTCCGCAACTTCGCGGTGCGTCACCTGATCACAATCGCTGAGACCTTCCCGGTAACGTCCCGCAACGGAAGGAGCGACAAGCACACTCGTACTGTAGGCCGCGACCGGTCTTGTGGAGCACAGGCAATCCTGCCTGTGACGCGCAAGTCATGTTCATGCGCGATCCGATACGCGAGTCTCCGGCTAGCTCGATCCGAGACGCCAACGGCAAAGAATCAGAACCCTGACCCGTTCTTGACGGTCACTCCGGATAGTAAAAAGCCCCGCAGTTGCGGGGCTTTTCACTTCGTTGCAGGCGTTTCCCGTCAGACTCGGAGTTTCAGTACCGCCGGTACGGCCAGCTGAACGCAGTGCTGATGAGCGTAGAACGCAGAACGATGACGGAGGAGAGACTACGACGCGTGATTTGGATCGTGCACGGAACATGATTTGCGCGTCACAGGCAGGATTGCCTGTGCTCCACCAGGGGCGCCGCGATCGCGATCATTGGGCGTGTTGCGGAGAGTTTCGGACGCGCTGCTGCACGCCCCTACAAGGTCCGTTGTGCTGGAAAACAAGCGACGATCTGCGTTCATCCGAAACGAATCAGTTCTCGGGTGCCGCTGCGGCTGTACGCAGCCAGGCAACCGCGTCTTCCCGGGTGACCACCTTACCAAGGAACTGTAGCTCGCGCAGGCTCCTCGACAGTTCGCCGAGACGCGGACCCGATTCCACACCGGTCAGCCCCGAAATCTCGTGTCCGTCAAGCAGAGGGATCGAGTCGAAGAGGAGCGCCCCACGATCCCTGACAAGTGCCTGCAGTGATAGTGATATCGATTCTTTCTCCATGGCGATCAGCACATTGGTCAATCGCCGAGCATTCTCGCGCCCCAGGCTTCCCAGAAGAAGCGAATGATCCGCGCCTGACGCGGAGTCGAGCACGGTCATGGCCTCGAGGATCTGTCGCATCTGCTGACATTCTTTGGCGGTGATGAGTTTCCTACTGCACCAGCGATCGAGAGATCCCGATTCGCACGACGCGAATACGATCAGAAGCGCCTCCAGCATCTGTCCGGCGGAAAGCCTCTCGAGACATCTCAGCTGCTCGCTGGAGCAGGCTGGTAACCCGAGAGGGATCAGCAGGTCGAGATCTGCCAGCGTCGAGAACACACTCGACGGAACGCTGCGTGAAAACATTGTCCCAAGTTCGTAGGCAACGCGCTCGCGCGCCACTGCGGCCAGCATGCTGCCGTGAAGCCGGATGGCCTCGATGGTGTCCTGGTCGATCTCGAAGCCGAGTGAGGTCGCGATCCGCGCGGTTTTCAGCATGCGCAGTGGATCGTCGATGAAGTTCTTCGCGTCCACCATGCGAACCATTTTTCGCTTCAGATCGAGAACACCATGGTACGGGTCGAGAAGGTCCGTACCAGGCTTGACGCCTATGGCCATGGCATTCACGGTCAGATCGCGACGGCGAAGGTCCGCGAGGATTGAGTCCCCTTCGATTTCGCTGAAGTCGAAAACGTATGTGGCAGCAACGACTCGGAAGGTGATGAAGCGCTCGCGCCCGAGGTTCACGAGGCGACCTCCTGTGTCGCGTGCGAAACGCTGTGCGGTTTTTGCGGCATCCCGACAGGCAAAATCGACATCGAGTGCCTCACGCCCGAGCAGCGTGTCGCGGATCGCCCCGCCGACGATGTAGACCCCGTCGCGCAGGAGTGAAATCTCCGGGAAGCGTGTGAGCAGCGTTTCGCGCACGTCGACGGCCGGTTCGAGGACTTCAACCATCCGCTTCGGGGGGATCAACTACGAATGCTTCCCGGTACTACCGCCGCGACCACCCTGTTGCGCAGGCTGCCCAGATGTTCGATCTCCACCACCACTTCGTCGCCGGGAACGAGGGGCCCTACGCCTGCAGGCGTTCCGGTGAGGATGATGTCGCCCGGAAATAGGGTCATGACCGCGGTGATGTACTCGATCAGCTGCGGGACGGCGAAGATCATGTCGGAGGTTCGACCATTCTGGTGTACCTCACCGTTCACTGAAGTGCGCAGAGCGAGGTCGGTAACGTCGAGCTCCGTTTCGATGAAAGGTCCGATCGGGCAGAACGAATCAAAAGACTTGCCTCGTGTGAATTGTCCGTCTTTCTTCTGTAGATCGCGTGCCGTCACATCATTGGAGCAACAGTAGCCGAAGACCACGCTTTTCCAGTCGTCGCGTGTCACGTGCCGAGCCTTCCTGCCGATGACCACTGCAAGTTCGCCCTCGAAGTCGACGCGCTGCGAGATCGATGGAAGCTCGATCACGGCGTCAGGGTGATTCAAGGTGGAAGATGCCTTGAGGAAAATGAGCGGCTCGGCAGGAGCATCGTTCCCGAGTTCCCTGGCGTGATCCGCGTAGTTGCGACCGATCCCGATGATCTTTCCGGGGACTACCGGCGACAGCAACTCGACGTCAGCCGCTGCGAAGCGGGCCTCCCCTTCCACCAGCCCGAATGGATTGTCGCCGGCCAGCGCACGTATCTCTTCACCATCGAGAACTCCGAAATGTACAGACCCTGCACTCTTGAAACGAACGATTCGCATTGCATTCTCCGCGGGAAGGAATTCACTGTAGAACCTCGCCCTCTGATCTTTTCACGTTCAAAACTTCTCACTCAACCGGAGCGTGCTGATCGTAGATCAGCCAGAGACCCGAGAAGCCGCGCATGAGTCGCACCCGCGAGCGGTAGACCTTGTGTACATCGGCCGGATCGGTATTCGTCAGGCCATCCTGGAGGAACTCTTTGAAGGCGTTGTCGTAGGCCTTCGACCGATCGAGACTTTCGCTCACGGCGGCGAGCAGATCGTCATCCACGTTGCCTTTTTCAGCAGCAACAAGTTTCCCGGCCTCCTCCTCGACCTTCATTCGCAGGGCGGCAGCGCGAAGGAAAAGCAGGGCCAGGTCGCCAGATCCTCGGCGAGTTCCTTCGTAAAGCGAACGGTACGCTTCCACCTCCCAGGTCTCGAGTCGAAGTCCGCGGGCCGCAGGAGTCACGATCAGTTCCGCGGCGCTGAGGTCGTCGTCGAATGAGGAGAGAATGGAATGCATTCGCTCCAGATAAGGAAGCAGCAGCTGATCGTCACCGAAGCGTGTGAGTACGCTGTCGGAGTCATCGATTTGCGAGAAGATCTCGCTCTCTTCCACCGGTGCCGCGAGATCACGATCCAGTTGTGAGAGCAGACTGTTCAAGCTCATTTTCAGTTCGGTGATGACATGGTGTTTGACGTTTGAACTCGCGCGCGAGTCGTCGAACTCCTGCTTGAACCGTTTGAACCTGTCGATCTCCAGGAGCAGTTCTGGATGCTCGTCCCTGAGTTGAGAAGAGATGGTTTCCTCGTTCTCCAGAATTCTGTGAGCATCGAGGAGAATGCGCTCTTCTTCCGCGCGGTAAAGTTTCGCGAAGCGATTCTTGGTGGCCACGTTGAGCGTGATCAGCGCGAGCAGTACATCGGGCGACAGGAAGCGTTCGCCGATGCGGTGTTTCATCTCTCTGGCCCGAGTCAGCAGATTATCGTCGGTGAACTGCTCGAAGACGAGCACCTGGTCGATTTCATCCTGCATGATTCTTATCGAGGCCAGCAGTTCGTGAAGTTCAGATGCATCCGGCAGCGATCCGGGCCACGCCGTCACCAGCGACTGAAGCTGGCGTCGCAGCTCGAGCGAGTCACGAAGTGCGTACTCGCCACGCTCCTCGATGAAGTCTTCTCCGATCTTGGTGAAGAGGAAGTCGAGCTTGTCGCGCTGCTCGCCGTCCACCGCGCCGGCATATAGATAGAACTTGACCAGATTGAAGACGATCTTCTCGTCGTGACTTCGCAACTTTTCGAAAAAGCGTCGAAGGATGGACGGCGTGATGGCGCGATCTGCGGAGGCAAGCTGAGTGAGCGATTTTTCCAGCGTGGTATCGCTTCGGTTCATCCCCTGCACTGCCAGAGCTGGCGCGCTCTGGATCTGATCGCCCGCTGCCTTGATCGCTTCGAAGGCGTTCTGAAAGTTGATGTCGTACGGCAGCTGCTGCTGCAGCAGGTTTTTATACACGCCGGTGGCGAACTGGTGATAGGTCCAGATCGCCTTGAATTTCTCCGACAGGCGGACGTAACGTGTATGCAGTTGCGCTATTTCGGCGACGGACATTACGGCCTCTGTTAGAATTTTGGCACAAATGCCCGTAGAGACGTTAATTACCCGCGAACAACTGAACCGCCGCATCGAGGAGATGGGGAAAGAGATCAGCGACGAATTTCGGAATGACGAGCTGATCGCTCTCTGTGTGCTCAAGGGCGCGGTCTTCTTCACCACCGACCTGCTGCGGGCCATGGACATCGATGTCGCTCTCGATTTCATTCAGATTTCCAGCTACGGAAATGAGAAGCAATCGTCGGGCGTGGTGACCATCCTGAAAGAGCCACAGCTGGACATGAACGGAAAAGCGGTGCTGATCATCGAAGACATCATCGACAGCGGCCTGTCCATGAGCGAAGTGTTCAAGTACATCCAGAAACGTGGCGCATCGAAAGTGAAGGTGGCCACGTTCCTCGACAAGCCGACCGCCCGCAAGATGCCATTCGATGCCGACTACGTCGGATTTTCAATCGAACCGAAGTTCGTGATTGGCTACGGTCTCGATTTCGCCGAGAAATACCGCAACATTCCAGAGATTCGCGTCCTGACCGACTGATGTTCGTCGACGGGCGAGGTCAGGCATGATCGAGTGCGTACCAAACGTCAGCGAGGGACGCGACCTCGAGGTCATCGAGTCCATCGCGCGTGCCATCAGGTCAGTGGACGAAGTACGTCTGCTGCACGTACATTCCGACGCTGATCACAATCGTTCCGTCTTCACCTTCGCAAGCGAAAACGGGCAGGCCCTGCTTGTTGCAGCCACTGCCTTGATTGAAATTGCCACCGCGAGAATCGATCTCCGCCGCCACCAGGGAGAACACCCGCGCACCGGTGCGGTCGATGTCGTCCCGTTCGTGCCGCTGAGTGGGTCCACCATGGCCGAATGCGTCGCGCTCGCCGAGGAGTTAGGGGAAGCAGTCGCTGGCCGCATGCAGATACCTGTGTATCTGTATGAACATGCCGCAAGGGCCGACCATCGCAGGGAACTGCCTGCCATTCGTTCCGGCGGTTTCGAGAACTTTCATACCCGCATCAACGATCCGCGGTGGAAACCGGACTTCGGACCTGCGCAGGTCCACCCCGCCTCCGGAATCATGATCATTGGTGCAAGAGTGCCGTTGATTGCCTTCAACGTACAGTTAGGGACGGATCGCTTCGACATCGCTGAGAAGATCGCCCGGGCCGTCCGTGGTGTCAGTGGCGGACTGCGTCATGTAAGGGCGTTGCCGATCCATCTGCGCAAACGAGGCATCGTGCAGGTCTCGATGAATCTGCTCGATTACCGTCGCACTCCGATGCACCGTGCCTTCGCCATCGTTGGCCAGGAAGCAGCGCGCTATGGCGTCACAATTCTCTCGAGTGAAATCGTCGGCCTCGTGCCCGCCGAGGCGCTCTTTGAGAACGCCGCCTGGAACCTGCAACTGGAGAACTTCACCTCTGGATCAGTGCTGGAACAGCGGATTGCGGAGTCGTTCGGTGGGGGTGGGCCGGGGGCCGGGGGCCGAGGGCCGGAGTAGAGGCGTGGGGCTGATGAACGCAGAACTCAGAACGATGGAGTAAGAAAAGAGTCAGAAACGTCGCGAATCAACGGTTACGCGCCACAGGCAGGATTGCCTGTGCTCCACTCGTTCCGGATAAGAGATCGAGAGCGGGACGAAGTCCAGCGCGAGCGAAAACA
>JBKJUK010000067.1:0-2626 GCA_046590705.1 Thermoanaerobaculia bacterium
GAGAAAGCAAGACCGCCGAAGGCCATCGCCAGCAGGCCGGCGAAGATGAACACGACGCCAGGATGCAGGCGCTCATTGAACTTTCCGTTGAGCAGATTGTCGATGGCGTTGAGATGAATCTCCACGCCTGCCCGCTGCGGTGCCAGCGGCGTGGAGCGCAGATCGAAGAGGGCGGCCGTGGTCGCGCCGATCACCACGATGCGATCCTTGAAGTGCATTCGTCCGAACCTGTCGAGATCCGGGTTGGCAGCGCCACCAGTGTCTCGCCGCATCAGGGAGGCCTTGATGACGGTGTCGAAGTCTACGGTGTGATAGGGGATCGGATCATCGAGGTCCGGAGCGGCTGCGGCCTCACGGTGCCAGCGAATGAGACGGGCCGGGTCGTCGAAGCCTCGCGAGTGGGCGGCTGGAGC
The DNA here is from genome assembly GCA_046590705.1 of Thermoanaerobaculia bacterium. GTDB lineage: Bacteria > Acidobacteriota > Thermoanaerobaculia > Gp7-AA8 > Gp7-AA8 > JBKJUK01. The sequence goes on from JBKJUK010000067.1 coordinate 414, forward strand.
TGCGGCTGTTCCGCCAAGAAAGAGATTCGTTGCTGCTGCGGCGAGTGAGGGGGTGATCCGTCCCAGAGCCACCGGATCGCCAGTTTCATAGGTGCGCGTGATGGCTGAATCTCCGAAGCGCGGGAGCCTGACCGTACCGATACTCGCGGAAGAGAACTCGTCGGGAGGAGTCTGCAGGGTAAATCTCTGCGCATTCGACTGTCTGCCGAAAGGCCATAAATGAACTGCGAATCTTGGTGGCGTGAGGTGGAAATTCGCGGCAGGCGTGGTTTGTGTACCAAGTACGACCGGAAAGGTGGAGAGGGTTTCCGCGAGCTGCCGGTCATCTTCAGGTTGAGCGAGATCACTGGCCGAAAGAAGCAGGTCGACTGCAGCGACCCGGCCTCCTCCCCGCCGAATTTCTTCGAGAATCATCGCCAGAAGGAGTCTGCTGCGATTCGGCCAGCGACCGTACTCCGGTTCGAGCGTGCGAAGCGACTTGTCGTTGAGCGCAATCAGCGTAATTCTCGAATCGACCGGTTCTGCGAGCGCGGTACGTCGGCTCAACCTGTCGTAGAGCATCCATTCGACACCGAACAGCGAGGGCGAGATGAGGGCCAGTCCCACGCAGAGAAGCGTGGAGGCCAGGCCGATTGCGGCTCCTTTGATCGCAGACGGGGAAAGCATGTGTCCATAGTAGCGGGTGAACTACTGATGAACGCAGAACGCAGAACGATGAAGTAAGAAAGGAGAAGCGGCTGGAACTTCTCGTCGAAGTGACGTGCCGTCATTCCGATGAGCATGGAATACTTGTGCAAGCTTGCGAGGTGCAGCGGGCTCCTCGCAGTCAGAGCAGCGGTACCAGACGCATCACGCGCGCTCGTCGGAATGACGTGCGATCAAGTCCCCGAGGTCTCGTTCAGGTTCTCAGTTCGCTTTTCTTACTTCATCGTTCTGAGTTCTGAGTGATTCATAAATAGGAAACTCGCCGCGCCGTCATTCCGATGAGCATGGAGTGCTCATGCAAGCTTGCGAGGTGCAGCGGGCGAAGAGGAATCTCCGTTCCGCGCCGCGAGGGTCGACCCGATCCACCGCCGCGGCGCGGACCGGAGATTCCTCCTCGCAGTCAGAGCAGCGGTACCAGGTCCATCACGCGCGCTCGTCGGAATGACGTGCGTTGAAGTCCCCGAGGTCTCGTTCAGGTTCTCAGTTCGCTTTTTCTTACTTCATCGTTCTGAGTTCTGAGTGATTCAGAAATAGGAAACTCGCCGCGCCGTCATTCCGATGAGCATGGAGTGCTCATGCAAGCTTGCGAGGTGTAGCGGGCGAAGAGGAATCTCCGTTCCGCGCCGCGAGGGTCGACCCGATCCACCGCCGCGGCGCGGACCGGAGATTCCTCCTCGCAGTCAGAGCAGCGAGGCCAGGTCCATCACGCGCGCTCGTCGGAATGACGTGCGTTGAAGTCCCCGAGGGTCTCGTTCAGGTTCTCAGGTTCTCTTGGCTTCCTTCATCGTTCCGCGTTCATCAAAGCAAAAAAAAGAGGGACCGGCTGGTCCCTCTTTTCGTCGAAAACTCGTACAGGCTTATTTCTTCTTTGCTTTTGCTTTGCTCGATGATGCTGAAGACTTCTTCGAAGAAGCTGCTGACTTCGAACCGCCCTTCTTTGCTGTGGCCATCTCGTTCACCACCTTTCCTGCCGTACGGGACCTCACGGTCGCGCTTACTTGGCAAAAATTCGCCGGTTCCCGGCGAAACTCGTTAAAGAATTTTAAAGAACAATCGACAGCAATGAGACTGAATCGCGATGTTAGGTGATGCCGGTTTCACAACTCGTACTGCACTGCACACAATATGTGATCGATTAAAAACATTGTCAAGGGTTCGCGTCGAAAAATCTTCAAAATGCTCAATTAAGTTCAGCAGTGGTTTCAGGCATCAATCAACCGTATCTGAGATAGCTGCACGATATTGAATGATAGTTAAACGTGCGCATTCTTTCCAGGTGAACAGTGAAGCCCGCAACGGTCCTGCCGTGCGGAGTCGATCCCGCAGATCTGCATCACTCAACAGGTTATCGATGGCGGCACGCAGTGCATCGACATCGCCGGCCTCGACGTGCATCGCCGCATCTCCGGTCACCTCCAACAGCGCGCCTTGTCTGGAGGTCAGCACTGGTGTTCCCGAGGCCATGGCCTCGAGTGCCGGTAGCCCGAACCCTTCGTCGAGACTCGGCT
>JBKJUK010000058.1:0-6392 GCA_046590705.1 Thermoanaerobaculia bacterium
GTGTGAAGACCAGGCCGGGGGCCGGGGTCAGTGAGACGGGCCGGAGGCCGGGGTCGGGGGGCCGGAGTAGAAGCGGTTTCTCTACAGGTTCAGTATGTCGTGTAGGGACGCGCAGCAGCGCGTCCGATACCTGGTCAGTCCACCCGCACGACGGTTGTGTTTCGAAGCATTACGAATGGAGAGATCACATTGCCTGACACAGATCCTGAAGTGTCTTTTCCTGTTCTCGACCCGGTGACTATTCGGGTTCTCGGGACGCTGATGGAGAAGCAGCAAACCACACCTGAGTACTATCCGATGACGCTGAATGCGCTGGTCGCTGCCTGCAATCAAAGGACGAGCCGCGAGCCGATCACGGACTACACTTCTGACGACGTTGAAGCTGCGCTGCACCGCCTGCAGGATCACCAGCTGGTGTGGCAGATTCACGGCGGAAGGTCCGTGCGCTGGGAGCACAATCTGACGAAGCGATTCGATCTCGCTCCGGACGCCCACGCTCTGCTCACTCTCATGTTCCTCCGCACAGAGCAGACCTCGGCCGAACTGCGATCCCGCGCCGAGCGACTCTACCCTTTCAAGGAGATTCGTGAGGTTGAAGAGACGCTGCTCACACTCTCCCGCCGGACCCCGCCACTGGTGACCGAACTCCCTCGGCGGCCAGGACAAAAGGAAAGCCGCTGGAGGCAGACAGTTTCGCTTCCCGATGAGAGACCTCCAGAGACTCCGCCGCAGCAAAGTGCCGCAGGAACGGTCGCCGCAAGAGTGAGCAGTCTCGAGACCAGAGTCGAAGAACTCGCGCTCGAGTTGCAGAGACTGAAAGAGAGGTTGGGAGAATCCTAGTGGACGCAGTCGGCCCAGAATGATTGTGTGCCACAGGCAATCCTGCCTGTGCCACACATTCGGTCCTGTGAACCACGGACCGGCCCGATTGCTCCCTAACTGGCCCGGCCCGTGAAATCAGCCACGACATGCGCCACAGTCGCGCTCACATTTTTCCCTGTCTGAATATGCAGGAACTCATTCGGACCATGAGCATTGCTGTTCGGCCCGAGCACTCCCGTGATGAGAAACTGGGCCTGTGGGAACTGCTCACCTAACATTCCCATGAAGGGAATCGATCCGCCCTCTCCAAACGCGCAGTAGCCCTTACCGAAGAAATGCTGCGACGCTTCTTCTGAAGATTTCTCGAGCCATGGTGCCACTTCGGGAGCAACCCAGCCTGTGCCACCTTTCTCGGCTTCGAAGGTGACCCTGGCCCCGTAAGGAGGATTGGCTTCGAGCAGCTCGCGCAGTTTCTGCTCCGCTTTGGCGGCGTCCAGCGTCGGCGGAAGCCGGAGAGAAAGCTTGATCGACGTTCTGGGACGTAGAACGTTGCCTGCCTGCATGAGGTCAGGCATTCCGCTCAATCCCGTGTATGCCAGCGCCGGCCGCCATGTCCGATTGAGGAGCAATTCCACGATATCGGTGGTGACCGGCTGCATTCCGGGGACGAAAGGAAACTTGTCGTAAACCGTATTGCCCATCACCTCCGCCGCGCGCTTCACTTCCTCGATCTTCTCCTCGGGAATGTCGACGAAGAGCCACTCCGGAACGATCTTCCCGGTCGCCGAATCTTCGAGACGATCCAGCAAATTCCGCATGATCCGGAAACTCGAGGCCACGATACCGCTGGCGTCACCAGAGTGAACGCCCTCGGTCAGCACCTCGACAGTGAGGTTGCCCACCACCGAGCCTCGCAGTGACGAAGTCATCCAGAGCTGATCATAATTTCCGCAGCCGCTGTCGAGGCAGACCACCAGAGACGGCGTCCCGATGCGATCCGCAAACTTCTCGATGTACGGAGGCAGATCAAACGAGCCACTCTCCTCAGTACACTCGATGATGGTGACCAGGCGGGGATGCGCGACGTTCTGTTCTTTCAACGCGCGAATGGCGCTGATGACGGCGAAGATTGCGTAACCGTCGTCCGCTCCTCCGCGACCATAGAGCTTCCCGTCACGGATGACCGGAGTCCATGGGCCGAGTCCCTCTTCCCAACCGGCCATATCAGGCTGCTTGTCCAGATGTCCATAGAGGAGAATCGTTTCGTCTCCTGTTCCCTCCGCTTCGACAAAGAGGAGCGGCGTGCGATTCTCGAGCTGCAGCACTTCGACGCGAACGCCGCTGATGTTTTGTTTCTCGACCCAGCTACGCACCAGTTCAACGGCGCGATCCATATGACCGTTTTTCTTCCAGTCAGGATCGAAGAGCGGACTCTGATTCGGGATCCGGATGAATTCGGTCATGGTCGGAATGACCTGAGCGTCCCAGAAAGCGTCGATCGACCCGCGTGTAGCTTTGTAATCCATGGTTCCCCCACTCGCCTGGCAGAAGCGACGGCGCGCAGAATAACATCCCCGCCCTCGGTCAAGGGAGCCGGCTCGGCTGGAGTATCAGAGGCTCAACCTATTCGAAGAATTTCCGTATACAGTTGAGTCACGCCCTCGTTTGAACGCGAGAGATCCCCAACCCCGATGAATTCCGAGCGAGTCGTATCATGCGATCTTCAATGAAAAAAATCTGGATCGTGCTGGCCGCAGTCATCGGCGCTGCTACGTTCTGGATCCTGCTGCCGCAATTCGACACCCAGCAGCCCCGAGGGTTGGAGATCACGCGGGAGCGCGCCAGGACGATCGCGGACAGAGCGGCCAGGGAACTCGGAATCCCGGTCGAGCAGTCCTGGGCCGTCACCACCTGGGAAGCTTCGCCTTTCCTGGAGACAGAGTTCGCCAGAAGGCCTGAACTGCGCAGACTGGCCGACAACGATCCAGTGGTGGGTCCTCGTCTCGGCGGTTTCAGGGTGCTGTATTTCAGACAGGGCGTCGAGAAGACGGTCGGTCCGCACGGTTACATCATCGTCGGGAAAAAAGGCGAGATATTGGGTGCGCGACTCCTCTGGAAATCCGAAGAGATCGGGAAGTCGGCTCCACCCGCAGTCCTGCGACAGCGTGCCGACGCCTTCGTGAACAGCCGCCAATTTCCGGGCGCGCCGAATCCGGTATTCGACAGCATCCGTCCCACCGTTCGGCGCACGAGAACCGACCACACGTTTCGCTACAAAGTCCCGTTTACCTTCGACGCAGGCCGGTCGTCCTTCTTCCTTGACGTTTTCTTCAACGCCGACCGGTTGGGTGGCTGGATCCTGTGGGAGGAGTACAACGACGGCAGTGCATTTACGAATCCCTCGGCCGGCTCGGAAATTCAGTCGGTCTTTCTACAGCAGGGGCTGATCTTTGCTCTACTTTTAGTTGTGATTGTGCTGTTCCTCCGGAAATACCACGCCGGTGAAGCAGGAATCGGAATCGCCAGTGTTCTCTTTTTCTCCGTACTCATCCTTTCCATGCTCACGCTCTACCTCTCGATTGCAGAAGGTGCGTCGGGTGCAGGCATGCCCGGGATGGACGCGAAGACGATCTCAGTCGTCATCGCTTTCCTGTTCTTCATCACTTTCTACCTGCCACTGGCCATCCTCATCTTTCTGGCCTGGTCGGTCGGTGAGAGCATCGCGCGCGAGCGCTGGGGTGAGAGGCTCGCTTCCTTCGATGCGTTGTGTCGTCGAGATCCGCTGAATGCCACCACCGGCAGATCGCTTCTCACTGGCCTGTCGTTTTCGCCGGTCGTGGCCGCATCTACGCTACTCATAGGACTCATCGGCATTCAAATGGGGCATGCCTACCCGGGCTTCGGTAACTCGCGAATGTCCTTCTTCTCGAGCTACGGCGGCGCGTTGACCATGCTCACCGACGCGCTGCTGTACTCGATCCTCACCACTGTGGTCTCCTTCGTTTTCATCCTGGCTTACTTCAGCCGTCGCAATCTGCTTCCCCTTGGATTCCTCATGGCTGTCGCATTCGCAACGCTCTTCAATGTTGCGGATCCCGGCCTCGCGCCAGCATGGATGAATATAGCATTCGGCTTCGGCGGTGTTCTGGCGGCGACGATCATCTTTTTGCTCGCCGATCTCCTCACGGCAGCAGTCGCACTCTTCACCGGAATTCTTCTCCTGGGATTTGTGCCGCTCATACGTGCAATCGCGCCGTCAGCGGCAACCGAGGCGTGGTGGGGACTACTGGTTCCACTGGTGCTGATCGCGGTTGTTGGAATCGCGGGCGCGCTTACCCGGCGCGAAGTCTCCTACTCTTACGAAGATCTGGCCCCCCACGTTCGTCGCATCGTCGAACGAGAACGAGTGAAGGCGGAGATCGATGCGGCCAACCGCATTCAGTCGGCGCTGCTTCCCTCTGAAGACCCTAAGCTTTCCGGCGCATCGGTGGCCTCCCACTACCGGGCGGCCAGCGAGATCGGTGGCGATTACTTCGACTTCCTTCCACTGCCCGACGGCAGCATCGGTGTGGCCTTCGGAGATGTAGCGGGTCACGGACTCACCAGCGGAATCGTCATGGCCATGGCCAAGGCCGCACTGCTGGTGCAGGTCGGCTACGACGCTTCGCCCGTTCGGGTGATGGAAGTGTTGAATGAGACCGTGATCAAGACCGCGCCAAAACGGATGCTGATGACTTTCTTCTTCGGCGTCCTTGAACCGGAAAGGCATAGGCTGACCTTCTCTTCTGCCGGTCATCTGGATCCCTACGTATTCCGAGGAGCCACGAAGACGCTGGAGTCGCTCTCTTCATGGGGTTACCCGCTGGGTGTGAAACGACGCGAGAATTTCCGCGAGATCACCGCACAGTTCTCAGTTGGCGACCGGTTGATTCTCTACAGCGACGGCTTCATCGAAGCGTTAGACGATCATGGCGAACCGTTCGGCTTCGATCGGTTCGAGAATGTTCTCGCAGCGTCTGCAACAGGTTCGGCCGAAGAGATTCGAAAAGCGCTCCTCAACTCCGTAAAGAAGTTCACCCGAAACCGTCCTCCAGCCGACGATCAAACTTTGGTAGTGATTTCGTTCGAGGAACCGTTCGCCACCCATCAGCTCAAGTCGGCCTGAGACAACTCGAGGTCGCTCCAGGAGAGCCGTGATTACGAGCGGCGATTCGCGCTGCGCGGCAACTGCGAGAAACGGGATCAAATATATTCGCCGGGTCTGCATCTCAGCCCCGGCGGGGCGGCATCGTTATAGCCCAGGCCGTGAGGCCTGGGACTGATTCGCTACATTTTTCTCGTGAGCCCCACCGGGGCGGTATCGCGACGTTGAACTCCGGCAGGTCCAACGCGTTGCATCGATCTCGTCGTACACCGCTGGCGAACACCTCGGCGCAGCAGCAAAGAAACCTCGATGTCGCCCCGCTGGGGCTCACGACGTGTGGAGTGTCCTTCGTCCCAGGCCTGACACGGCCTGGGCTACTCAATGCCCGGCCTCCGGCCCTGTGAGGCGAACGGAATCTGATTTGACCCCATCATGATGAGCACGGCGTGCTACTTCGGAACGACGTTGCTGGTTCGATGTAAGTCCGTAGGGACAGGTCGGTACTGCAGCTGAACAGAACACCTGCTCGTCGTACCATTCGCACGTGCTCAATCTGAAAAGAACGACGCTCCAGCGCGAAATCCTTCTCTTCGCCGTCTACATCGCGCTCGCAATTCTGATGACGTGGCCACTCGTGCGCAACCTCGGGAGCGCGGTGGCAGATCCTCGCGATCCACTCATCACCACCTGGATCGTCGACTGGAACTCATGGGCCCTGCTTCATCAACCGGCGGAATTGTTCGCCGCGCCGGTCTTCCACCCGGCCCGAAATGCTCTGGCCTTCAGCGAGCACCTCACCGGAATCGGCCTGCTGGCCATTCCATTTCAACTCGCAGGCACACCACCGCTGCTGATGCACAACCTCCTGCTGCTGCTTGGTTTCGCCCTTTCGGGGTACGCGGCTCACCTTCTCTGCAGAGCCGTGGTGGCTTCTGAAGGCGCGGCATTCGTCGGAGGGATCTTCTACGCCTTCGTGCCGTTCCGCTTCACCCACCTCACGCATCTGCAACACATCTGGACCGGGCCGCTGGCCCTGACATTCGCCGCACTGCTCTTCTACCTGCGACGACCGCGACGACGAACTGCCATACTTTTTGGTTGTGCATTTTTCTGGAACGGAATCACCAACGTCCATGCGCTGCTGTTCAGCTCAGTAGCCATCACCATCACACTTCTATTCGTTGCGATTGCGCGGCCGCGGGCGCGCAGGCGTGCAGTCGCGCAACCGCTGCTGATCTCGTTCGTTCTGGCAGCGATTGCGGTCATTCCGTTCCTTCTGCCTTATCGACAGGTTTCTCAACTGTATGGAATGAAGCGCGAATGGAAGGAGACCCTGGCTTTCTCCGCTGATGTCGGCGACTGGTTCATAGCATCGCCCTCAACGCCGATCTGGGGGTCGATTACCAACAATGGATCGGTCGACCCC
>JBKJUK010000062.1:0-25531 GCA_046590705.1 Thermoanaerobaculia bacterium
TTCTCGATGCTGATGGGACGATTCGATAAGGCCATCGAGTTGCGAATGAAGGCCCGCGAACTGGACCCGCTATCGCCTGCGATTCAGGCCAGTCTCGGATCACCCTACCTTCTGGCACGCAGGTATCCTGAAGCCATCGCCGCGTACCGCAGAACCCTCTCCATGCAGCCTGGTTTTGCCGGAGCACACCACGGGCTCGGGTGGACCTATCTCAGCCAGGGGAATTACGCCCTCGGAGTAGCGCATCTCGAGGAGCGAGCGCGACTCGCCGGTGAAGATCCATTACTGAGCTCTGAGCTCGGCTACGCCTACGCGCTGGCCGGCCAGAAAGAGAAAGCCCGCGCCATTGCCGCACGCCTCTCAGCAGCTGCAGGGGAACGTTATGTATCATCATTCGATCTGGCGCTGATCCATGCCGGACTCGGTGACAAAGACCGGGCTTTCGAATGGCTCGAGCGTGCCTACAACGAGCGTTCGAACCGCCTCACCGGGATCAAGGTGGAGCCGACCATGGACCGGCTCCGCTCGGATCCTCGCTTCGCAAACCTTCTGGCGCGCATGAAGTTTCCTGACTGAACTCGGTTTCAGGTATGCGATTGAGGGAACGCTCCGAGCCCCATAAGGGCGGCATCGCCATAGCCCAGGCCGTGAGGCCTGGGACCGTATCCTTCCGAAACATCTCACGAGCCCCATAAGGGGCGACATCGCGACTTTGCAGTTCTCGGCGATGGAGGTGGTTCGCTGATGGCGCGACGACGATACCCATCGAAATCTCCGGAGAAACCTCGTGCCGCCCCGCTGGAGCTCGACACTGGCGACGCACTTCAAGCCCCAGGCCTCACGGCCTGGGCTAAGCGATGTCGGGCCTCTGGCCCTGTAAAGCACCCTGCATCACTTCAGTCGCTGAATCACTGCCGGGACTGTGTCGACTTGCCGATCACCCGTCCGCTGTCGATCCATTCCGCACCCTTCAACCCGGGTGCAGGAACAGCGACTACAGCGTAGGGATAGGTGAGAGCCATCGTGACGATGGAGTCTTTACCCGGAGCAGTGACGGGCGCATCAACCTTCGCCATCCCTTCGCTCACCGTTACCCCACCGGGCGTGATGTCGAACCCGCCTGTCGAACGACTGCCCAGCAGGAGAAACACCACTGACTCCCGGGCGAAGTCGACCGCAGGAAGCTGCGCGCCACCAACGTGCGACTGCCAGAGCCTGCGGAACGTCTCCGCATCGGACGCGATCCGTACCAGCGCTTCGCGGCTGGCCGAACCGTCGGCAGCGCCGAGCGCGTACCCACCCTTCGAGATTGTGCGCACGGTCATAGCGGTCGACTCCTTCTGCTGCACAGGTCGCGGCGCAGTGCCGTCGGAAGCTGCGCAGGATGTCAGGGTTGCTGCCAGAAAAACCGTTCCGAGTATTCGCATGGTTACCTTCCCGAATCATTTGTACGCCACTTCACACTGACACCGAAGCTCCATCTGCCACATACGCGCCAGTCTGCTTCGCAGAGAAACTCGAAAGCCTGCCGCACGTCACAGGATTACGCGAGGCATATCATGACAGGATCATCGCCGCGCGCAGGAGAAGCAGAATGAACAGGTCCACACTCTCTTTAGCCACCTTCACGTTCTCTCTTCTGACTGCGTCACCCGCGTTCCCGGCGATCAAGGGAACGGTGATGAGTACCGCAGGACTTCCCCTTCCCAACGCCAGCATCGTTGCTCACGCGCCCGAGTCCAGCGAAGCACGAATGCAGAGGCTCACCCGGAGCGAGCGTGCACGTCCTTCGATCGCATCTGCGAACACGGACGCACGGGGCAAGTTCACGCTCGATGTGAAGAAGGAGCCTGTCGTCGAGTTGATGATCGACGCAGAAGGGTACGCGCCAGTGGCGATCGTGCTCGCCGCGGACGACGACGCCGGGGCCATTCCTCTCCAACCCGCGGTCATGCTCACAGGCACCGTTACCGCAGGCGGAAAACCGGTCGCTGGAGCTGTGCTCATCTGGTCGGGCGCTGATCGAACGGAGAAGATCCAGGTTACTGGCGACGACGGAAAGTACATGGTTCCGGATCCTAAACTCTGGGCCGTATCCCGGCGCGTGATGGCAAGTGGTTTCGCCGCTTCTGTCGAGAGTTTCGGGCCTCAAAGCAAGCCGCAACTCGATGCGGTGCTGGGCACCGGGTCGATGCTTGCGGGAAAACTAACGACGGCCGCAAATACAGAGGCACCAGCGCCGCAATTCCTGGTTGATGGCTGGCCTGCGGCGGCGAAACTGGGAGATGAAGGAAAATTCGAACTCTCCCACCTGCCGAAAAACTGGCAGGAGATTCGAGTGCTCTCTGGCAGCCGGGCCGGACGTTTTATCTCGGGCGCACGCACACCTGCCACGATACGACTCGACAAACCTTCGTCGCTGGCGGGGAGTGTCAGGGACTCCGTCAGCCAGAAACCACTGGCCGGAGCGTCGCTGGTCATCAGTGCTGCCGGCGGACTCGGTGGCTTGAATCCCAACACGGCCAGCTATCGCGCCATCGCAGATTCGGGAGGAAAGTACACACTCCCTTCGCTCCCATCAGGAAGCTATTCCGTCAATCTGAGCATGCCTAATTACGTCACTGCGCGTTCGGAGGTGGAACTGAAGCCGGGCGAGAACGTGACCAGAAATCTGAGTGCGTTACGTGCAGCCACAGTCTCAGGTTCCATCATCGACTCGGGGCGGAAAGCTCTGGCCGCTGCTCGCCTGCTCTCTATCAATACCGGTGCACAACCATTTTTTCCGCTCAATCGCTTCGGCGGGCTGCGAGCCTCCAGCGCACCCGACGGCTCCTTCGTCCTGCGGAATGTTTCTCCAGAGGTAGAGTTGGAAATCGTGGCCAGTGTCCGCGGCCTTCCGGAGGCGCGAAGTGCGGCCATGAAGCTTACCTCGGGAGAGAAAAAGTCCGGGCTGGTGATCACGATTCCGGCGGGTCTGAAACTCAGCGGCCTGGTCACCGACACGAAAGGAAATCCGATCGCAAACGCCAGGGTGTTCACATCCGCCACGCCACAGGACGCGCCCGGGATGGTGCGTCTGGGAAACCTTCCCGTCAACGATGAAGACGCTTTGTTCACAGGACGTGACGGTAAGTTCAGCGCGCAACTGAAGGAAGGGCAGTATGAGCTGCTGGTGCGGGCCGAGGGATTCGCTCCGAATCGTGTACGGGGCCTTCGTCTGACTGCCGAAACTGAACCGCTGAAGATCATCCTGGTGCCCGGGGTCGAGATCACCGGCCGCGTCGTGCGCAAAAGCGGCGAAGGCGTCGCGGAGGTCACGATCGTGACGAGTTCGGGCCAGGGGGAGCAGGTGCGCACGGCCGCGGATGGCTCGTTCGTCCTTACCGGCCTGGCTGAAGGACAGACGATGGTGATTGCCATCCGTCCGGAAGAGTTCATCCGTGAGATGCGCACAGTTTCAGCACCGAAGCGCGATCTGATCATCGAGTTGCCGGCAGGAGGTACGATCCGCGGACGGGTGGTCGACAAATCATCGAAGAAACCGGTGACCGACTTCAGGATTGGAACCGGCGAGGTGCGCGCAGGCGGTGGCGGAATGATGATGCGGATGCCGGCTACATACCGCTCGGTGCATTCCGACGACGGCTCCTTTCTGCTTGAAAATGTACCGCTGAAATCTTCGGAGTTGACCGTGCAGGCACCCGGCTTCGCGGAAGGAAAACTTTCAGGATTCACACTGGAAGAAGGAAAAGTCCTCGAGAACCTGGAGATTGCCCTCGAACCTGGATCCACGCTCACCGGACGCATCACCTCCAGCGAGGGAACGGCGATCGCTGGCGCTTCCATTCGCATGGAGAGGGCCGGCGATGATAGTCCTATGCCTCAATTCGCCGAAAAGCGAACCACTACGGACAGCAATGGCGACTACAAACTTGAGAGCCTGCCCTCAGGGGAACTCTCGATCGTCTTCGACAAGGCAGGTTTTCAGACCGAGAGAAAAACAGCACGACTCTCCGGCAGAGAGCTCAGGCTCGACGTGCGCCTCAGCCGTGGTCGCGACTTCAGCGGGACGGTAACCACCGAAGCGGGCGCGCCGGTTGCCGATGCAACCGTGCATGCACAATCAGCGGCTGTGGACGCGCAGCGGCGGAGTGCGCGCAGCGATACCAATGGCAATTTCAAGTTTGAGGGTCTGACCCCCGGCCGTTACCAGTTCGAAGCAGCCAAGGCTGGCTACGTCTCGGGTGAAGCGAAAGATGTGGACATCCAGAGTGCCGGGAGCAGCGTCCGCCTTACTCTCACTTCGGGAGGCACGATCACCGGGCGCGTAACCGGTCTGGCGGCGAATGACCTTCCGGCCACCACCATCTCCGTAGTCTCAGCGGGAAAACGGTCCTCCGGCGCTGTCGATCCGAGCGGGAGTTTCCAGATCGAGGGAGTGGCTCCCGGTACTGCACGCGTCTCTGCGACCTCGCAGCAGATCATGGGCGACAGGAAAACATCTCGGGAAAAAACCATTACCGTCGCGGCCGGTGCGGTCGTACAGACCGATATCGAGTTCAATTCCGATATCGTGATCAAAGGACGAGTGACGCGAAATGGAAAAGCTGCCGTGAATACGATGGTGTCATTTTCGCCAGCTCTACGAACGGCCGGGCAGGCTTCTCCGAGCACACGTACAGACTCCGAGGGACGATACGAGATCACCGGAGTCGAGACTGGAAAGTACAGAGTCATGGCGGTGGATCTGGGAAGCTTCGATCCCTATTCAACGGAATACACCGTTGTCGGATCAGCAACCTTCGACATCGATATCCGCGGCGCTTCCGTGAGAGGTCGAGTCCTGGACGCGCAAACGAGCGAACCTCTGGCCGGGGCTTCGGTCTCGCTCGAACCCGCCGACTCGACCGAACCATCATTCTTCAACACCAGAACGGCAGCGACCGACGCCAACGGTGCCTTCTCGCTGGAGTCTGTCCCGGCCGGCCGATACAAAGCCCGCGCTTCTCTGACGAAATACGGGCAGAAAATCATCGACCTGACCGTCAGTGAAACGGGGACCCCTGACCTCATACTGAAGCTGAGCGCCAACGATGGTTTGTCCATGAGGGTCTTCGACGCGCGCGACGGACGCGCACTCAACGCCTTGCTCAGAGCCACCGACATGCAGGGTCGTGTTGCCTACCAGGGTGGATCCCGCAACCAGGCCGACGGCGTGACTCGGCTTCCCCTCTCACCGGGAACGTATCGCATCACGGTTTCGGCCGATGGCTACGCTACCAGCACTTTCACGGTTACATCTCCGTCGGAACTGGTGAAGTTGGGTGTCACTCCCGGTGGCAGCGTCAACATCCTGTCGACCCGGCCGTCGCGGGAACGGGCACGGATGCTCAGTAGTTCGGGCGAGCCTTACCTGATGGCGATTTACGGCGGAATGCCAGGAGAGCTGACCGTCGATCCCGGGTCGACCCGGCTGCCGCATGTCGCACCGGGAACGTACGTGCTGGAGCTGCTGAACCTCGACGGCAGCGTTCGGAAGAGAGTTCCGGTGGTGGTGGCCGAAGGGCAGGCCAGTACGGTGAATGTGGAGTGAGGGGCTGATGGACGCAGAACTCAGAACGCAGAACGATGAAGTAACAAAAGAGTCAGAAACGTCGCTCGAACTCACAGCAGCGCGTCACAGGCAGGATTGCCTGTGCTCCACATGCTCGGATATGAGATCGAGCAATGGACGAAGGCCAGCGCGAGCGCAAAGACGCGCACCCGAAACCGTAGCGTGATCAAACGGGGTCAGATGCGAGGCGAAGCGAGGTCGGACGTTGAGGCGTGGCCTAAGCCACGTTGAAACCGGCCTGCCGACGCGACAACGAAGCAGATGGCCCCGTTTCATCACGCGGCTAAAAAACTAGAGACCGGTGCTGCCGAAACCGCCTGCTCCGCGATCTGTCCCATCCAGGGTTTCGCTTAAGACGAACTCGCAATCTGCGATTGCTGCGATCACTAACTGCGCGACTCGGTCACCCCTCTCGATTCGGAAGGGCTGATCTCCGAGGTTGATGAGAATCATGCCGATCTCTCCGCGGTAGTCGGCGTCGATGGTCCCGGGCGCGTTCACCATGGCGATTCCATGTTTCAGCGCAAGGCCGCTTCGTGGACGCACCTGTCCTTCGTAGCCTCCAGGGATGGCAATCGAGATTCCGGACGGAATCAGCTTCCGCTGGCCGGGCTGAAGAGTAACTGGCTCGTCCACTGCGGCCCTGAGGTCGAAACCTGCCGAGAGCGCGGTTCCTCTCGACGGCAGCGGAATGTCAGGGCAGCGATTGGTGATGGTGACTGGAAAGGTCATGGCCGGACGGTGGTCGGTGGGCAGGTGATCACACCACTTCTTCGGCAATGGCCTCTGGCGGCGGCGCGATTGCTTCAGCAGCAGCATCGGCATGCGCAGCCTCATGTCCCGAGAAAGACGCTCCGGGTCCCTTACGATACTTGTCGAGGCGCTTGGAGAGATGATGCAGGTCGTAGGTGAGTCGCATGACTGTGCGCCGCAGTTTGTACTTCACTCGCTTGAAGCCGTCGAAATCGTCACTGCGCAGAATCGGCAGGAAAGACTGTATCTCCTCAATTCGCTTACGGACTTTCTCGAGATCTTTGTCCTGCACGTTGAGCATGACTTCGCCTTCGCGCATGAGCAGCGGGGCTTTTCCGTTCATCTGATCATCGAACCAGCACCACACCTGTACCAGATCGACGCGGCGTCCCTTGGAGAGCAGACGAGTCTCCAGCAGATCCTGCCGGAAGTAGCCGAGAAGCTTGTGATCGTCGGCGTGGTTGAAGTCGTCGTCGGTGAGATTGCGGGTGTTCCAGACCCCGAAACGCAAGACATCATTACGCGCAGTGCGGAACTGACGCGTGACTTCGTCCAGGATGCGGGGCGGGAGTTCCGCAAATGAAAGCGGCTCTACAGACATTTCGCGAGTATAGCGCGTGATGAAACGGGGCCATCTGCTTCGTTGTCGCGTCGGCCGGCCGGTTTCAACGTGGCTTAGGCCACGCCTCACCGTCCGACCTCGCTCCGCCTCGCATCTGACCCCGTTTGATCACGCTCTCATTTCCGGTGTCCGTGTTTACGCTCGCGCTGGACTTCGTCCAGCTCTCGAAGCTTGTGTGGAGCACAGGCAATCCTGCCTGTGACGCGACAATCTCAATTCGAGCGACGTTTCTGACTTTTTTCTTACTTCATCGTTCTGCGTTCTGAGTTCGGCGTTCATCAGCTCCGTGTGGAGCACAGGCAATCCTGCCTGTGACGCGACAATCTCGATTCGAGCGATGACCCTGGACTTTTTTCTTACTTCATCGTTCTGCGTTCTGAGTTCTGCGTTCATCAGGATGTGTGGCACAGGCAATCCTGCCTGTGACGCGCTGCCCTCCGTTCGAAGCGCGCCGTTGCTCCGGCCTCCCGACCCCGGCCCCCGGCCTTTCATCTTTCTTATCCAGTTGTGCGGAATTGAAAACGTATGCCGTGCGTTTCTGAAAAACGATGCCGAAAGTAGATTCGACACACGACGTGGGTGGGGGCTCCGCCTTTCTCGAACGTCGCCGCCTGCGACGTATTCGCATGATCATCGAGCTCACTGCCAATGTCCTGGAGTCGGAGAAAGCTCTGAGTCACCGCGAAGCAAAGTCGCTCGTGTCCTGTGCGCGCCGCGCTGTTGCGGAGATACTCCCAGAATTCGAAGAGAAATTCGACCTGCTCATCGTTCCCCGCTTCGAGCGTCTCATGGCCAGCCGCTGGCCGTACGAACAGGCCTTCGTGGCCAGACATCAGCGCGCGTCAGAACTGGTGAACTGAAGAAAGCTTTCAGCGAGCCTGGGCGCCGGCAGCTGATACCTGCTGCATCGCACTGAGCAGCATCTCTTCCATGACCTCGAGCTTTCGACCTGGCCCGATTTCCCGATCGACGCGCTGCAGCTCATTCATGACTGCGAACAGTTGCCGTCGATCCGCCCTGAAACTCAGTTCCGGGGCATCCGGGATCAGATGGCGGAACTCGATTTTGCGCAGAAGCGGCGGAGGAAATGCGGCCCGTCGAGCGAAGATCATCGCAGCATCATCGAAAGCGATTAAAGCCCACTCGCTGCGAGGGAAGTAAACCTCGGAGGCAGGAATCATCGTCGGCGGCTCGCCGGGATGCCGCGAGACCGGAATGAGATCGCGCCGGTACTCTTCCACAGCGAGATCAACGCGGTAATGCTTCAGTAGTTGCGGCCACTTCCGGCCATCCAGACGCGCGAGTTCGTACTCGCGCAGGAACGTTCTGAACAGTTCGTTGCGCCCGTCATTGAGCACCCTTCTTTCCGGGTAAAGCTTCCAGATCAGAAAGCCCCCGAACTGATCCGGGTTGTATACATTTCCTCGAAGTTCGAGTTGTTGCATTCTGGCCACCGCGCGAACAGGAAAGAGCCGCGGATCTGCTCCCCACTTCACCCCACCATGATGAGAAATGAGAAGAAGCGCGATCCCTGCAGCGGCAGCGCAGCACGCAGCAGAAATCCTTCGACTCACGAAGCGCGGAAGCAGTGGCAGGATCAGAATCGGAAGTGCTGCGAAGAAAAACCCCTGGTTCCTGATGAAACGAACTGCCAGTGCACCGAGGAAGAGCGCGACCAGAAGACGTTCCGGTTCCGTACGCCATGCTTTCCCCAGAATCGCCAGCGTGGCCAAGGCAGCCAGGGCGACGTAGAGCATGGGAAAAATCGATGGCGAACTGGGCAACCATTCCAGATTTACGAAGTTTCCCTCGGTTACCTGACTGGTCAGCCGGAGCGGCGCCAGTACGCCCTGCAAACCGAAGGGATTCAGGAGCAGTGCAAGACCCGATGCCACGGCGAGTTGAACTCGTTCCCTGAACAGGGGCAAGGCTGAGCGGCCGCGTGCAAGTCCTGCAACCGCGGTCATTCCCGCGAGGATCGGTACGAGTAGTGCCGACGGATGCACGTTGATCCAGACTACGGTCAGAAGCGTGATCAGCAGCAGTCTCCGCCGCCGGTCGAGCGGCATTTCCAGCAGCAGGTACAGCGCTCCGGCCAGGAAGGCGATGGCTGGAGTCTCCGGTCGAATCTGCAGACGATGATCTGCGCCGTAAAGAGCGATGGCCGTAAGGAGCGCGGAGGCGCCGATGGAAAGCCGCTGTCGGCAAAACACGAAGAGGCCAGAGAAAAGAGAAATCGTAAAGAGAGCGAGGAGAATGCTCAATCCGGTCTCGCCAACCAGACGCTCCGCTGTGTAGAGTCCAACCTGGAACAGCCATTCACCGTTGATCCATTCGATTCGGTCACTGGCGATCGTGAAAGGGTCGGATCGGGGAAGGGCGAGGTTCGTGGCGATCCATCGCCCGGTCGCAAGATGCCAGAACGAATCGTAGCTCCGATTCCTCACCAATCCGACCAGCGCCAGCAGAAAGAGGAACCCGCCGTACAGCCAGACGCTTCGCCTGCTCGAACTCACGCGCGAAGTATAGCCGTCGCGAGGGGCAGGCCGGGGGCCGGGGTCTGGGGCCGGAGCAGAGGCGTGCTTCGAACTGACAGCAGTTGCGTCACAGGCAGGATTGCCTGTGCTCCACACGCTCGGATATGAGATCGAGAGCTGGACGAAGTCCAGCGCGAGCGGCAACACGCACACCCGAAATGAGAGCGTGATCAAACGGGGTCAGATGCGAGGCGGAGCGAGGTCGGACGGTGAGGCGTGGCCCAAGCCACGTTGAAACCGGCCGGCCGACGCGACAACGAAGCAGATGGCCCCGTTTCATCACGCGGCCTCAGCACGAGCAGATGGCCCCGTTTCATCACGCGGCTTAGAAAAGACTAAGCGTGTTCGCGATCACCGTCGGCCCATATCTCCTCGGCCAGCAGTGGATCTACCTTGGATTCGTAGTAGCGGATGGTCGTACGTCCGACTGCCGAGACGGCCCAGTAGTTGAGAATCCCGCCCGAGACAGCGCCGACGAAGGGGACCACACGCGCCAGGCGATCCTGAAAGAATCGAGCGCCGATCTTCTCTGCCACCATTCCTCCCTCGACTGCAGCCGTCTCCAGAAAGGCCGAGATGCCCTGCTTTCCAAGGCCGACACCGGAGCCGTAGGCCACACATGCGAGAGCCTCGTTGAAGCGCTCGCGGTGTGACGGTTCGTGTCCGTAAATCGCGGCGATCCCGAGAATCAATCGGAACTGCTGGAAGATGAGATAGGCGAGGTCGGCGCCGAAGGTCGCCACGGCCAGAAGTCCCGAGGGCAGTCCGGTCATGGCTCCTGCTGCGGCACACCGGATCGCTGTTCGGCGCGAGAGCGTGCGAGCCTGGTCGATCGGATCGAAGGTCGGCGAGGAGCGTTTCAGCTCAGCAACTTCAGCACGCAGTTTATCGACGTCGATCTCGTCGAACAGAGTCCGGAACAATTCGATGAGCATCGAATCGGCGGAACGCTTCAGGCGCTTCACGGTGACCATAGATCTTCCTGGTTGATGATACGTAGCGGAACCCGAAACTGTTCTGTCTGATTGCAACGTTCAGTCCGAGCTGCCGCTTTTCGTGCTTGTGGAACTGGCAGTCGATGGGGTCGAGGTGGAGCCGGCGGTGTTCGAGGAACTGCCGGAGCTGGCGGAAGAATCGGAAGAATCGGAAGAACCGGAAGACGACTCTGATCCCGATGCAGGACTCGACGTGCTGCCGCCCTCAGTGCTGCTCTTTCCGCCGCCTCCGCCGCTTCCTGCCTTTCCGTAGTCTGTGATGTAGAAGCCTGAGCCTTTGAACTGAATTGCGGGAGAAGAGATCAACTTGCGCATGGCCCCACCGCACTCAGCGCAGACTGTCTGCGGGGCAGCAGAGAAACTCTGAATGACTTCGATTTTTTTTGTGCAGGACTCGCACTGGTATTCGTAAATCGGCATCGCGGACTCCAGTCTGGTTTTGAGGGAGAACACCGCTGCCAGCGTCAGTATTCGAGCAGACATCCAGTCGCTTCGCACAGGCCCCGAGTGGCAGAATTACGTTGAAAGGAGGGTGTGAGAAACAGGGAGTGCAGCGTCAGGGACGGGGCGAGGCAGCCAGTTTCAGCTTCGTATCATACTCGGCCGCGAATAGTTTTCCATCCTCGAGGTACACGCCCGCCACGCCGCCATCCTCTCTTTTGTAGAAGAGCGCTTCGGAGTTACGGCTGCTCGCCGCAACCTGCTTTTTCCAGCCGGGAACGGGTTCACCCAGCAGGCCGATGATCGTTGCTCTGGTCATTCCGCGACTGAGGGACGCCAGTTGCTCCCTGCTCACCGTGCGTCTCGCCTCCGCCTCAGCGAGCAGCCGTCGGGCGATCCTGTTCGAAGGATCGCGCTTCTGTACGCTTTTTGCGAAGAGGATGGCCTCTTCGTAACGCCCGCTTCGTGCGAGAGTCGCGGCATGCTCGAGTTGCAGTTGATCGTAGACCTGACGGCCCCGAGGGTGGTGGGGGTTGCGCTCGAGGAAGGAGCGGACCGAGTCGACATACTGCTGCCGGACACGAGCTACCGAGTCGGGAGTAGCCGTCTTCAGCTGTTCTTTCTGGGCGAGTACTTCGAGCCATTCGCTTCGGACTGGATCGTCGGGCGCGATCGGGTCGCTGCAGGCAACTGTAAGCAGAATGAGAAGGAGGGCTGGGAGCAGAAAGAAGGGGCGCACGGATGGAAAAGTTAGCACAGTCGACGGTCTTCGAGACGATCCGCAGACTCCTGGCCAGCAGTTCACACACTCCTCCCTGCTGCAGCGCCGGAGAGGGCCTGCCTGCCTCCTTGCACGCCGGTTTCGCTTCACGGTACAAGGAATGAGTGTGCGAAATGCGGGCTGGAGGAGCGCGTCCTTTCTTGACAGCGCCGGAAAGCGGGTTCGATAATCCCGGGCAAGTAGAAACAAATGAGTTAAGGTGAATCGGCGTGCAGCGTGCCGCGAAGCGGCTCTTCGGAGTCGGATTCGCTCAGGGATGCACTCGATCACGACGCGCTACACCAGGGAGTGATGATGCCGGAGCGGGGTGAGGAAGCAGCAGGTCGTATCGAGAGTCACATCCGAGAACTGATTGATAAGATGGTTTTCGAGATTCGCGGATCGATACAGGATGTTCGACTGGCGGTCGACTCGCAACTCGACGCTGCCGTTCAGAGCATGCAGGCAGACGTGAACGCGCTGGCTTTCAGACCACATCTCGAACAGTCATTGCGGGATTTCGAGCAGGAACTCGGAGGAGGCGAAGCTACTCTGGTCACTCCGCCGTTGCAGCCGGTCGCCCTTCCTTCGACTGACGTTCCCCGGCTCAAGCGTGCGGTTCAGGCGATCGAGAGAGGTAAATCGCAGGTAGACGTTCTCAATGCTCTTCTCGAGCAGTGTCTGAATTTCGGCTCGCGGGCAGCGCTGCTGATTCTCAAAGGCGATGTGTTCTCCGGCTGGAAAGGCATCGGTTTCTCGGCCCACGGCGGCAGCGACGAGCAGGTCAAGCGGTTCTCCGCCGCGCCGAACGCAATCGCGGAATTCGATCGTCTATTTCGTGGTGAGGAAGTTGTTTCATGGGATGGCGCCAGCATGGCTGCGTCACTTTCCGTTGCTGCTCCGAAGCGCGCAGTTCTTGTTCCCATGGTCATCAAGGATAAGGTCGCCGCCGCCATGTACGTCGATGAGATCGAGGGTTCGAATGCGCTCGACTATCGCAGTGTGGAACTGCTGGTCTTCACCACGGGCCTGTTGATCGACACACTCGCCATCAGGAAGAAAATACCTTCGCCGAGCCTGAGTCTCGAGAGTGCATCGGAAGCTTCGGCAACAGAGATTCCCTTCACCGCTGCACCCGCTCCTGTAGCTGCGCCGCGTGCAGCGGCGCCGGTGTCGTTTGCGCCCCCTCAGCCTGTGCCCTCGATCCCGCCTCCTTCATATGGAGAGAGAGTCTCGGCGCAACCGGCAGTGGAGTTCGACGACTCGGCAACGATGCTGGCCAGGCCCGAGCTCATTCCTGCGGTCCCGCAAGCCCCGCAGGCGGCGGCTCCTGCTGCCGTCGAAAAGCCGGCGACGGAACTGGCCGACAGGCCCTCCACTCAGTACATACCGCCGCCTGGACTTGCCCGCACAGGATTTGGTGCGCCGCAGACCGATGAATCGAAAAAGCACGACGAAGCGAAGCGCTTCGCGCGACTGCTCGTGTCGGAAATCAAGCTCTACAACGAGGCGAAAGTGGATCAGGGACGGAAGAACCGTGATCTCTATGAGCGAATGAAGGACGACATCGATCGTAGCCGGCAGATGTACGACGAGAGGATTCCTGAAGCGGTGCGCATGAACTCGAATTATTTTTACGACGAGCTCGTAAGGATTCTGGCTGACGGCGACGGCGACATTCTCGGTCTTTAGAAAAAGGCCGGGGGCCGGGGTCGGGGGGCCGGAGTAGAGGCAACCCGGAGACGAACTTCCGGCAACATCGAACGATCAATCGGTTCGTGGCAGGAGATCGCGTTCGAATCCGCGTAGACGCTTGATTCGGCTTTGCCCCTGCTCCGGCCCCCCGACCCCGGCCCCCGGCCGCCTCACCTCCCTCCGGCGCGGAAACTGCAATTTCGTCCATCGTGGCGGGGCTAAGCGAGAAGCAACAGACTCTGGTTCTCTGGCTGAGCATGATCCTGCTTCTTGCGACGGCCATGGTCCTCTCGGTCAGGACTCCCGCCTCCCTTCCCGAAGCTTCAGAATACGAGAAAAAGACGGAGACCAGCAGAGTTGCGCCACGCGATCTCGCGGAATGGCGCGACGAGTACGCCGCCGGCGTGGATGCGATCGGAAGAAACGACGGTGTGACGGCGGTCAGGAATTTGTCTTCCTTCGATTTCGGCGATCGAGCCGTCGAAGAGTATCGCCTCTACAATCTATCTACTGCGTATCAGTTGCAGGGCGATCAGCACAGTGCTCGCATCACGCTCGCCAGATTGTGGCGGCGCAAACCGGCATTGATCTATCGCGATGACGTAGCCTTCAATCTAGCCGCACTCTACGTTTCCTCCGGCAGGTATCGCGAAGCCTCGGATGTTTACGGGGTGCTTGCCACGAAGGGAGGTTCTCCCTCTGTCGAAGCCGCGGCCAGGACGGAATTCATCGAGAGCAAGTTCTATATGAATGATCCGGGAGGAATGATTCTCGCGGCTCGCAAACTTCTCGTTGAGAATCCTGGTGAAGCACCTTCCGCGCAGGGCAGCGCAATCCTGCGGGGATTCGCGGGGGAGCAATCGGCTTCGCCGCCTCCGCTCACTGCGACGGAGCGGCTGCGACGGGCGGAGAATCTGCTCCGAGACAAAAACCCTGTCGCGGCGGCCAGTGAGCTGAAGATGCTTGGTCGGGTTCCCCTTCCCTCTTCTCTCTCGAACGAAGCGCGAATGTACGAGGGAATCGCGCTGACCCGACTGAGTCGCTACGCGGATTCAGATCGGGTTCTGACTCCGCTGTTTGATGCCGAGTACCGATTTGCAGTACCTGCGCTCGTTCATTCGTCTAGAAATAACAGGGTGATGGCCGCCTCCATCAACCCGGACAAAGTGCGGGTCGTGGAAGAGAGGAAACGCGTCGGAACCGTGAAGGTCCGCGTGAAGGGAAAGAAGAAGCTGGTGTCGAAACCGAAATTTCAGACGGTTCGGCGGAATGTAAAGTACGTCGACAAGGCTCTGCTGATCAGGAAGGAAGGATACGATCGCGCCTATGTCGAGCGATTGAGGGATCTTCTGCAGATTCCGTCCGACGACGCCACCAGACAGGAAGTGCTGCTGCAGCTGATCGCTCGAGCCGCAGCCAAGAATCAGGATGAGTATCTGAGCGAGCTGATCCCTCAGCTGGTGAAGATCGATCCGCTCAGCGACACAGGACTTCAGCGCTTCTGGGACAAGGGCTGGGCGGCATGGCAGCGTGGTGATCTGACCGCTGCACAGAAATCTTTCGAATACATTCGGAAGACCTACAAAAACCCTAACACTCGCAGGCAGTCGCAATACTGGTATGCGCGCACCATCGAGCGCCAGGGTCTGAAGAAGGAAGCTGCGCTGATCTACGCGCAGCTGGCGGCCTCGCCCTACGAAGATCTGTATGCGCTGTTCGCCGAGAAGCGCGGCGCGATACGGCCAGCCAACGTAGGCCCCAATCCGATGAATGCGAAGGTGGACTGGCCAGCTGTAGTCGAGCCGGTGGTGCCTGAAGATCTTCGACTGGCCTTCGAGTTGAACATGATTGGTGCGCGACGGGATGCGCGATCCGAAGTGCAGAAGAATCAGAATCTTAAAAATCAAAAAGTCGCTGACGCCATCATGGCGGATCTTTACTTCGCGGCTGGTTCAATGGATCTGGCCAACCGCTTCGTGCGTCGCGCCTACCCTGAACTCGCCACCGTCGAGCAGAACTCAGTACCGAAACATTTCCTGAAGATGTACTACCCGCTCAGGTACGAGGAAACCATCCGCAAGCATGCTGCTGAACGCGGTCTCGATCCCCATCTGGTGATGGCACTCATCCGCCAGGAAAGTGCGTTCAATGTAACGGCGCGTTCACATGTAGGAGCCACCGGTCTGATGCAACTGATGCCTGCGACAGCGCGTGAGCTGGGCGCGAAGCACTTCACGCTTTTCAGCGAGAGCCGCCTCACGAATCCTGACGTCAACGTGAAGCTTGGAACGATCTATCTCAGACAGGTGATCGACTCGCTCGATGGAAACGTTGAGCTGGCGCTGGCCGGTTACAACGGGGGTCCCAATCGAGTCAAACGTCTCCGGCGTGAAAAACCGAGGCAACCGCTGGACGAGTTCGTGGAGAGTTTTCCTTTCGCGGAGACGCGAAACTACGTCAAACGCATCACCCTTCTGCGCGCGTCCTACAAGCGCTTTTACTCTTGAGAGTTGCGGACCCGTTGCTGCAGCGCGTCCGGTACCCAGCCCGGCCGTCATTCCGAAGAAGCACACCGCAAACATACGCAACACAGCAGTCAAACTGCGACTGAGGAATCTACGCTAAGGGATCGCGCTCTTCATTCCAAGCGCGAAACCTGTGCGTAGATCTTTCGCTTCGCTTCGAGATGACGGCGACACACGCAGGGACGCGCAGCATGCAGAGCGTCCGCAGCCCCGGAGTCATTTAATCCTTCAAGCGCCGGAGAGCAGGCGGGCCACACGGCACTCTTACAACAGTCGATCCGATGCGCGGATGATGTCCACGGCCCGCATGGAACAACTACTCGAGGAAAATCATGAACGAGGCAGGAGCGCGCAGCTTTCATCTTTCGGCAGCTGAGGCGGAGCAGCAACTGTCTGCGGAGGGTGGGATTCGCTGGAAGGAGCTGGCCACCAGAGGGGCGATATCTGTGGAGGTCTACGCTCCTCGTGGGTCGGACCCGCAGACTCCACACACCCGCGACGAGATTTACGTGGTTGTCAGTGGAAGTGGGGAATTCGATGTTGAAGGCCGGAGGCGCGCCTTCACGCAGGGAGACCTGCTCTTTGTCGCAGCTGGCGTCGAGCATCGATTCGAGAACTTCAGTGACGACCTGTTGGTGTGGGTTATCTTCTTTTGAGGATTCGGGCCGGGGGCCGGAGTCGGGGGGGCCGGAGCGAGTAGCATTCCTGCTGTGCTGAGGTGAATCTTTCCCCATTCTCGAATTTTCACTTGAGTCCACACATGCTGTTGTGGTCGTAGAGAACATTGCGATAGAGATACTCGAGTCGTTGCAACAACAGGTTTTCCGGAGGAAACGTATGTCAGTAACAATCAAAATGAAGACGAATGGCCCGCTGCTGGTCGAGGGTGATTACACGCTTCTCGACGAGGAAGGGAACGAAGTTACGGAGAAGAAAAAAGCGCTCTGCCGTTGTGGAGGCTCGACCACGAAGCCTTTCTGCGATGGAATGCATTCGAAGATCGGTTTCCTCGGGGCGAATGCCGCCGTGGCCGACACCGACAAAGCAGAGTAGGCACTCGTCAGGGGCGTATCTGAGCGGCTGCTCATAAGGCGCCCCTGACGAGGTTCACCGGGACTTGGTCGGTGCTTCAGCCCTCACTGCCGAATTCTTCGAGCAGTTCCTCGAGTTCGAAGATCACCTCCTCCCATCCGCTCTGGTCCCACAGTTCCGTCATTTCCTGAGCTTCTGCTTCTCTTACAAAGTCGACCTCGTGCATGTTTTCGTTCTCCATGCTGTCGGGAAGAACTCAAGCAGCGAACCGGGCGCGAAAGAACTGGCAAGTTCCTTTAGTGGATGAGGTTAGCGGCGCGAATCGCATATCGCGGGCGTCAAGATTCTTTTCATGGGCGCGCGTATGGCAATGATTCGTCACTTTCCGATCATTTCGGAGGAGGATGGACTATGCCGGACAGCCAAGCGTTGCGCGTCGTCCAGCGCTTCAACTGATATCCGAGCTTGTGGAGCACAGGCAATCCTGCCTGTGGCGCGGGGAAGTGAGTTCAACGCCACTGTTCTGATGTTTTCGCAGGTGTCCTCGGAAGGTCGCCGATAGGAGCAGACATTTCTGTCTACTCGAAACGTAATCGTTCTTTGAAGTCCGTGCATCGCGTCACAGGCAAGATTGCCTGTGCTCCACACAGGCACGTTTTGTCGCGATCCCTGAACATGTTCAGAATCCTCCGCGCAGCGCGCCCCTACGAACACCCATAACGCCGCGGAGTGCGAGCGATCAGGCAGGCCCGTGGTTTATGCCGCGCGCGTCACGACGCGGTAGACCGAGTCGGTTTCAACGGGTGTACGCCCTGCGCCGCGAATCAGCTTCTCAATCCGGTCACGAGTCATCGTGGAGGCGTCTGTTTCTGCTCCGGCCATCTTGAAGATTCGCTCGTCGGCAATCGTGCCGCCGAGGTCGTCGGCTCCGAAGGAGAGCGCCGCCTGCGCGATCTTCTCGCCCATGCTGATCCAGTAGGCCTTGATGTGCGCGATGTTATCGAAGAGAAGGCGCGACACGGCGATGGTTCTGAGGTCATCGAGAGGTGACGCTTCCTCGAGCTGATTCTCATACACGGTGTTGTCCTTGTGAAAATGAAGCGGGACAAAGCAGTTGAATCCGCCGGTCTGATCCTGCAGTTCGCGCAATTTGAGGATGTGATCAACGCGGTGAAATGACGTCTCGATGTGTCCGTAGAGCATGGTGCAGTTCGATGGCATGTCCATTTCGTGGCAGGTGCGGGCGATTTCCAGCCAGCGGTCTCCGTCCATCTTGTGGTCGCAGATTTCATCCCGTATCTCAGGATGGAAGATCTCGGCTCCACCGCCGGGACAGGAGTCGAGCCCGGCCTCCCGCAAGGCCTGGATGACCTCGCGCACAGACTTCTTGGAGATCCTGGAAAAGAAATCGATCTCCACCATGGTGAAGGCCTTGAGGTGCACGTCCGGATAGGCCGCCTTCAGTTTGGACATCAGCTCGAGGTAGTAGTCGAATTTCAGGAAGGGGTGCAGGCCTCCCACGATGTGCAGTTCACGCACCCCGCCGTACACGATGGAGGCTCGGACCTGGTTGACGATTTCATCGGGCTGGTAAGTCCACGCGCCTTCCTGTTTGGGACGTACGGCGAACGCGCAGAGTTTGCACGAAACGATGCAGACATTGGTGTGATTCACATAGCGGTTCACAGTGAAGTGAGTGTTGGATCCATTGATCCGCTCTCTGACTTGATTGGCCATCCGTCCGACCGAGAGCAGGTCTGGAGAATCAAAGAGAGTGATGCCGTCTTCGAGGGTCAGGCGTTCGCGGCGGGATACTTTTTCAGCGATCGGCCTGAGGGCCGGATCTGTGATCATTTCGAGCATGGCGGCAAGGTCCTGGTGTGGATTCTATGTCACAGAGAACAATGCGAGTTCCACGAGCAAAATTCTATCGGGAAAGAGAAGAACCGGTCGGGCCGAGGTCAGGATGCGGCGGAGGCGCTGGAATCGCTGCGGGTACGAACGGCCTCCCACACTTCGTGCTCGGGTGAAAAGAAGGCGATCTTCGTGCGCTTGAACTCTTTCATCGGGAAAAGAGCGCGCATTCCCTGCAGTCCTACCTCGCTCGAGATTTCTTCCAGAATGCTCTCGCATTCGTCTACCGAACGGCCCTGTACTGTGGCGAAAATGTTGTATGGCCAGTCAGGGTAGGTAGGGCGTAGAAAACATTGCAGGACACTGCGATGAAGAGCCATTCGTTCGCCAGCCTTCTCGGCGAGTTCCGACGGAACTTCCCACACGCCCATGGCTGTGGCGTTGAAGGTTCCCTTCCGCACGGATGGTGTCGCCACGATCCGCCTCAGCTGATGACGCTGGCGAAGTGTGCGCGCAGTCGCAAGGATCTCATCAGCCGACAACTCCGGCGTGCTCATTGCGTCCCATGGACGCGGTAGCAGAGGCACGTCACGCTGTAGAAGGCGCACGACCTCTTTCTCTCGCTCGGTTGGCTCGAGGTCGTCGTTGGCGTTCGACTCGGCGGTCGCGTCGGCGTCGGGATGCTTGAAAAGCCGGAGTGTGGGAAGGAGCCTGATCGCCGCCGCCCCGATCTCTTCGCCGAGGATTTCCACGGTTCGCTCCAGGCCGAGTTGCGAGTTCTGTGAGACGGCGATGGAGAACCAGAGGTTGAAATCGTGATTGCGTTTGTAGTTCTGCGAGACGCCGGGATGGAGATTGACGACCGAGGCCGCTCGCTCCAGATCGTCCGCATGAACGCGCGCCGCGACGAGTGAGGATCGGTATCCGAGAGCACGTGTGTCGAAGACTCCGGCGATCTGGCGGATCGTGCCTTCGCGCCGAAGTTTCTCGGCCCGCTTGAGCACTTCCTTCTCGGACATGTCGATCTGCTGACCGATCACCGCGAACGGTGTCGAAACGAGAGGAATGTCTTGCTGCAGCACATGCAACAGATCTCGATCCCTGGAGTCAGTCTCTTGCATCTCGACCTCGACGTTGGTGGTTTGTGGGTGCCCGCTCATTGTAGTGAAGAAGTAGGGAAGAAACGTAGGAATCTCGGTGCTCCGGGTGGGGGCGGGCGCAGGATTGCACAGTGAGTTGTGCATCCTGTAGTGTACCGAGGGTTTTACCCGATTCGGACGAAGTGTCGGTCGCGACGTAGATTAAGAGAAAGAAAGAGGATTGGAGCAGCGCACGAGCCGTCATCACGAGCGGCGGCCGGGTGAGTGCGAGGGATCTACGCGCAAGGACCGCGCTGTGAATGTCGAGCGCGACCCTATCGCGTAGATTCCTCAGTCGCACCGCCATCAGCGCTGCCTAACGAGCAAGGCGTGCTCCTTCGGAATGACGAGGGTTCTCATCATCCGCGCTCAAATTGCTGCCCTCCGTGCTTCCGTCAGCACTCCCAGTCAGGTCATGAATCGGGCTGCGGGCGCGGTCAGCCTTCCGCAATCTGGAGCTTCGGGTATTCGTTCGCGTCCAGCCGTTCCGAGTAATCGTTGCTGGGCGAACGCGACGTTTCCAGAATTGCGGCAACCCAGAAGCGATGCTTTTCTGCCGCGGCAAGCGAGGATGATCTGTCGACTCCGAGACAGGGATTCTCAAACTCGCTGAGCTTCAACATCGCGGCATCGAACAGCCTCACCGCGCCGGAGAACGTCCCGCGCTGCAGATGTACGTAGGCGGCCGCGAGTTGAATCAATCCCTGAATGTAGCGACGGCGCGGGCCGCGTGCGTCGAGCCAGAGATGCTCCCAGGCTTCGTGCGCATCCCAGAAGAGTTGTCGATTGAACAGATCCACACCATGCCGGAGCTCGGTTGCGAGCTCCGGCGGGAGGGCATCGTCAGCCATGTTTGATCTGCTTGATGATGGCTTCGGCGAATTCTGTAGTCGACGCTTTTCCGCCGAGGTCGCCGGTACGGATGTCTCCGGACAGCACGGTGACCAGTGAGTCGTAGACTTTTTTCGCGGCTTCACGTTCGCCGAGGTGATGAAGCATCAGTACCGCGGATTGAAGCAGCGCAGTCGGATTGGCTTTGTTCTGCCCGGCGATGTCCGGCGCACTTCCGTGAACGGCCTCGAAGACCGCACCTTTCTCGCCGTGATTCGCGCCCGCAACGATTCCGAGTCCGCCGACCAGACCTGCGCAGAGATCGGAGACGATGTCGCCGTAAAGATTCTCCATCACCATGACGTCGAATTGATTCGGATTGACCACCAGCTGCATGCAGAGGTTATCGATGATACGGTCGTCGGCGACGATCTCGGGATACTCGGTGGCCACGTTGCGAAAGCATTCGAGAAACAGTCCATCGGAAAGTTTCATGATATTGGCTTTGTGGACGGCCGTGACTCGCTTCCGGCCATTGGCTCTAGCGTAGTCGAAGGCGAAACGGGCGATCCTCGTCGAAGCTTTCTCAGTGATCACTTTGATGGACTCGACCACCCCTGGAACGACGATGTGTTCCAGTCCTGCGTACAGGTCTTCGGTGTTTTCGCGCACAACGACCAGGTTGATGTCCTCGTACCTCGTTTTCACATTCGGAAGTGACATCACGGGACGGAGATTGGCGTAGAGGTCCAGCGTTTTTCTGAGCCGCACATTGACGGAAGTGAAGCCTTTTCCGATCGGCGTAGCGACCGGTCCCTTGAGGGCGACTTTGTTCTCGAGAATCGAATCGATGACTTCCTGCGGCAGAGGTTCGCCGCCCGATTTCTCCATGGCCCCGGCACCGATCACGTGCGTGTCCCACTCGAATTCAACGCCGGTAGCCTCGATGATCGAGACCACTGCAGAGGTAACTTCCGGACCGATTCCGTCCCCGGGAAGCAGGGTTACTTTATGTTTCATGTTTTCCTCGTCTGCGGATCCTGCCACGAATGACTGTAGGGCTTGTAGGTCATCGGCAGCAGGGTCGCGATTTCTTCGAATTCTGGTAGGCGATCGAGACAGAAGCGAACGCTCTCGAGCGTCGGTGGAATGTATCCAAGGTAATGTTTCCGGGCCCGTACGATGGCCTGTTTGGCGAAAGTGCCGATGATTTTGATGGAACGCTGCAGCAGCGACTCCAGATAGCGAGTCTGCAGCTGGATGTCGCCGCCAGCCTGCTGGCGATAGTAGTCCACCAGCATCTGCTCGTTCTCTTCACCGAGTTGTTCGCAGATGCCGCGGTCTCTGAGCAGCGATGCCAGATCGTACGTATCAGGACCACTTCTCATATCCTGATAATCGATCATATAAAGCTGATCATTAAAAACATGAAGATTCTGTCCGTGATAATCGCGGTGGCATAACACGTAGGGATGATAGGTGAGACGAACGGCAAGCTGTTCGAACAGTTCCCGCAGTCGCTGCACCTTGCCGCGATCATGCTCCCCCACCAGCCGTTCCACGTAGAACTCGGCAGTCATCTCGAGTTCTTCCTGAAACTTGGCCACGTCAAAGGGAGGATTGACCTCGTGCGCCGAAGGCGGAGATCCCTGAAACGTCACCAGCAGATCGATGGCGTCCCGGTACAGTTCGAGTCCTCTCGGGCGGTTCTCAGGGATGAGATCGAACAGGGTGGCGTCGCCGACATCTTCCTGCACGATCACGAACTCGTTACGCGCCAGCAGCCGCGGAACGCGAGTGGTCGTGGCGATGGCCTGGTAGGCCTTGACGAAGTGCCCGACCCCGTCTCGAACTGACTCCGGGTAGTAAGCCAGCATGTAGGTCGCCTCAGCAGTCCGAATCCTGTAGTACCCGCGTACAGACGCGTCTCCGCGCAGCGCCTCGGGCTGCCAGTCGGCATGTCCGAGCCACTCCTCTACGAACGGAATCGCTTCTTCGGGAATCGGTATCAAGGTCGGATTGAACGGTTACTTCGGAAGCGGACCCTTCTCGTTCTCGCTGGCCTCGCGGATAGTTACGCTTTCAATGGTGACCGGATTCACGGGAGACTCGCCGCGGGCCGGAGCACTGACGATCGCGTTGACTACATCCATTCCGCTGGTGATCTCGCCAAAGACCGTGTAGTCGTTGTCGAGGAAACCTGCATCTCCGACCACCACGAAGAACTGTGAGGAGGCGCTGTTCCGATCGTTCGAACGTGCCATGGACAGGATTCCCGGCTTGTGATGAATCGCGCTGAATTCGCCTTTGATGTTTTTACCCGAACCGCCCATACCCCACGAACTCGAATCGGTGCCCTTGGTGTTCGGGTCCCCGCCCTGAATCACGAAGCCCGGGACCGTACGGTGAAAGCGCGTTCCGTTGTAGAAGCCCTGTGTGCTGAGATCAATGAAATTCCGCACGTGATTCGGCGCGACCTGCGGGAAGAATCGCAGGCTGAACGTTCCTGCGGTGGTTTTGACTTCAGCGACTTTGTTTTCGTACTCGCTCATCGGTTTCAACTCCTCAGTCATGGTTACTGTGGTCTCGGTTGCCGAACTCGTTCCAGCTTCGGGACTCGTTGCCGAGTCTGCGCTGGCCGCAGCGTCGGCTGCTCGATTGTTTTCATTCGCTGGTGACGCGCAGGCCAGGGCGGTAGCTACGAGACCTGCGATTAGGAATCTGGTCATGGAACTCTCCTCGAGTCGTCGCTTAAAAAGCGGAACTCAAATATCAGGTTCGGGGGGGATTGGCAATTTGATCCACGTGACTGGCGATCTGCCGAGTGCGGTGGTGCCGTGCGTTCTCGCGTGACTCTGCAGGGGCGAACTGCGTTCGCCCGCTCTCTCCGGCCTTCCAGGTAGCGCAGCGGGCCGTTCAGGTGATTCGACCGGGCGAACGCAACGCACTCCTACATGTCGTCTCGAATCCGGGAGCAAAGGCGAGTCAGTCGGTGATGATGAGTTTCGGAAGCGTTCTGGTGCGGATCTGAATGCTGCCATCCTCGGTGCGGAGCTCTACCTTCTCGCCCCCGCCGTTGAGTTTTCCACTGGCGCGGATCCTGGTGCGGTTGCCACTGAGCGGCTCGCGGACGGTCACGAGACCGTCCAGTTCACTCTCGATTTTGTTGGCGTTCTCATCGGATGTGATGACCACCGCCTCCACATCCGCACCGAAACCGGGCGGGACATTGAGCAGGATGTTCCCGCCCACCGTCTTTGCCTCGACCTTGCGTTTGCGGCTGTTCGAATCCAGCGTGATGAAAATGTCTCCGTATCGAGTGTTTGCAGTGACGTCGCCCATTGCGCGCTGAAGTACGACATCGCCACCACCCGACTGCAGCGAGAGGTTTGATCCGGCCCAGAGAACCTGGATGTTGCCTCCATCTGTGGCGATCGAGCCACCTCGACGCGCAGACCTCACCAGAATGTTCCCTGCCTCGGTGCGTGCTTTGAGCGGCCCGAAAATGTCTCCCAGGTTGATCGGACCGCCGAGTGAGGTGACCTCGCAACTGCCGCGGACACGTCCGAGTACGATTTCTCCAGCTCGCGTGAAGACGTTCGCGTTTCCACGTACTTCTCCGACGAAGACGTTTCCGAAGCTGGTCTTGAACTGAAAATTACCGTCAGAGGAATTGCGCTGCTCGGCGAAGGATGTCGCTCCGGGGGGCTGGATCAGGTAACGGCGTACCGTCTCCTGATAGCCTGACCGGGTGATGGCGGAGGGTGCCGAGGCTGGCGTAGCGGAAGCCAGCTGCGGAGTCGCGGAGAGTCTGCGCGCCTGGGCGATATTCCCGTTGACGGGAAGCAGGTAGATCTTTCCTGTGACCGATGTAGTGCGAAGAACTGGCGCGGTACCGCGATTGACGGTGGCGCGGAACAGCCTGGTCGGGACGCTGGAATCGAAGCCGCCTTGTACGGGAAGAGCCGCCAGAATGTCGCCCTTCAGAGTCTCGGCGGTCCAGGCGAAGGCCGATGCTGGCGGAACGGATAGCTCGATGCGGCCATTGACTGTCGAGAGCACCACATTGGTTTGTGGTCGGGTGGCGAAGCTCGCGGTGATGTCCCCGTTGATCGTCTCCACGTTTGTCGGGCCACTCACACCCTGCAGATGGATGGCCCCGCCGACATTCGAGACAGATACATTTCCGAAGATGTTGCTGATGCGCAGGGATGGAGCGTTGGTGGCGGAGATTCTGATGTTGACGGTCTGCGGAACTCGGATGGTGTAGGAGACGAAGCTGCTCCAGCGCCCATCTTTGGTGACCGGTTTGGCTGCGGTCTTCACGAAAAGGTGATCACGAGTTCCGAGGAAGGCGATCGAGGTCTGGCTGCGCCCTTCCCGGAGTGCCGCCTGGTCGACGCCGTGAATCACCGTTTCCGCCTCTACCGTTGCGATCTCACCGGTACCGCCCATGATGGATACAGTACCGTTGGGACTCTGTAGCGAGAAGGTCCCGTTCATGTCGAGAGGCAGTGAGCGCGAAACCCTCTGCACGTACGTCTTTCCATTCGCCTGCGCATGCGCGGCGAATGAAAGAGTCAGCATTGCGCCGACCAGATAGACGAGAGTTCGCTTCATTTGTCTGATCAGAGGTCGATCTGGCTCAGCGCCTCTGCGGCCTTCACGCGGACGTACACGTTCTCGTCACTCTGCGACGCTTTCTCCCGGAGAGTTTTGACCGACTCCGGATG
>JBKJUK010000175.1:0-4444 GCA_046590705.1 Thermoanaerobaculia bacterium
CGGACGCTTCGGCTGACCTGCCTCCCCGCGAGGATCGGAGCAGTTCACGGGATCGCCGCCGCAAAACGCGTACATGTTCGACGAGTCGGCGTAGCCCATTGGGTCGGGCGAAAGGAACGTCCCGGTACTCGGGTCATACCACCGTGCCCTCGCGTAGACGAGACCCGTCATCGGTTCATTGAACGGATACGCGTGGAACCGCGCGCTGAGGATGTCGTCGAGCTGCGTGTCGGTGCCGGACGTGCCGAGGAGGGCGAGGCCTTCGATTTCGTAGAGTTTTGTTGTTGCTTCCCCACCGCTGGGGATGCGGGCGAGGAATGAGGAGAGGGAGGCCAGGGACTCGCGTACCTCGACTGGCAGTTCGTTTGAGGTGAACACAGGGCGGGTCGACGTCGCCCACTCCGGGGCGGGGAGCACCGGCACTTCAGAACCCCACGTTGAGGCGCGAAGGTCTTTTGTTGCGGCGATCGAAACCGACGCTGCGCCGCTGGTGAGTGTGATCCACTCGCCAGATGTTAGTGTCCAGCGGATGGTGTTGGCGTCGGCGAGCGTTGGTGCTGCAGTAGAAGTTCGCAGAACGACACCACTTCCATCGAGCGCTGCCAGGCGGACGCCTGACGTCAGTGAGGAGGCCGCGATGGCTTCAGTGGATCGCATCTCGATGGCGACTTCCGACAGTGTGCCGTCGCCATTTTTCTTCGCGCGCACAGTCATGCGGTCGATGGCTGCGCCGGCCAGGTCGACGTCTTCGCCGCCGAAGGGGTCGTTGGACAGATTGCGTGCGACCAGCTCGCCTTTGCTGTTGATGACTGCCTGCAGCGAGCCTGCGCCTGCTTCGTCGTAGATGGGGTAGAGAAGAGTCACTACTGAAGCGTTGAGCGGATCTATTGTTGCGGTCTCGAGTGGATCGTCATACGAAAGGCCGCCGTGAATCACCTGCTTGAGGATTCCACCATGTGCATCACTGGTCGTGGCTCCTGCTTTAGCCACGGTGATCAGGTTGTCGGTGATCGCATCCCAGACGAAGGTCGTTTCGGCAGGCAGGCCATCAGCACGAAGGATCTGCGCACGCTCTTCGAGCTTCCAGTCCGATGCCGTCGGAACCGCCACGGTGGTGTATTCGGCGCGCCTGCCGACGACCCGTCCCAAGCCGGAGTAGCTGTAGACCACGCGCCGCTTCGTGGAGGCGTTTGTTTTCTCCGTCGCACGAATGAGATGACCTTTGGCGTTGAACTCGTAGGTGAAGCGTCCGTCGTCGACGACTTCCGAGCCGGTGTAGTTGAACGGATACACCTGGGCGCCACGTTTCAGCGCATCGATCTTGTGACCGCCTCCGGCACGTTCGGTCATGATCTTCGAGGGCGGATCACCAGCTGCTGCTGCATTCTTCAGACGCTGCACGCGATCCTGCGCAGTGCGAAAGTCGGCCGGTGTCAGCTCTTCCTTCGCGCGTCCTGCACGCGGCCCCGAGGGATCGCTGTTCGGATCGCTGA
Source organism: Thermoanaerobaculia bacterium (assembly GCA_046590705.1). Taxonomy (GTDB): domain Bacteria; phylum Acidobacteriota; class Thermoanaerobaculia; order Gp7-AA8; family Gp7-AA8; genus JBKJUK01. Next base: position 1,494 of record JBKJUK010000175.1, read on the forward strand.
CACCGAAGATGAATGAGGACAGACGGCTGCGGGCGTCATAGCGCCAGCCGGTATACCGATTGCCGCCTGAGACACCGAGCAGTCTGGCCTCGGAGATCTGCAGCCCGTCGTGCTGTACCTCACTCCCTACGACCGTCACGCCCTTCACTGTGACGGCGAGCTTGTTCATCAATGAAGACGAGGCGTCATATCCATACGCGCGAACGATCGGAACGCTGCCGCCAGCAGCTACAGTGCGCACCTCGGGACGGCCGGCGTTGCGATAGCTCGCCGACATCAGAGCGACCCCCGCGGGCGCGGCGGGATGATCGACTTTGGTGAGGCCGGTGAGATTCCCCATGGCATCGTGCTGCTCGCTAACCCATTTTGTCCAACCGCTGCCGAGCGTTAGGCCTGGGTAGAGCGGCATCGAGAAAGCGCTTCGCTCGCCATGCTCGTTCCAGCGATGTTCCTGCGTATATTCGTCGAGTACCTGCGGCGGAGTCGTCAGGCCACTCTCACTCTTGAACCTCCGCTGCGTTGTTTTCTTCGGATTGCCGTCGAGATCGAAATCGCTCCAGCTGATCTCCGCATCTTTGTTCACCCACGACGCAAGCCGACCCGCGGTGTCATAGGTCAGGCGATCGAGCACGGTCGTTGCGCCGTCGCGAACTTCAGCGAGCTGCCCCTTCGCGTTGTAGGCAAAGACCTGCTTCCGACCCTGCCGATCGGTGACGCTCTTCACAGCCGTACCGTCCCACTCGATCAGCTCCGAGGTTCCATCCGCGTAGGTCGTCTTCAGGGGCCGGCCAATGAGGTCGGTCTCGGTTGTTGTCGCTTCAGCCGCTCCGCCGCTGGATGGATCGCGGTAGGTGGTTTGCGCGCCGGTGGCGTTGTAGTCGAAGGTCTGTTGCGTGTTGTCCGGCAGTGTCGCGCCGGTGACTGTTCCGCGCGCGTCGGCCGTATAGTTGGTCCCGGGTCGCGCCGGTTCATTGTGCTGCGTCAGATTTCCGAGCTCGTCGAATTGCTGGCGCCACTCGAGGGTGCCGAGTCGCTCCGAAGTGATTGCGCCGTTGGTGTTCTGAGTGAGCGACATGGTGTAGCCGCTGGCGCTCTTTTCTGAGAGGGATGCGACCGCGATCATTCCGCCGCTATGCCCCTTGACATCGATCTTCTGGAAGGCCTCATTCACGGCGGCCAGATCAGCTGCGCCGGTGAAGCTCGTGAGAAGTCGCCCCGCCACATCGAAGGTCGCTTTCGATGCGCGTCCATTGCGAACGATGCTTGTCAGCCGGCCACCGCCATCCCATGCGTAGTTCGTCACGCGCTCGGTCGCACCGTCGATCTTCGTCGAAGATTTCTTCAGGGTTCCGGCATCGGTGAACTCGTAGTTCGTCTGCCCGATGATGTCGCTTCCGTTGTCGGCCAGGTCGCGGATCACCATTGGTCGTCCGAAGGCGTCATAGTTGGCGATGGTGATCGTGGCGTCGGAGTGCTTCGTCGCCACCGCGCGGCCATGGGCATCGAAGGCCGTGGCTGTTGCAGTCAGCATGTCGGTGGCGTAGACCAGATTGCCGGCGAGGTCGTAGGCGAACTGTTTCTCGATCGGTGACGCTCCGGCAGACGTGCCGGTCTTGGTCACCACGCGCCGAGTGCGGCCGAGGGTGTCCAATTCTGTGGTTGTCACTGCGCCACCCGCGCTGGTGGCGATGAGGCGTCGATTCGGCAGGTCGTACTGCATCGAACTCGTGATTGATCCAACTGTGGCGATGCCATCGCTGGTCTGCGACTTGAGGCGGCCGATGGCGTCGTAGGTCATGCTCGTCGTCACGACATTGGCTGCTTTCTTCTGAACGTGCTTATCGAGATTGCCGGTCGCGTCATACGTGAACTGCTCATCGATGCCCGGGCCGGTGCCGGGACCTGCCTTGGTGATGTGAACCACTCTGTCCCATGCATCGGTGTCGATGGTGGTCACGACGCTGCGCGAATCGGTTGCGATGCGCCTGGTCGCACTTGGGTACTCGATGGTTGTGACGACGGCCGCCGGAGCGTCTCCGATGGTGATGGTACGCGGCAGTGCACGTCGCCAAAGCACGGCGTCGTCGGCAGGAAAGTAATCCACCTTGGCCTTGCTGCCGGCACCCGCCGTGTCGGTCCCGCCGCTCGATGAGAACGACTTTGGAAGGCCGTTGATGTCAAACGATCCGTTGGACGCGACCGAATCATTGTTGGTCTGCGGTGTGATGTTGTTGCGATGCGGCTCCGACGCATCAATCTTCTTTCCGTTGGCTTCGATTGAGGCGAGGAACGTCTCTCCATTCGCGACTGCTGTCTGATAGTTTCGCTTCCGGACGATGGGGTCTGTCGTTCCGGCAAGTGCGATCGGCTGTACGAGTGGTATCGCCGCCGAGCTGGAAAGCACGACGCCCGGTGCCGCGCCTGCGTTCTGAAAGCTGTTGGTGGTCTGCAGCACGCCGTCGAGCGTGGTCGATTTCAGCACGCCTTTCTCGTAGGCAAAGTTCCAGACGCGATCGGTGGTCGCCATTGCCGGCGCGCCGGCATTCAAGGTCGCTGGAAGCTGACCAATCGGAGCAGCGCCCCAGACCGGAACACTCACTTCGCGGAGCTGTGCGAGGCGAAGGCGATCGTCGGGATCGGCCTTGACGAAGGTGTACTTGCGAACCTGCCCGAGCGCATCGGTAACGGTGGTCTCGCCGCTCGAGCTGTAGGCGAGAGTTGCTACCTCGCCGGTGTTCCACTCCTCCCGCATCACCTTGTCACGATCCGGTCCGCTCGTCCCGTAGCCGAATTTCACCCGCGGTGCACCAGTGGTTGCTACTTCGCGTGGATCGGTGATCGAGATGAGATTCGCGCCGAGTTCTAATTGATCGGTATAGCTGCTCGCACCTGCGTGGTATCCATAGCGGATCGTTGGAGTGGTCACGCTATTCGTATTCGCAACAGCCGGC
>JBKJUK010000266.1:0-4487 GCA_046590705.1 Thermoanaerobaculia bacterium
CCACCCCACCTACTTCTTCAACTTCTTCTTCCCACCCTTCAAAACCGAAGCGTTGTACTTCTTCATCGACTCGACAGATTCGAAATAAAGAATCTTCCCATCAGCCTGCGCCCCAATCACCGCAACAGCCTTATCCACTTCAATCCCGCTCACAGGATCCTTCGCAACCCGCTTCGAGGCATTCTCGGCGAGGGCCGTCTTACACATCTCGCAACAGCCGTAATAGGTCTTCCCGTTCACCACGATCGGAATCTGATCCACGTTCATGAAGCGTTCGTTGATCATGCAGACCTTGGACGACTCAACCTTCTTTACTGCACCCGGGATTGTGATCTCGGCCGAAAGCGGAGCGACGATAGCCATGAAGAATAGGAAGGCAGCGAATTTTCTAGCAATGAAGGTCAAAGGCGGATCTCCTGTAAGCACCTCGAAACGAAGGGAGCCGGCAACGCTATTCCTGCAATCGCGGTTTCGCCAGCCACGGGGGATGCGGACGCTACCCCCGTGCGTTGACTGCCGGAAGCATCCATGTAGAATGACGCGCTCCGGTGAGAGACGTCCGCGAAACGTCCGCATCACCTCACCGCAGAACGAACAAATGGGGCTGTAGCTCAGTTGGGAGAGCGCCTGAATCGCACTCAGGAGGTCATCGGTTCGATCCCGTTCAGCTCCACCATTCAGATGCAAAGCCCATCGGCCGACGCCGCGAACGTCGGCCTTTTGATTTTTCTGCATTGTTTCTACAGCGGTGACGATCTGCTAACCTCGTCGCAGGGCTCAAAGCATGTCGCCAGCCGCCGCGCGATGACAGGAACGCTCGAATGAGAGCCGACATATATACGAAATGGCGCTTTTCTATGCACGTCGGCTGGGACATGCATACAGAATCCCCATTTCGGATACATATCGCAGCCGCGCGGAAAACGAGATGAAGGAAATTCTGGCCCTTGAAGCTCTCGACCACCGGCGTTTCGAGATCGCCCCCATCCTTCGAAAGCTGGCCTCCGCCAGCCGCCAACTCGCGGAGTAAAGGGTCGGCGTTTCGCTTTTATGAGCAACCCGCGCGCATCCCGCTCATTCATGTGCCCGAGAAACAGGGTCACATCTTCGGTTTTCGGTTTCTACCGACACGATCGGAGCGCTACGTGATTGCAGGAGAGCTCTACCTCGTAAAGGCGAGCCACGAGATGGCTGTGCACGGGGGAACTCGTTGGCGGAGAAACGGAAAGCGAAGATGTGACCCCACTACCATGATTGCAAGTCGCGCGTGACTGTTGAAGTCACCTGCAACGACCGACGGCGCTGCGCTTGCCGAAGTGGCGACTGAAGATTCGATCCCCATCACCTACCAGCCCTGCTATCCACGCAACAGTATGCATTTGCATCACAGGGCCGGAGGCCCGACATCGATTCAGCCACGGCCGTGAGGCCGTGGGAGAAGAACTCACGCGGTGTCAGAGCCGCGGAGCGGCGGCATCGCGACTTTCAGCATTCCGAGACAAACACAATTCACTCGCTCGTTGTGCCAGCGTCGCGGCCGCACCGACACGAACCCGACCGAGTTCTGCTGAGGAAATCGCCTGGGGTTCGACTTGATCGCTCGGGTTTCGCGCGCTTACGCCTCTCTCACAAGAATCAAAGCCTCACACCGATGCCCGCAATCTGAGCGTTCAATTTCAACCACTCCTCAACCTGGACGACATAGTTGTTGAACGTTAGTTCGTCTACATTCAGATGGAGTCGCTCGCACATTGCTGGCAGGTCTTTTCGAAACAGGTTGTATCGCGAAGCGATGAGCTTTCCACCGGGTATACGGACTGAAGCGGGGGTGTCGTTGCTCAGCCAGTCACGCACCAGCCTGATCGCCTTCTCCGCATCGCCAGCATGAGCGCTTGGATCCTGTCCGGCTATGTCGGAAATGAACTTCTGAAATCGATATCGTTCGATATCAAGAATGAGACAGACCTTCTTCCGTTGGGCAATATTACCGAAACGCTTTGCGCCTGGAAACATGCCGAGTTCCAGCGGCATATTGAATCGCGGCAGTCCCGTTTCAAGGTCCGGATCAGTGCGAGAGATGTCGTGAATGCCGAATTTGCAATCCCGAATGATCTTCACGATCTTCTCAATGCGAACCACACTCGCATCATCTACCTCCAGCGAGCAGCGCGCGATGTAACCGCAGTCATGAACGGCGAAGACGAGAGCTTCGAAGAGAGGACGGTAGGCTACGTCGAAAGGGCAGTTGATGAAAACGTTGTTGCCGTACGACGCAGCTGTCATCGCTACTTTCGGTCGGAGGATGCGGTGGTCGAATCGTCGTTGACGGCAGTGGACTCGAGGAGGGCGAGACGGTCACCGTTCTCGCTCGCGAAGGGACCGAGTCCTTCCAGGTGTCAGCGGGCCAGAAACGAGAACTTCTGGAGTCCATCGCGCAAGCCAGGCGCGGCGAGTTCGTGGAGACTGACGAACTCCTCCGAGAGTTGGACGAAACGAACTGACCATATCGCTTCGCGTCAGCTGTCGCGCACCAGCTAGAACGAAAACCGAAGATATGACCCTGCTATCCACCCGGTTTCCTCGGATCGAACGGCTGCTGATCCCAGCGCATGTGATTTCCGACGTTCGCGCAACATGTTATCCCCTCTCCCTTACCCTCTCCACGAAGACGATCACGCACATCGGTGCAGTATCGCGGGGAGAGGGGATTATCCGCCGCGCTCTTTTCCCTCTCCCCGATGTGATGTCCTTTTGAAGATGACCGTCTTCGGGGAGAGGGTTAGGGAGAGGGGCGTCCGAGGTCGTTTAGCCTTTGGGGGACGAGCAGCTGACAACACACGGAGAAGAAGCACGCGTGACCTCGGGTCCTATGATTGAATACCGAACATCGGGCGGGACCGTTTCCCTACCCTTCGAGGCGGTCTACTTTACCTTGCGAAGGCGACGGACCGTGTTCAGCAACTGTTCGAATTGCTTTCGATCGATGGCCAGCGTGTGCATATTGGTGCGCACGATATCCTCGCCGAGGTTGCGGTCCATTTTGATGACGACGGGGCGAGCCATTCCCGGCTTGGTCATGATCAAATGGTCGCCCTTCGTTCTCGCTTCGACACATCCCGCGAGTTTGCAGACGTCACGGAGTTCCTGCCAGGAGATCCGCTTCACTGCGAAGCGGTCAGGATCGCAGACGCCTGATAGGCGGGAATCGACAGATGGATCGGAAAATCGCGTCCGAGCACATCATCTTTGCGGGCCCGTTTCACTTTCGACATGCGGACATGATCGCCACCGGCCACCGGCTGCTCGCCGGTTGGTAGCGGGCGAAAGTTCGCTTCGCGGAGCGCCTGGTCGAGCACGCCTCGCTCGAGGCAGCTCTCGAACCAGAGCTCTACCGCTTCCTGCAAAGCCTGCTTCGCATCCGAATCGGTACGGCCCTGCGAGGCGACGCCAAGCATCGGGCATACGGCGACCCAGCGCATTCTCGTCTCGCGGCGGAAATACGCTGTGAGGCTAATCTCGAGTCTGATCGTTTCGGTCATCGTCATTGTTGCTGTGGATACTATGCCTCTCGGGTTAAGAACTCAACGCCCCGCGTCAGCGTATTTTTTGAGGGTACAAATTAGAGACCTAACCCTCGCGCGTTCTCGGGCAGTCAGCGTCGCCTGCAGTACAGAGTTACCTGATCAGCGGGAGGGACCATGACCGCACCTCGACTCCATCCGTCCTGAGTTCCGGGCGATTACCGCGCAAGTACACTCGCTCACGTGTGGGTCTGACCCCGTTCGCATCTCCCTCGGCCGCAGGCATCGAATGCACACTGCTCGAAGTGCAGAAGCTCGTCTATTTCCTGCAGCGGGAGATTCAGAAGTTGGGCCTTCCGGATGCTCTGAAGCTCGATTTTCAGGCGAACCGATACGGGCCCTACGCAGATCCGCTCCGTCATCTACTGAATGACCTCGACGGAAGCTACCTGCAGGCGAACGTGAGGGTCGGTGATGCGAAACCCACCGACGTCATCGCCTTCAACGATCGTAAACGGGAGCATGTCGCCGCCTACTTGAAATCAGAGGCAGGCCTTTACCGCGAGGCACTCGAGCGCACCTCGTCACTCATTGATGGCTTCGAATCGCCCCTGGGAATGGAACTGCTTGCAACGGTCGACTGGCTTCTCAATCGCGAGGAGATCCCGCCGAACGTCGACTCTGTCAAAGAAGCCCTTGCACGCTGGCCCGGGGGCGAAGGCTCGGGCGAGCGGAAGCTCCGACTCTTCACCGATCGCATGGTTGATCTGGCCATCAAACGGCTCGAGCGTGGTTCGTAGCGACTTTCCTGCTGTCGTTCACCGCATCTCTCCAAGGGTCTCGACATACACGACACCAATCCGAGAATTGCCTCAAGTCGCCGGCGGCTGTCCTCGCGCAAGCGAGGGCGACGACGAGGCGTGTAATCAATCCTTAATTCTCCATTCTCCATTCTCCATTCTCCAT
>JBKJUK010000244.1:0-10211 GCA_046590705.1 Thermoanaerobaculia bacterium
GACCGTTCGATCGCTGATGGAACCACTGGCGAAGATCGAAGATCAAAATTTCGCTGCAGTACGGAGTGAACAGGGTTGCGGGCGCGCTGCTGCGCGCCCCTACACGCTAGCGCCTTCTCGTGATCACCGAATTGTCTACTCCGGCCCCCAGACCCCGGCCCCCGGCCAGTTGCTAAGAGCACTCGCGTAGAATCGCTGCGTGCGCCGCATAAGGGGATTCTCGCTGATCGAAGTACTCATCGGTCTGGCCATCCTCGGGCTGGTGGTTACCGTGTCACTGGCCGTCTTTCTCGACCGTGATCGACGATTGCGCAACGCTGAAGCGACGATCCTGGCGTATCAGGCGATTGCGAACGAGATCGAGCTTTACCGCCATTCGCCTTATGCCAGTCTGGCCGGGACGAAGGGCAAGCCATTCCAGTCGTCTTCTTCTCTACTGGCTTTGCTGCCGGACATGAAAGATACCGTACGCGTGACGCAACCCGCAGCCGGTTTGAAACAGATTGCGTTCTCTATTGAATGGAATCGTGGAACGCACAAGGCAGCGCTGACTATCGTGCGCAGTGATACCGGCGGAGCGAATCTCTGGTGAAGGTGGATCAGCGCGGTTTCAGCGCGGTCGAACTCGTCGTGACCATGGCCATCTTCACCGTGCTGCTCCTGATCGTGACCATGGTGCAGCAGGAAGTATTGAAGGTGGACCGGTCGATTCGACTGCGGTGGTCGACGCATCCCGATCGCTCGGCGGTATCGGCGCGGCTCCGACGAGACGTGCTCGGCTCATCCGGTTACCCGTCGAATTTCCAGAACTACGTGCAGAGCCCCTCCGTACTTCTGCTTTCAGGATTCGATGAGAAAACCGGCGAGCGCCGGACCGTCATCTACGACTTCCGGACCGAGGGGGTCGCCAGGCGACTGGAGTATTCGGGAGAGGAAAGAATCTCGTCCTGGACGGCGAGAGCAGTTCCGCAATACGCAATTGACGCGATCGAACTTCCAGACGGATCGATCGCAACACGACTCACCGCGAAAGATCGAACTGGAAAACAGCTCATCGAGCAGATTCATGTCCCGCGATTGCACTGATCGTTGTCATCCCGAGCGTGCGGAAGGACGGGCAGGCGAGGGATCTCGCATTCCTCGTGCAGCTGTTCGCATGCGCCAGTACTCGATCGCGGATGAAAGTCTAAATCTCGTGGAAGCTTCGCGCGGGAAGCAGCGAGAAGGGCAACGAGGATTCGTGTTACTGACGGTGCTGATTCTGGCGCTTCTTTTCTTTGCGCTCATGGGAATCGTGCTGACGGAATCGATCGATGCCTACCGCGGAGCGCAGCGCTTGAGGTCCCGCGCAACCGCGCAGGCCCTTGCCGAAACCGGTGCCGAACTCGTAGCGCGCGACATGATCACCAAACTCGCGACTAGCGTGAATGTCGATCTCCAGGACGGCCATGTCCGCGCCGAATACAAACGACTGCCGAACGATCTGTTCGAGATCGAGTCGACCGGCCGCACCACGGGATCGTTTCGCGCCAGTTCGACGCTCAAACTGACGGGTCAGATTTCAGGAACCGAAATCAAAGTGATGCGAGCGGAGTACAGTCAGTAGCTTATGAACAGTAGTCAGTAGTGAGTAGTCAGTAACCAGTAGAGGAATACGCAGATCACCGCTAGATGACACTCAAGTCGTGGCACCGTCATTCCGATGAGCACGCGTAGCTCTCGTCAGCTTGCGCGATGGCAAACGCGAAGAGGAATCTCCGTTCCGCGCCGCGCTGGTCGTACCGTTCCACCGCGGCTGCGCGGACCGGAGATTCCTCCTCGCAGTCACCGCTGCGTAGTCATCGCGATCACGCGGCTCGTCGGAATGACGGTGCGGATGTGCTAAGAATCGCTCGCTGCAGTTGAAGTACTGGTTACTGGCTACTAACTACTGTCTCCTGCTTACGAACTACTGCTGAACCGCGATCACCTTGAACTCAACAGCGATCGGCGTCGGCAGAGAATCGACCCCAATCGTGGTGCGGGTCGGCTGTATCTCCCCGAAGTATTCGGTGTAAACACGGTTGAACGTCTCGAAATCGCGTTTCATGTCGGTGAGAAAGACCGTCACGTCGAAGACATCCTTCATCGCTGCGCCGGCTTCTTCCAGAATCACCTTCACGTTCTCGAGTGCGGCGCGTGTCTGCATCTCGATGTCATGTCCGACGATTCGGCCCGACTCGTCACGGATCAGACCGGGGATCTCTCCTGTGCGCGGTGCACGTGGACCGATCCCCGAAAGGTAAAGGAGACCGTTCACACGGCGCGCGTGAGGATACGGTCCTACAGGTTTCGGCGCGGCGTCGGTGGTGATGGCGCTGCCGGTCGCAGCCTTTTCTTCCACCTGCGCTGCAGGCGGGGGCTCGGACACGTTATGCGTCTCCAGACCTGTTCCTCCTGATGGCGAGACAGGGGCATCGTCGAACTCTTTCTCGAAGACCTGCGCTTTGGTGGTTGGGGTTAGTTGCACGAGAGCGGCGCCGGTGCCCCAGACCGGCTGGTAATCCCAGACCTTTCCTTCGTACAGATTGTTCTCGCCCATTACCGCGGCCATCCACCAGATGGCCTTGAAGCCCATGTCCGCGTTCGCTTCGCGTGCGAATTCACGCGCTACCTGTGCGGTATCTTCCAGTCGCCCTTCGCCGAGAATCTCGAGGATCTTCCGATTCCACTCGTCGTCTTTGGCCGACGAGATCCTGTCGTGTGCAGGATCAATTTCTCTGGTCTCGTAACGGTTCGACAGATTGGTCACGCAGACGATGGCCGCCTTCTTTCCGTAGCGATCGATGGCCTCGCGCGCAGCTCGTCCGAGCAGTCTGGTTTCGTCACGTTCCGCGTAGATGTTGCAGGACACGATCGAGGCCGGAATGCGGTTGTCAGGGTTGAGCGATTTGAGCGCGACGACGGTTCCGGTATCGATCGGAAAGCCGTGGTAGTTCACCGTCGAGGTCTGCAGTCCGAGCTGCTTCGCAGTCTCGCTGTAGAGCTTTCCGAATTCAGCATCGATGGCGAACTCGTATGGGATCTCTCCGTACTCGTACCAGTTCTGATCAACCAGCAACCACTTCGGGTGAGGATCGACCTGAAAAAGATGGCCGATCACCGAATACCACTGCGTCGAGTAGAGCAGCAGATACTCCGCCTCCGATTCTTCGATGACCCGCGCAAGCCTGCTGTAGTTCTCACGCAGCGAAGCCCATCCCGGATTGCGATCAGACGCGAGATAGATATGCGGCTGACCAGGGACGATGAATCCGTTGGTGATGAGCGACGTGCCGTTCCCACTCATCGCCGTGGCGCTTCCAGTGCAAACTGCATCGCCGCGATCAAGCGCCGGCCTCGGCCGTGCGCAGAGCAGCCAGCTGCGATGCGGCCTCGTGGTCCCATCCCACCACCGCGTTCCCTGTTCCGATCACCGTCCAATAGCCGTACACCTCTGCTTCGTACGTGGGAAAATCGAGAGCCGAAAGCATCCAGGCCAGCGAGCCCGCTTTCACTTCCGACACCGCGTGATCCATGAACTCAGGAAGGATGGCGATGAGTTCCCGAGTACGACCCTTCTTCATCAGCTCGATTACCTTCATGTCCCAGAGGTATCCGGAATGTTCGTAGACATGCTCTTTGGACATGTCCTCCGGAAGCCCCGGTTCGGTCGTGAAATGACGATGCGAGAGTGTGTTCGAGGCCAGCAGCAGCGCGCGCCGGCCGCTCTTCTCGATGGCCGCACGCGTAGCACGCCCGAGCCGCATCATCTCCATCTGCCCCATCTCATTCGAGAAGTAATAGGGAGAGTTGTTCGAGGAGATGCCGACGATGGGAATGTCCCACTCGGGGTTCATCATGTGCAGCGACACGATCGTGCCATAGTCGACGCGGAAGTTGGCGTTGCGCATCATCTTCGTGGACAGACCGTCGCGACTCGCTTCTTCAGCGATGAGTTCAGCGAGTTCCACATCGACAGTCATGTCGTACTTGTAGCGAAAGAGATTGGGAAAGATCGGATCGACGGAGAGCCCATGAAATTCAGGCACGCCAAGAAAGTGATGCCCGACGATGGTCTGCCAGTGAGGGCTGTGCACGATCAGCACGTCCGGCTTCATGGCCAGATAGTGTTTGCGAGCGCGCTCGTAGCCCCAGCGCAGCACTTCCCATCCGCACTCGGATTTCGGTTCGTTGCGCGGATGATTCTCACCGTAAACGATGTGAGGCGGATGCGGCGCAAGAAGTCCGCCGATGATTTTGCCTGCTGTCATGTCGGTCACCCCGTGGGTAGGCGCCGATTGTACTGCGCGTTCGCCGCGACACCATGTGGCCGGAGTTTTCAACTCCGGTTTGCGCCGCGTCACTGAGGCTGGAATCAACATAGGCACCGTGTCTACCAAAGACCCGAAGTTGAAAACTTCGGCCACGAACGGCAGCTACGAATGGCGTACATCGTAAAATGGAATCTCATTCTTCGAAGGGAGGCCATGATGCGATCTTCATCCAGAGTTCCCGCCGCATTCGCGAGCAGGACGTCTCCCACCCTCACCTCCGCGCTACTCCTGCTCGCGCTTGCTTTCACTTCCTGCGGCAAACTCGTTGTCGTGTCGGACGGCAATAAACTTCCGGAAGGAATGTACAAGCCCTATCAGGGAGCGTTCGCCATCAATGGCCTCCGTCCCGGAATGACCCAGGCCCAATGCGTCAAAGTCCTCGGTAAACCGACCGAGCGGGTCGACTCTCCTCAAGCTGCTGCGATCTTCAAATGGGCATCGCCACAGGAAGTCACAGTTCAGTTCGAGCCGGGCCCGAATGGCAGGGCATCCGAGGTCTACGGTAAGACACTCACCGATCCAGCCGGTGGCGCACTGCTTGTGGACGAAAGTGAGGAAGAGTTGAAAGCCGTCGTGCCCGCAGCCAGCGCTTCACGGCGCTACAGGCCGAAAGGAAGTGGAGTCATCTCCGTTGGACGCGAACTCGACGCCACCACGTACGCGTTCAGTGACGATGCAGGCAAATTTGAAGTGTGGTTCGACCGATCCGGAATGCTGGTGGGCATGAAGGCCGTGAAGCAGCAGACATCCTGGTGAACTAGCGCCGCTCGACTCGCGCCCGTTGGGATTCAGACGCGCTCGGGCAGGAGCAGAAAACCTTCGCGGTTTGCGGCGCTTCTGAGCCGCTCGTCGAGTGCCACGAACGTTACCGAGCCAGGGCTCTGGTCGGCCAGGACCCAGGCCGCTGCGAGCTGAAGTGCGTCAGAGGAACGAAGGGGATGAACGCGGAGCAACCGCCGTGCGGTGTCTCGGACCAGAGATCCCGGCATCACCTCATTCCAGTCCTCGCGCAAAGCAGACAGGCGCTCCAGCGCACCGGAAATGATGGAGGGGTCGACTTTTTCGCGCTCGAGACGAGCGATGGTCGACACGCACTCGACCTCAGTGCCCCACCAGACATGAACCTGCCGGTCCGCGGCCAGAATCTTCCGAACGACCGACGTCGTTCTCTCGCCGAGGAGCAGCGGAACGATCGCTGAGCTGTCCCAGAAGTTCATCGTCCTTCTCTTCTCTCCTCGAGCAGGTGCTCGAGGGCGCTTACGTTCTTCGGGAGAGGAGGAGGCGCAGTCTCGACCAGATCTTTCCTGACTTTTCCGCGTCCTCGGTGCATGAGACCCCTTCGCTCCAGGTCCGCGCGCCGCTCGTCGCCATCTCTGGTCTCAGCGGCCAAAGGTTCGAGCCGCGCGACCGGTTTGCCACGATCGAGGATCAGATAGGTTTCCCCTTCTCTGACCTGCTGAAGGATGGCACTGAGGTTGTTCTTCGCTTCGGTCACACTAGCCTTCTTCATCAGGCTAGTATAGCCTCTATGAGATTCGACCCGTTCGCTTGATCAGCGGTGTGGGTTGCGCGGCCTACAACTTCACGCATACGTTCTTCGTTTCGCTGAAGAAGGCCAGAGACTCGAAGCCTCCTTCGCGTCCGAGGCCGCTTTCTTTCATGCCGCCGAAGGGGACGCGGAGATCGCGAAGAAGCCAGGTGTTGATCCAGACCGTGCCGCTGTCGAGTGCGGCGGCTACAAGGTGAGCGCGGGATAGATCGCGCGTCCAGACTGACGCGGAGAGGCCGTAGCGCGTACTGTTGGCGAGACGAATGGCTTCGTCCGCGTCGCGGAAGGGCGTGACCGTCACGAACGGGCCGAACACTTCGTCCTGGAAAACGCTGCAATCTTCAGCGATTTCAGTGACGATGGTCGGCTCGAGAAAGTAGCCGTTGCGCAGATGCTCCGGCAGCTCCGGGCGGTTACCTCCGTACACGATCCTGCCCTCCCGGCGAGCGAGATCGATGAATCCTGACACTTTGCTGAGGTGAGCCGCACTGATGAGTGCCCCCACTTCGGTGGCATCCTCGGACGGATCTCCGATTCGCAGTTTGCTCGTGGCTTCGACGAAGCGTTCCAGAAACTGCTCGTAGACCGACTGTTCGACCAGAATGCGTGATCCGCAGAGACAGATCTCGCCTTGATTGGCGAAGCTGGATTGCACGGTGGTCGACACCGCTTCGTCAAGGTCGGCGTCAGCGAAAATGATGTTCGGATTCTTTCCACCGAGTTCGAGCGAAATCTTCTTGAAAAGCGGACCTGCGCTTTTCATCACTTCACGGCCGGTAACTGTGCCGCCGGTGAAAGAGATCGCTCGCACACCAGGATGCGCGACGATGGCCGCGCCGGCCTTTCCGCCGTAGCCATGGACGATGTTCAGCACCCCGGCCGGAATCCCCGCTTCGAGACTCAATTCAGCGAGCCGGTTGGCGGTAAGCGGCGCGAGTTCAGAGGGCTTGGCGACTACGCAGTTACCCGCGGCCAGCGCAGGAGCGATCTTCCATGTCAACAAATACAGAGGCAGGTTCCACGGCGAGATCAAGCCTGCCACGCCGACAGGCTGGCTTAGTGTGTAATTCAAAGCGCGATCATCGGTCGCATGCATCTCGCTCCGCTCGTGCAGGATGGCCGTAGCGAAGAATCGGAAGTTGGCGATGGCCCGCGCGATATCCATTCGCCGCGCCAGCGCAATCGGTTTTCCGCAATCGAGTGACTCGAGTTGCGCGAGTTCCTCTGCGTTCCGCTCAATCACATCGGCCATGCGCAGCAGAATGGTCGAGCGCTGCTCCGCACTGGTTCGTCGCCAGGTGTCGAAGGCCTTCGTTGCCGCATCCACAGCCAGCGCCACATCCCGTTGGTCACTGTCCGGCACCTCGGCGATCACCTCCGCGGTGGCGGGACTTAGATCCTTGAAATACTTTTCGGACACAGGCGGACGGAAGGATCCGTCAATGAAGTCAGCGAGGCGCATTGTTGTAGTTTAGGGCAGTAGTTAGTAGTCAGGAGCCAGTAACCAGGAGGAGGAGTTAGGAGACAGGAGCCAGTAACCAGGAGGAGCGCATTGGAACCCCGCTCCATCAGCGAAGCTCTCCCGCGGAGATGTCAGACGTCGCGATGCCGCCGCTCTGCGGCTCTGAACGGAGATGACGATTCCTGACCCGGGCCTTACGGCCCGCGCTACAGCGATGCCGGGCCTCCGGCCCTCGAAGCGCAACGGCAATCCATCTACTGGTTACTGGCTACTGATCTACTGGTTCCTTCCTGGTTCCTGACTACTGGTTACTGGTTACTAACTCCTACCTACTGCCTCTCCGCAAACTCTTCCGGCTCGAACTCCCAGCGGTCGATGTCGGGATCCCAGGAATCCCAGGGCTCGATCTGGGCCATGCGCTCGCGCAGGGCGGGTGGGATGACCTCCGGAACAATGTACGCTTTCTGTCTGCGCAGCTTGTAGGGGTTGCGGAACTGGAACCCTAACACTCCGAGGATGTAACGGGCGATGTACCAGGTGGCTTGCGGATTCCAGCCGTGAGCGATCTTGACGACTACGCCGAGACCGTCCGGATACTCGGGATGTTCTATGGCCATACCCAGCAGACCATCGGCCCCTTCCTTGGCGATGACACGACCTCCGCAGGCCTTGATGATGGTCGAATCGAGACGATTGAAACCGCCGACCAGATCGGGGTTGCGAGTCATCGACTCCCAGATCCAGTCATCATTCTTCTCGGTCACCAGCGCCGCGAAAAGAGTGGCCAGATCAGTGACGGTCATGCTCACCGTGGGGAGACCGCAGCCATCCTTGGCGATGGTTCCTCGAACCCACTTATCCCCTAACACTCCCTGCATGTAGGCTAAAAACTCCTGAAAGAAGGGATGATGCGGCCAGACATATCCCACGCGCGACCAGCCGCGCATGCGGCAGCCGCGCAGAATCGCCGCATGTTCACCGGAGCAGCAGTGATACCAGCGGCGGGGACGCCGCACCTGCCGGCCGAACTGTACCAGCGGCACATCGTGCGGAGCCTGCATGAGACCCCACTCCGATTCTCCAAGAATTGACTTCACTACACGCACGTGTTCGGTGTCACCGTTGTGCGAGGCCAGCGAAATCGCTTTCTGTTCCCAGTCCAGCACGTCAACGAAATCTTTGGCGAAGACTTTCATCATCAACGGCTTGACCATCGAACGTCCGTAGCACTCGACATTCCCGCCGAAGGAGTGCACGAGCTCTTTACCGGACATCCAGGAGACGGCCCCATGCACGGTGTTCTCCGCGATGCCGTTACGGCGATATTCGACGAGTGGTTGCCAGTCGGCCATGGTTGGTCGTCAGTTTAGTGCAGAGTCGGGGCTGAGTGCGGGCCGGAGTCAGGGGGCCGGGGGCCGGAGTAGAGGCAGGCGGAGTTGTCATCCCGAGCATGCGTGGGCGGGTTTGTTGGGCGAGGCGAGGGACCTCACGAGCTACGCACGACGCAACAATCGCCAGCCGAATCTTCGTGGTCGCAACTTACATCGTGCGACGCGCGCGAGATCGCTCGCCCTTCCCGCACGCCCACCCGAGCTCGCGATGACAGACCAACACCGCCGCGACGTCATTCCGATGAGCGCGGGATGCTTCAGCAGCTTACGAGGTGTGACGCGCGAAGAGGAATCTCCGTTCCGCGCCGCATGGTCGTTATTCGACACCGCGGCTGCGCGGACCGGAGATTCCTCTTCGCATTCACGACTGCGCAGCGACGACCATCGCGGAGCTCATCGGAATGACGCCCGCGTTTGGTGGGAGCCAGGAAGGACGCATCATGGCGTGCTCCGTCGGAATGACGGTGCCGTCGTTCACGCGGAGGACGCACCCCGCTCATTCAACCCACCTTGAACTCTCTCGCTACCTTCTCCATGAACGCTCGCATGTTTCGCATGACTCTCTCGCTGTCGTGGTTGTTGAAATCGAACCAGAGCATCAGGCGGTCGTCGTCATGGAAGCGGTGCCTGATCTGCGCGGTCACTGCTTCGGCGTCGCCGATGAGGGCGTTGTCACAGGCTTTCTCGACCTTGGCCGGATCAAGTGTCCCCTCCAGTGCCCGCCAGTAGTTCGACAGCGCCGAGCGCGCTTCCACGTTGGCATTCGCATTCTTCTGCGCAGTCGACAGGCCCGGCTCCTCGTTGATGAACACCAGCACCGTTCGCGGCATCAATCGCCGCTTCCAGCCGCCGCCATCTTCGTGATAGCCGTCCACCATGCGGAGGTTGGTCTTCTCGATCTCGTCACCGGGAGTGATGGAAAGATTGAAGACTCCGACGGGCATGAACTTGTTGGCCAGAAGCTGGGTCTCCGGATCATGCGTACCGATGAGGAGACGGAGATTCGCGAGCGAGGTCTCGGAGGGAACGATCTTCAACTTCGGAAATTGCCAGCGCGGTTCCACCGGATACTCATCAGCGACAGACCCGGCCGCAGTCACAACTTTCTGCCAGTCTTCATCTGACCTGAACTCGCTCCGCCGCACCGACAGGCGCGCAATCATCCCTGAGTGCAGCGTCTCGCCACCGAGTAATCGGAGAAAGAGTTCGGTCGCTTCCTGGAACACTTTCCCCTTCAGAACCGGCCAGGCTGCCGCTTCGAAATCGCTGCGTGGGACGATTCCGTACGGCACGTTGATGAACGGAAAACGGCCCGCCGCAAACCCGATGTGGAGCAGCCTCGGATCGTTATCCAACGCGTGCAGCGAGAGGAACATCCGCACACGTTCCGCCGCAGCAATCGGTCCGCCATTCGCCAGAATGTTCATGATGGCCGAGCCGGCGTTGATTCTCTT
>JBKJUK010000311.1:0-8343 GCA_046590705.1 Thermoanaerobaculia bacterium
GGAGATGCAGCAGATCGCCGGCATCCTTACTCCCGAGCAAAAGTCAAAATTCGAAGAGATGAAGAAGAATCGCCATGAATTCCGTCAGGGCCGACGTTAATGCTTCCACCGGGAGCCCTGATTCCCTGAGAACTCCGCCACCCGGGAGCGATGAGCTCGCGGGTGGTCTTCAATGATTGCCGCGCCAATCTTCTTCAACGTTGGATGAGCATGGGAGTATCAGGAAGCCGAAGTTTTCACTCCACGAGACCATCTTTTGACTCGAGCCGCGGCACTGAGCGATGCGGAGTGCCCCCGGGATCTTTCTCAGGAATCCGAGCGCGAGGCGTACCTCATCGCTCTATTCGGAGTGGCTGGTGAACACGCGCCCTGTCCGGACCGGATTGGCGCCCGGTCGTGTCAGTGCGTCGGCCGCAGAGTTTCTGATCAGGTGCGCGACTGGAACGCAAGCCAGGCGATGATGACTGCGATGATCACGAGGGCGATTCGTCCCATACCCATCAGGCGGGTTCCCGCTACAGGACGTCCGCCTTTCGGCTTGGCACCGGTTACAGCCGCGAAGACGACGATGACAACAGCGATCCCTAACAGAGCGAGCCAGTTCATGTACCGAGGCTTTACAAGAGGCGGGCCAGACCCCGAGAGGGGCTGGAGACTGTAGTTGCCGTCGTGCTGAGGACGGCTTCAGAAAACTCGCGCTCCCATGGCGGGAGCCGGACCGTCAGGCTTTCGCTTCGTCAGATGATGCTTTCGCTGCTGCCACTTCCGGGTTCACGACTCCGGCCGCAGTTCGTGCCGCCCGATCCTTCTCCCGCTGGGCAGTTCGTCGCTTGCGTGCGATCGAAGCTCTCGCTTTTTCTCCATTGATTCTTGACATGACAATTCCTCCGTCGCGCACTTTAACAGTTTTCCGCCCGGAGAGCCGAGCGGGAAATGCTTAGAATTGCTCTCGGTTGAATCGAATTCCCGCCGTGGATCTGCTGTTCACGGATATGACAAGCTTTCTGGCGGGGAGCGGGGCGCGTTTGACGGCGATTCTTCGAAGCGTCTGACGCTCTTTGGTAGAGGAAAGCACTGTTTTCGGGACAGGTTGCTCGCAGCAACTCTGTCGAGAATGACCATCTTTGTAGTTTAATGAGCAGGTGAGAGCGGACAGATGATCCGCTTCCGTCCGAGGAGTCCGTATTGGCAAAACCACAGGTTTCATTCGCAAAACGCCAGCGTGAGCAGGCAAAAAGAGAGCGGCAGCAGTCAAAAGTGGAAAAGAGAGCGCAGCGCGCGGTCGAGCCCAGAGAGGATGAGATTGCCGTGGAAGATATGCAGCCTCTGACCGGAAACGAGCCGCCCATCGAGCAGTAAGCGGGAGCGGCGTTGCGAGACGCCGCCCGCTTCCTCACCTTTCTTCGAGTCACGCAAACAAACTGATCCGGACTACGCACCCAGCCGATGGCCCTCACCGCTACGATGTACAACGTCTCGCTGGAGATTGCAGACGTCGATCGAAATGTTTACGAGACGGTCGAACTTCGCGTTGCGCGTCAGCCCTCCGAGACTGCGGAGTACATGACTGCGCGCGTTCTGGCCTACGCTCTGGAGTTCGCCGACGGCATCGAGTTGACGCAGGGAGTGGCGGCCGGGGATGAGCCGGCGGTATGGATTCGCGACCTCACCGGGAAAGTGCTGTCATGGATCGAAGTGGGAATGCCTGACGCCGATCGGCTGCATCGGGCCAGCAAGCTGGCAGACCGTGTGGCGATCTACACCCACCGAGACATTCGTCAACTGTCGGCACAGCTGCTGGGGAAGAAAATCCACAAGGCGGAAACCATACCGATTTACGCTTTCGAGCGTGGATTCATCGACGAGCTCACAGGGCTGTTTGATCGTCGCACCAGGCTCGCGCTGACCTGCACCGAGCGGCAGCTCTATGTCGACGTGAACGGCAGAACCTTCAACAGCGAGATCGTCGAGCACCGCATCCCTTGATGTCCAGCGAAGAAATCCAGCGAGGTTCGTGAAATGAGCGAGCGAAAAAAAGAGTCGAGAAAGAAGATCAATCTCGGCGGGATCGACCCCTCCGGAACGCCTGAGTTCAAGGGTGGTAAGAAGAAAGGCGAAGAGCTTCAGATCAGGATCAACGAGAAACTCGCCGCTCTGCAGGATCTTCTCTACGCCGGTCACAAGCAGAAAGTGCTGGTCATTCTGCAGGGGATGGATACGTCAGGCAAAGATGGTGCGATCCGGAAGGTCTTTTCGCATGTCGATCCGCTGGGCATTCGAGTGGCTACTTTCAAGGCGCCCACAGCGGAGGAACTCGATCACGATTTTCTCTGGCGCATTCACCGGCAGGTCCCTGGTAAAGGGGAACTGGTCATTTTCAATCGGAGTCACTACGAGGATGTTCTGATCGTGCGTGTACGCGAGCTCGTGCCCGCGGCGGTCTGGAGAAGTCGGTACGCGCAGATCAACGAATTCGAGCGAATGCTTTCGGAGAGCGGTACAACCATCCTGAAATTTTTCCTTCATATCAGTAAGGACGAGCAGAAAGAGCGACTGCAGGCTCGCCTCGATGACCCCACCAAGCGCTGGAAATTCAACATTGGTGATCTCGGCGAACGGAAGTTGTGGAAGGATTACATGAAGGCCTACGAAGAAGCGATTCAGCAGACCAGTACGTCGTATGCGCCGTGGCACATCGTGCCAGCGGACGCGAAGTGGTATCGAAATCTGGTGATCTCGAACGCAATCGTAGAAGCACTGAGCGCGCTGAAGATGGAGTACCCGAAACCCGATCCAGAGCTCGAAGGAATCGTCGTCGACTGATCGGTTCAGCGGGCGTGACCGGCCCCGAGTTCCTCGGCTTTGCAGGTCCCAGGACTTTGAGCGGGCCGGGGTTGTGTGGCACAGGCAATCTTGCCTGTGGCGCGGCGCACTGACTTCGAAGGGGGCGAATCTCTTCCGCGTAGCTGACATTTCGATGCTCGCGCCAACCCTTTCACGACAGGCCAAACAACGGCAGGGCTGGAACTCACTTCATGGCGCCACAGGCAGGATTGCCTGTGCCACACATCCGCGCTCGAGAGTCGTCTGCGAAATCGCGAGATCAGGCCTCAGGCCCGGCAGTCTCGTCGCTGTCATTAACTGGACCGCGAAAACGAAAGGCGGCCAGTAGGCCGCCTTTCGCGTTGCAGATTGTGAGGAAGAGCTACTTGTCGGTGTGAAGTTCGATGAACTCGTAGACGAAGTTGCCCGTGCCGATCGCGTCGGAGAACTCACTGATGTAAAGACCCTTGGCGCAGTCGGCAGGAGCGCCGGAGCCAGGATTGGCGAGTCCGGCCGCCACTCGCGACCAGGAGGTTGCCTTGGCAGGAGCGCCGCATCCATTCGTGCGCTTGAGAGATTCTCCGGCTGAGGTGGCCATGTTCACGGTGCGCCCGTCCAGCTTCGTGCCTGCCGCATTGTAGAGAGTGAAATTCTCGTCGCCATTGATCTGCGGCATTCCGTCTCCACTGTTAATGAAGGTGACATTGCTGCCGAGGGTGACGCCCCAGAACGTTTCGAAGGCAGCCTTTGTCGCATTACGTGCAATGACGACGTAGCCCTTCGCCGCAATGGTGGTTCCTGCAGGGAGGAGATAGTCGAGGGTCGCATTCAGCTGCGACACTTTATAGCCGCTGATGTCCGTGCCTGCCGGAGGAGGTGCCACATTGCTGACTGTGACACTCACGGCAGCAGATGTCCCGATGTTGTTGGCCGCGTCATACGCTTTCGATGTGATCGAGTGCGAGGCGTTCGTTGCGGTCGAGGTGTTCCATGACCACTCGTAAGGAGCGGTGGTGTCGCTGGCTGCGAGCGCCCCGTCGAGGTAAAACTCGACTTTAGTGACGCCGACGTTGTCGGTGGCGGTTGCGGTGACGAGAATTGTGCCGCTGACGGTTGCTCCGCCAGCAGGTGCAGAGATTGAGGTGACCGGCGCTGTCGTGTCGGTGCTCACCGGATTGTTGACCGTCACCGAGACGGCGGAGGAAGTCCCGATGTTGTTGGCCGCGTCATACGCTTTCGATGTGATCGAGTGCGAGGCGTTCGTTGCGGTGGCCGTGTTCCATGACCACTCGTAAGGAGCAGTGGTGTCGCTCGCTGAGAGAGTACCGTCGAGATAGAACTCCACCTTGGTGACACCGATATTGTCGCTCGCGGATGCCGTCACCAGAGTGGTGCCTGAGACTGTGGCGCCGGCCGCGGGCGCGGTGATGGAGGTTGCTGGCGCAGTCGTGTCACCGGTGGCTGCGCCCCATGTGATCCACATCGGTGCAGACCAGACGATATTGCCGTCGGCCTGCACAGCGATGACGTAGTAATACCATTCTTCGCCGGTGGTCCTGGGCGCGAGAGTGGCAGCCAGCGAGGTACTGCTGAGATTGGAGGCGACGATGGCTGCTGCAGCGCCGGGTGCGGCGTTGGTGCCGGCGCGACCTCCCCAGATTTCAATCTTCTGTACTGCCTCACCGGCCGGATCCGAGACCTGAACATTGATTCCCACACCTGCGCTCGCACCGAAGGAGTCGCCCATGATCCGGGCGCCGTCTGCGGTGCGGTAGGCCAGCTGCACGTCACGATCCTGAGCGGAGTAGAAGTGGCGCGCGCCGTAGGCGCTTACCAGCGACTGCTGATCGAAGGTGGTCCCGTTTGGAATGAGCGCCACGGTGCGATTTGGTGTCGAGCTGCCGTAGTTCTGGCAGTGATTGTCCTGATGCGATTCAGGCGCGATTTTCCAGCCGTAGGATAGGACCTCGTTGAACCTCGGCACGTAGGTCGTTCCGCCGGGAGTAAACGTGGTCGACGTGCTGAAGGCTGGCCCGGAAAGAATCGACAAGCCCCGCACCACCGCGTCGCCATCCGCGGAACGCGCGTAGCTGCCGTAGTCGCCGGCCTGTGGATGATTGAAGGTGGCGTACGATCCGAGCAGGCCCTGATTGTTCTTCATGGCCGTGTAGAGTTGCTGGTAGTTCGAGTGATCGACCAGCACGTGATACGGCTCGCCCGTCCACGCCATGAGTTGCGCCTGGTTGTAGACGTTGATATGTCCGCCGCCGCTGATGACGCCCCACTCCATGCCGAAGAGTCCGACGAAGGAGCCGGGAACCGTGGCGGTCTGCGCCGCTTGAAACCCGCTGGTGTAGCGGCTCTTGATCTGTTCGGCCGTGCAGGTGGTGCAGGCATCCTGCATCAGATGGTTATGTTCGACGATGGCCAGATAGTCGATCGAACCATTGGTCTTGGCGTAGTTGAAAGCATCGACTGGTTCCGCACCGCCAGCGGCACCGTAGCGTCCTGAGACGCAATCGGTCACGGGCATGCCGCCGTCGCTCCAGTTGGTGTGCGCATGCGTGTTGCCGTAGAAGAACTGGTAGGGGAAGCTGGCGTCGAGGCCGGCCGCCTGTGCTTCGAGCTTCAGTCGTTCGCGAGTCGATTTTTCGAAGAGCGGGTTGTATGTACCAGCTCGGTCAACGATGACTCGCACTTCGCTGCTCTCGGCGCGACGGGCAGGCTCCGGGCTCGACTCTGGAACGAGACGGCTCCGCTGCTCCACTCCGGAAACGACGACGCTGTACTCGCCGTCGCTGACCAGGTTGCGTTGCGCGTCACGGCCATCCCAGCGGACGATCGCTTCTGCGGCGCTCTGCGGCAGAAGTCCTTTCTCACCTGTCAGGACCCGGACGATCTGGCCGCTGCTCACTGAACGTATCGTCACCCGGTAGCGTACGCTCGACGAACTGTTGAGTTCCGAGTCTTCGAACATCGCCACGATCGTGGTGGTGCGGCGTTCCGCAGAGGATGGATTCACGATGTATGGACTGGCCGCTACGTACGCGGAGAATCCGCTATGACATTCGTCGAATTTCGTTTGCGCGAAGAGCGACGTAGGGAGAAGCAGGAGCAGAAAAACGCTGGCGATTCTATGCATGCGAAGTCCACCTTTAATGTTGAGGAGCGTCTGATTCAGATTGTCACGACATTGTAACTGAACAGTTATCCTGTAGGTGAATGACGGCGCTGAATCCTCCAATTCTAGCTTCGCATGAGATCCGTTTAATTCTACTCGTCGTCGCCCGGAGGTCGGATCCCGTGTTGGCCCGAAGATGATTCGCTCTTAGGAGTGCACCCACGCTGGAAGGAAAGCAGGCGGCTGCTGGTTCAACTTCGCAATGAATTCACTTGCCTTCGTCCTTATGCTCCAGATTTATGCGGGTGTTCCCGAGGGTCCCCTCGCTGAGCGGATGTTTCGCAGCGCCGAGGCAAACTACCAGAACAAACTGCTGAATGAAGCGAGGCGGCAATTTCGAGCGGCCTCTTTCAACATGCTTTCCGATCCGTCCCGTCGCTCGCTGGCGGAGATGCATCTGGTAGTTCTCAATGACGTCCTCGAAGATCCGCAGGGCGTTCGCGACTCCATGCGGAGACTGATGGAAACACAGCGCATCTCGCAGGACTTTGTAAAGCTCGAAGCATCCGGTGAACTGCGGACAGCATTCGTGAAGGCTGTTCGAAAGCATCTTTCCGTGGAGGAAACGACGGCATTCCTGGCTGAACTCAGCCGGTACAACAGAGGACCCTCTCCCGCCAGCAAGTCCGAATCGGCGAATACCGCACCTTGCCCACCGTCAGTCACAACACCTCAGAAAACAGTTGTTTCGACGCCGCCTGTGACCCCAAAGGTGAAGAATCCGGTATAGGCGCAGAAGTGATGGACCGACAGTCATACGAAGCAAACAGCTCTCGGTCTCGTACGCGAACGGAGCCGTTCGCGATACACTCGAAGGGCGGAACCGCGAATCGCTCTAGTCAGGGTACCTCGGCCGCTAGTGTAGTGAGTCGTAAATACGGTGCGTTATGTTACGGCGGCGACGACGCATCTGCTTCGTCGCCGCTCCTCGCCGATGAACCACATCGTCTCATCGCAGCGCCTCGCATCTGCATCGCCGGCGCCCGTAACATAATGCACCGTATTTACGACTCACTACACTCCATAGGAGAATGCATGGCGGCCAAGCTTTTCGTAGGAAATCTCGACTTCAACACGACTCGTTCGGAACTCGAGCAGCTGTTTGCACAGGCAGGACAACTGCGTGACGTATTTCTTCCGACCGATCGTGAAACGAACCGCCCCCGCGGTTTCGCTTTCGTTGAATTCGAGAATGACGAAGATGCGACTCAGGCCATCGAGCGATTCAATGGCCACGAACTTTCGGGCCGGGCTCTCCGCGTGAACGCCGCTGAAGAACGGCCGCGCGGCGGCGGAGGCGCTCCGTTCAATGGTGGTGGCGGCGGTGGCGGTGGATTCGGCGCGGACAAGCAGAAGGGCGGCGGCGACCGCTTCGGCAGCAACAAACCGAAGGGCAGCCGTCGGAACATTCGGGCCGGAAAACGTTCTCTATAATCTCTACGCGAGGCCAGGTAAATCGTTCTTCGAAGTCAGTACGTCGCGCCACAGGCTGGATTGCCTGTGCCACACAACCGCTTCCCTGACGACGCATAGCAGGGGGCGATCTCGCTTTCTCGCCAATCGCAATATCAGACGGCTGTCTCGCGCCGTTTGAACTGCGCGTACTCGTAAAACGAGATCGCCACGTAGAACACTCCGTAAATCAGCGAGGCCAGAAGCATCCAGCGCGGCACGAGAGGATAGCTGCGCAACATGAGCAGTACCAGAACCACCCAGAGCGCCGCGCCTGCGAGAATCGGCAGCTTCCAACGGCGCGGTGCGAGGTTCGGGTAAATGAAGCCTACCGGCACGACCGTCAATACCGCGAAGAACAGCACGATCGCACCGTTCAATCCCTGATATCCGGCTGCTGCCGAGATCCCGAGGTAGAAGGCGATCACGTTCCAATACGAAGGAAAGCCCAGGAAGAAGCCGCCCGATTCGATTTTGGCGGTCACGTTAGCGAAGCCGAGTAGGCTGGCCAGCAGGGCCGGTCCAAGAAAGAGCAGCGCAGGCTCTCGAACCCATCCCATTCTTGCCACCAGCATAAGAGGAAGGAAGGTGAAGGTCAGAAAGTCGACGATGTCATCGATCTTCCTTCCGTCGATTTCGGGCATGACGCTCTTCACGCGAAACTTTCGTGCAAGCGGGCCGTCTGTGGCGTCAATCAGCACCGCCAGAAGAAGCCACAGGAAGACCTTCTTCACATCCACTTCCGTCGCACAGATTTCCATCGCCGCCAGAAAGGCGACGACCACACCGGAAGCTGTGTAGAGATGCACTGCACCTGCCGCGAGGCGGGCCGCTGTCCCCGGAGCCGCCAAGCCTGGCTCAGTCATCGTTGGGGCGGTCGGCGCCGG
>JBKJUK010000337.1:0-27120 GCA_046590705.1 Thermoanaerobaculia bacterium
CATCTATGTTCAGGTCATCGACGACGCAGCAGGACGGACCATCGTCTCTGCCTCGTCGAAAGAGCAGGACGCCTCCAGCAAGGGCGCGAATGCCGGCGCAGCGAAAGCTGTCGGCGCACTCGTGGCTTCGCGACTCAAAGGCGAGGGAATCACCCGCGTGGTTTTCGATCGCGGCGGCTATGTCTATCACGGCAATCTCAAGGCGCTGGCAGATGCAGCGCGTGAGAACGGCCTCGAATTCTAGTTTCGAAGCAACAAACGTAAGGGATGGACTCCAGGGTCCTCTCCCTCCGCTACTAATCAGATTTAAAGGAGCGAGTGCCAGTCACACGCTCCCCGGGACACATCGGAGGTAATGGTGCAGCGTCAAGGACAGGGATCACCGCGAGGCAATGACCGTCGCGACGAACGGTCAGAGAGCGGCATGGTCGACAAGGTTGTGCACATCAACCGCGTCACCAAGGTCGTCAAGGGTGGTAAGAACTTCAGCTTCAGCGCGCTCGTAGTCGTGGGCGACGGGAAGGGTCGTGTCGGATTCGGTTCCGGCAAAGCCAAGGAAGTTCCTGCGGCCATCAAGAAAGGGATCGAAATCGCGAAGCGCAACATGATTCCGATCTCGACCAACGGCACGACCATTCCTCACGCTGCACTGGGACATTACGGTGCGGGTAAGGTTCTGCTCAAGCCCGCTTCGGCAGGTACCGGCGTCATTGCCGGTGGTCCGGTGCGCGCAATCCTCGAGTCCGCAGGGATTCAAGACATCCTCACCAAGTCACTCGGAACGGCCAATCCGCACAACGTAGTGAAGGCGACCTTCGAAGCGCTCAAGCAACTGCGCAACGAGAGCGAGTATCGCCGTCTGCGCGGTATCGATGAGCCGCAGCAGCAGGAAACTCCAGTGACGGAGACTGAATAATGGCCAAGACACTGAAGGCAAGTCACTCGGGTGCAACGGTTCGTCTCAAGCAGATCCGCAGCGGGATCGGTTGTCCCGTGGAAATGCGCGAGACTTTGAAAGCTCTCGGCTTCCGCAAGATGCATCAGGTGGTCGAGCGCGTAGACACTCGCGAGACCCGCGGCATGATCGCCAAGATCTCCCATCTCGTGGAACTCGTCGACTAATCAGCACGACAGCGGACCGTCGGTCCTCTGTATACGGAGCAAGACAATGGAACTCAGCAATCTAAAACCGAACAAAGGCTCCCGCCACGCGAAGAAACGCGTTGGACGTGGTCCCGGCTCGGGGCACGGCAAGACTGCAGGACGCGGTCAGAATGGACAGAAATCGCGATCCGGTTACAGCCGGATGCTCGGCTTCGAAGGCGGCCAGATGCCGCTGCATCGTCGCGTTCCGAAACGTGGATTCACCAATATCTTCAAAGAAGTTTTCTTCGTGGTGAATCTGGCTGACCTGGATCGTTTCGAAAGCGGGGCGACTGTCGACGAAACCACTTTCCGCGAGGCCGGCCTGATCAAGGGCGCCAAGAAGAAAGTGAAAGTTCTCGGCAACGGCGATTTGAGCAAGAAGCTCACCGTGCATGCGGACGCCTTCTCGAAAGTAGCACGTGAAAAAATCGAGGCAGCGGGCGGCACCTGCCAGGAGACGGCATAAACGTGCTCGCAGCAATTCGGAACATCTTCGCGATTCCTGATCTGCGTAAGCGGATCCTCTTTACGCTGGCGTTGCTCGCGGTGTACAGACTCGGATCCTTTGTGCCCACACCGGGTGTCGATCCGGTTGCGTTGTCCGAGTTCTTCTCTGCGATCCAGTCCGGAGTCTTCGGGTTCCTCGATCTCTTCTCGGGCGGTGCACTCAGCCGTCTCTCGATCTTCGCCCTCGGCATCATGCCGTACATCTCGGCGTCGATCATTTTGCAGCTTCTGACCGTGGTCTGGCCTTATCTCGAGAAACTCTCGAAAGAGGGTGAGATGGGTCGCCGCAAGATCAATCAGTACACCAGGTATGGAACGATCGTCCTCGCCATCATTCAGTCGCTCGGTGTGGCCTTCTGGCTCAAGGGTCAGGCCTCACCTGGCGGAGCACCACTGGTTCCGGTTCATGTGCAGGACGCACTCTGGGGCATCGGTTTTCCTCTGATGACGGTCCTCACGCTCACCACCGGAACAGCCTTCGTCATGTGGCTCGGCGAGCAGATTTCCGAGCGTGGGATCGGCAACGGGATCTCGCTGATCATCTTCGCTGGCATCGTGGTCGGACTTCCGAGTGCGGCAGTCGGTGTGATCGAGGGGATCCGAACCGGAGAGCACAGCATTATCGCGGTGCTTCTCCTGATCATCTTCATGATCCTGGTGATCGCCTTCGTGGTCTTCATGGAACGGGCTCAACGTCGAATTCCCGTGCAATATGCGAAGCGAGTGGTCGGACGCCGGGTCTATGGTGGTTCGAACACGTACCTTCCGCTTCGCGTCAATACGGCCGGCGTCATTCCGGTCATCTTCGCCTCGTCGATTCTGGTTCTTCCGCAGACCTTCGCCAGCATGATTCAGGCTGAGTGGGCCCAGAGTATCGCCCGTCAGATTGCCGTCGGCGAGCCGATCTACTATCTGCTGCAGATCGTCGGCATCATCTTCTTCGCGTATTTCTACACGTCGATCGTCTTCAATCCGGTCGACACCGCAGACAACATGCGCAAGTACGGCGGCTTTATCCCGGGCATCCGCCCTGGCAAGAAGACCTCCGACTACATCGACCGTGTGCTGACTCGCATCACCTTCGTCGGATCGCTCTACCTCGCCGCGGTCTGTATTCTTCCGGAGTTCCTCATCGCTGGTGTCCATGTGAACCAGCTGCCATTTGGTGTCGGCACTGCGCTCGACTCAGCACTGCCAATCTGGTTTACGGAAGGTATGGGCTTCAACTTCTACTTCGGCGGAACCTCACTGCTCATCGTGGTCGGTGTGGCCATGGACACAGTCCAGCAGATTGAATCGCAGCTGGTCATGCGCAATTACGACGGTTTCATGAAGAAAGGCCGCATCCGCGGACGCAGGGGCTGAGGTCACGAGCGTGCGCGTAATCTTCATCGGACCGCCCGGGAGCGGAAAAGGTACACAGGCGAAACTGCTCGCAGAGCGCCTCGGTGTGCCTCATATCTCCACGGGCGATATGCTCCGGGACGCAGTGAAGTTACAAACCGAGCTCGGCAGAAAAGCAGCGCCGATCATGGAAGCAGGCGGACTGGTCAATGATGAGTTGATGGTCGGGATCATCGGAGAGAGGCTCGAGCGCGGAGACGCGACCTCGGGATTCATCCTCGATGGATTTCCGAGAACAGTGCCGCAGGCTGAAAAGCTCACTGCGCTGCTGGCAGGGAATGACAACGGTGGACTCCGGGTTCTCAACTTTCTGGTCCCGGATGAAACGATTGTTCAGAGGATCGCAGCTCGTCGCTCATGTCCTTCATGTGGCGCGGTTTACCACCTGCAGCACGCACCTTCGAAGGTCGAAGGTGTCTGCGATGCTTGTGGTTCCGCACTGATTACCCGAAGCGACGACACGGAAGCAGCAGTTCGGAAGCGTCTGGAAGCCTTCAGGTCCCAGACCATGCCGGTAGTGAATTTCTACAATGAACAGAGCTCGCTCCGCGAGGTCGACGGGAAGGGTCCTGTCGAGCAGGTCTTTGAAAGAATAGAACAATCCCTCCATTCATGAAGGGTCCGGTTCTCAAGAGTCGCGATGAGATCGCGACGATGGATCGCGTCAATCGCGTGGTACTCGAGATCGTCGAGATCATGCGTGAGATGGCCAGGCCGGGTGCCACCACCGCACAGATGAACGCGGTGGCGGAAGAAGAGCTTGCCAGGCGGGGGGCGAAGTCGCCCTTCAAGGGGTACGCTCCGATGGGGATGCCGCCGTATCCGGCGGTGGTCTGTACTTCATTGAATGATGTGATTGTTCATGGGATTCCGAATCGGGAGAAGCTCGAGGATGGCGACATCCTCGGGATCGACTTCGGGGCAGTGCTCGACGGATTTGTCGGGGATGGTGCGGTAACGGTCGTGGTTGGGAAGGCTGCTCCGCAGGTGCAGAAGCTGGTCGACACGACCCGGGAATGTCTCGATCTGGCCATCGAAGAGATGCGTCCCGGAAAGTACCTGGGCGACATCGGAGCGGCGGTACAGGAGCATGCGGAAAAGAACGGGTTTCATGTGATTCGGGCGTTCGTCGGCCATGGTATCGGCCGGAAAATGCACGAGGATCCACAGGTTTATAACTACGGCACGCGCGGTCGCGGCCTGCAGTTGAAGGAAGGTCTGGTGCTGGCAATCGAACCGATGCTCTGTGAGATCGGGGACAAACTGGCGGCCAGACTCAGGAAAAGCAGTGATGGAATGGTTCAGGACGTCCGGACGGACGCTGACGGATGGACTGCCCGGACGCTCGACGGCGCGCTTGCTGCGCACTTCGAGCATTCGATCGCAGTGACATCCGAGGGTCCGAGAGTACTGGGACGTTGAAGCATTCCGGGGTTTGGCGCAGGCAATTCTGCCGGTGAACAGATCCAGGAAGCAGTAAAGCTGGAGGAACATGTCGAAAGAAGATGCGATTGAGGTGACGGCAACGGTATTGGAAACGCTGCCGAATGCGATGTTTCAGGTTGAGCTGGAGAACAAGCACAAGGTGCTTGCTCACATCTCGGGAAAGATGCGCAAGCACTTCATCCGTATTCTCCCTGGCGACAAGGTTCTGGTGGAGTTGTCACCCTACGATCTGACGCGCGGTCGAATCGTTTATCGCTATAAGTAGAGGGGCAGTCATGAAAGTACGTTCTTCGGTCAAGAGAATCTGTGTCAAGTGCAAGATCGTTCGTCGCGAGGGTGTGATCCGCATTCTTTGCGAGAACCCGAAGCACAAACAGCGTCAAGGTTGACAATTGATACCTTGCAGACATTTCCTGCAGGGTTATCGTTATCGAAAACCAGAATTGATTTTGAAGCAGCTAAACGCTAACGCTAACAGCTTAAGGCTCGCGGCAGTATTTTTCGGAGGCATTTGTGGCTCGTATCTCAGGCGTTGATCTTCCGCTGAACAAGAGAGTGGAAGTCGGATTGACGTACATCTACGGAATTGGTCGGACCCGCTCGACGAAGATCTGTGATCAGGCTCAGGTCGATCGCAATCGTCGGGTAAAGGACCTCACCGAAGATGACGTTCGTAAGATCCGCAACATCATTACCGAAGAGGGTAACGTCGAAGGCGATCTCCGCAAGGACGTCGGTCTCGACATCAAGCGGTTGATGGAAATCAATTGCTATCGCGGAACTCGTCACCGTCGCGGTCTGCCGGTACGTGGTCAGCGTACGCACACCAATGCCCGGACCCGGAAAGGACCTCGTAAGACGTCCATCGCCGGCAAGAAGAAGCCCGGCAAGAAGTAATTCGATCTCAACCGTTGAGTGAGGCCTTCCATGGTCTCCCTCGATACGAACGAAAAGGATTCAGCAAATGGCAAAACCGAAAGCTGCGGGAACAGGTGCGCGTCGCGCCGGAACCAAGAAGCGTGAGAAGAAGAACGTACCGCACGGCGTGGCAGCAATTGCTGCTACGTTCAACAACACCATCGTGTCGATTGCCGACCCGATGGGCAATGTGCTGGCCTGGTCCAGTGCCGGCCGGATCGGCTTCAAGGGCTCCCGCAAGGGAACTCCTTTCGCCGCTCAGGTCGCCGCGCAGAATGCCGCGCAGCTGGCTACCGAGCATGGTGTCCGCTCCGTTGACGTAAAGGTCAATGGCCCTGGCGCCGGTCGCGAGTCGGCCATCCGTGCACTCGCAGCAAGTGGTCTCGACATCAAGTCCATCAAGGACGTGACGCCGATCCCGCACAACGGTTGCCGCCCACCAAAGCGCCGCCGCGTCTGAGCTCTTTTTACTTTGAGCGGTGAGAACTGCGGGGACGGCAGGGAGAAATCCAGGCCCGCAACCGTTGCTCCTGCTGTTCTCATCACTGGTTACGTTACTTTTTTTGTAGTTTGAGGAGGCACAGTGGCTCGTTATTCTGATCCCGTCTGTCGGCTTTGCCGTCGTGAGGGAATGAAGCTCTTCCTGAAAGGGGACCGATGCTTCAAGGACAAATGTGCAATCGAGCGCCGTAATTACGCGCCCGGTCAGCACGGCCGTCGTCGTTCCAAGGTACTCGGATATGGACTGCAGCTCCGTGAGAAGCAGAAAGTGAAGAGAATCTACGGTGTTCTGGAGAAGCAGTTCCGGCTGTATTTCGGAGAGGCAGCACGTCGCCAGGGAATCACAGGCGAGAACCTGCTCCGTCAGCTCGAGCAGCGTCTGGACAACATCATTTACTCGCTCGGCTTTGCGGCTTCACGGCCGCAGGCTCGCCAGCTGGTCCGGCATGGGCACATCGAGGTCAATGGGAAGAAGGTCAACATTCCTTCCTACCAGGTTCGCAAGGGCACCGTGGTTCAGGTGCGCGAGAAGAGCCGCAAGAATGATCAGATCCAGCAGGCAGTCGAGACCGCAGCAGGTCGCGGCATCCCGAGCTGGCTCGAACTCAACGCGGCCGAATTCCGCGGAACCGTTATTGATCTTCCGAAACGTGAGGACATTCGCCTGCCCATCCAGGAGCAGCTCATCGTTGAACTCTATTCGAAGT
Organism: Thermoanaerobaculia bacterium; assembly: GCA_046590705.1. Lineage (GTDB taxonomy): Bacteria > Acidobacteriota > Thermoanaerobaculia > Gp7-AA8 > Gp7-AA8 > JBKJUK01. The sequence goes on from JBKJUK010000337.1 coordinate 6,630, forward strand.
AATGGCGAGGAGGCCGTTGAATGTTGTGGTCAGATTTCCAGAAACCAAAGAAGCTCGATTACGACGCTGAGACCCTGACGCCGACGTATGGTCGTTTCATCGCCCAGCCGTTCGAGCGGGGCTTCGGTACGACAATCGGGAACGCTCTTCGTCGTGTCCTGCTCTCGTCCATCGAGGGTGCAGCGGTAACAGCAATCCGTGCCGAGGGAGTTCTTCATGAATTCTCCTCGCTCACCGGTGTGGTCGAAGACATGACCGACATCGTTTTGAACATCAAACAGATTCCTTTCAAGCTTCACGGTCGCGGACCCAAGACCCTCTTCCTCGAGAAGAAAGGTCCCGGTACCGTCACCGCAGCGGACATTGACAGCGATCCGGATGTCGAGATTCTCGATCCGACCGCCCACATCGCAACCCTCTCCAAAGAAGGTTCGCTGAAGCTCGAACTGCGCCTCAAAATTGGTCGCGGCTACATGGTTGCCGATAAGAACGCAGATGCAGATCTTCCGCTCGGCTACATTCCCATCGATTCGATCCACTCGCCGGTACGTCGTGTGGTCTATCACGTCGAAGGCGCACGCGTCGGTCAGATGACCGACTACGACCGTCTGGTCATGGAAGTCTGGACCAACGGCGCAGTCAGCTCCCAGGAATCACTTTCCCTGGCGGCCGAACTGATCACTGATCACATGTCCATCTTCAGCTCGTTCCACGCAGAAGAGGAAGATGTACAGGAAGTCATCGAAGTCACCGTAGATCCGAAGATGAGCGAGATGCTCGGTAAGCCCATCGAAGAACTCGACCTCTCCGTACGCTCGGCCAACTGTCTCAAGAATGCCAACATCCGTACCCTTGGCGATCTGGTCCAGCGCAGCGAGCGCGAGATGCTTTCGACCAAGAATTTCGGCCGCAAGTCGCTCGACGAAATCAAAGACGTCCTCGTCAGCCTCGGGCTCTCCTTCGGCATGTCCATGAAGGGCGGCGACCGCAGCATGCGCCAGGAACCAGCACACAGCGAGTAACTCCATCGTGAGGGAGCCCGGCCTGCTTTACCGCCAGCCGGCTCCCCGCAGTTTTCTTCCCGAACATCACCTAGAAAAGAAAGAAGAGGTTTTACATGAGACACGGAATGGCCAACCGCAAGCTCGGGCGTACCTCGGCGCATCGAAAAGCGCTGTTCCGCAACCAGCTTGCTTCTATCCTCGACAAAGAGCGCATCGTCACCACGCTCATCAAGGCGAAAGAACTTCGTCCGATCGTCGAACGGATGATCACACTCGGCAAGATTGATTCGGTTCATACCCGCCGCCTTGCAGCACAGACCATCGCTGAGAACACCCTGGTGCAGAAGCTCTTCACCGACGTATCGGTCCGCTTCTCCAGCCGTCCGGGCGGATACCTCCGGATCGTCAAACTCGGACCTCGCCGCGGCGACGGTGCCGAGATGGCCATCCTCGAGTTCGTCGACTACGAGCTCGGCAAAGATACGACCTCCAATGCCACTCCTACCAAGGGCGGCAAAAAGGCAGCAGTGAAAGCTGAGGCCGCGACCACACCCGCCGCAACCAAAGGTGCAAAAGGCGCCGCAAAAAACAAAGACGCAGAAGTAGCCGACGGCGAAAAAGCAAAGAAGCCCCGCAAGAAAAAAGACGAAGCAGCAGAGTAGTTCGCTTCGTCGCTGAATCTAAAAAGCCCGCCGGAAGGCGGGCTTTTTGTTGTGTGATGTATCTACGTGGAAGTAATAGCGGAGAGTCACGGGATCGCGACAAGGCGCGATTGTGTGGGACAGGCAATCCTGCCTGTGGCGCGACGCACTGACTTCGAAGGACGAATTCCGCGCACCGAGATGTCCTGCCTATTGCGACTCGACGCGACGAGCCGTGAACGATGTACGAATACCTGAGCTCTGAGCGGATCCAATCTTCACGAGGACTCTTCATAGGCGTAATAATGTCGGCCATGACGCACCCGAAAGTCCCACACACGCGGCCCCGCATTACGAGCGACGAGATGCATGGTCGTGTTCGCGAGTTCATGGAAGACATCCGAACCAGGCGCTCCGTTCGCGACTTCACTTCTGAGCCAATCCCCGATGAAGTGCTGTCACTGGCCATCGAAGCTGCGGCCTCGGCGCCTTCGGGAGCGAATATGCAGCCCTGGAAATTCGTTGTGGTCCGCGATGCAGAGCTGAAGCGCAGGATCCGAATCGCCGCCGAGGACGAGGAGAAGCTGAACTACTCGGGGCGTATGCCTGAAGAGTGGCTTCGTGCACTCGCTCCTCTGGAGACTGACTGGCGTAAGGAGTTTCTGGAAATCGCGCCCGCACTCATCGTGGTCTTCAAGGAAGACTACGGAATCAGCGATGGAAAGAAGGTGCGTCACTATTACGTGAACGAGTCGGTGGGAATCGCCTGCGGGTTTCTACTTGCCGCGCTGCATCGTGCTGGCCTCTCTACTCTTACTCACACGCCTAGTCCGATGGGATTTCTTCGAAGTGTTCTGAACCGTCCGGAGAACGAGAAGGCCTACCTGTTAATCCCCGTCGGCTACGCTGCCGCGGATTGTCAGGTGCCCGACATCTCGCGCAAGAGTGTGAGTCAGGTGAGCGTGTGGATGTGAGAGAGAAACAGGATCGCTTTCCAGGGGGGGCCGTCATCCCGAGCGGCGGGATGGGTGGGTGCGAGGGATCTACGCACAGGGACCGCGCTTGGAATGACGAGCGCGACCCTTGCTCGTAGATTCCTCAGTCGCACCCCTCTCATTGTTAGCTACCAGGCTCGGCGTGCTCCTTCGGAATGACCTGGCCGATCAACCTTCAATATACGACTCGCAAACCCGCATATCGGTGAAACAAAGACGACACGCACCGCGTGAGACTATTTCGGAAGCGAATCGAGTATTGCCCGCTCGTCCTCACTCAACGAGTCCGCAAGGCCTGGATCTCCTTCCAGTAGCGACTCGGCATCGGCCAGATCCTGCAGGCGCTTCGATCGTCGCCGGGCCGGATCTGAACCTGCCCTTAACTTTTGGTGAAGCAGATCCATAACGCGAAGCACGCAGAAAGACACCCCATCGAGTTCAAGGGTATCCGCAGCCTCGATGGCACCGGCGACTGCGGGATCGTCGCTGAACTGGACGGGAGTTCCATCACTCGAGAGCCAGTTGTCCGAGAATTCGAACGAGCCTGTAAATGTGAATCCATTCGAGATTAGCGCTTCCCGGGGAAGGGTTGCTCGATCCAGAAGAGCGATGTCGATGTCGAGCGTCGTTCGCGGTTCTCTCTGATGGACCTGCAGAGCCACACCGCCGATGATGGCGTACTGAACCCGATGTTCGGACAGAAGTCTGCAAACCGCGAGAAGAGTCGGGCGTTTGGTCTGCTCCATTTCACCCCTCAGCCAATGCCACTGGCGATCGAGCAGGAATCCGGTCTCGAGTCCAGATGTCATGCAGTCAATTGTACATGCCGTGATCGCCTCTAGTTCTTCGGTGCGTCAGATGGTGGCGTTGGAGTGACCACCGCACGAACGGGAGTCTTCTTTAATTGCTCGAGTAGAACCTCGATCGCTTTCTCGAGGGATGGGTCCTGCCCGGCTGCAACCAGGTCGGGCCGGTCCACGACTTCGATGTCCGGCGAAACGCCTTCGTTCTCCACAGCCCACTTTCCTTCGGTATCGAAAAATCGGAAGGTCGGTACATTGATGGCTCCACCGTCCATCAGGCTTGGGCCCCCTGACAGTCCGATCAAGCCGCCCCAGGTTCGTGTTCCGATGATGGTTCCCAGATTGCGCTTACGGAAGTAGTAGGGGAGTGCGTCGCCACCCGACGCGGAGTATCCGTTGATCAGCATGGCCTTGGGGCCGCGGTGCGCGAAGGCCGGTGTGACCGACGGTTCGATGTTACGGCGTGCCCAGTAACTGAGCACATCGCGATCGAGTAGTTCGATCATGCGGTCGGGAATGAAGCCGCCGCCGTTGTAACGATCGTCGATGATCAGCGCCTCTTTCCGGGCTTGCGGGTAGAAGTTCTTGAACAGTTCGCGATTTCCCTCCTGTCCGGTGTTGGGCAGGTGGATGTAGCCGATGCGACCGCCTGAAAGCTTCTCGACCATGGCCCGTCGCGAGGCGACCCAGTCGAGGTAGCGCAGATTGGTCTCCTTGCGAGTCGGCTTCACTCGCTCGTCATGCGCGCCCGCTCCATCTGGCTGTGAACTCACGCGCAGAGTTACTGTGCGATTGGCCTTGTTCTCCATCAGGCGGTAGAAATTATCGACGCCCTTGGTCGAAGTGCCATCCACCGCTAGAATGAAGTCTCCTGCTTTTACGCGCACACCCGGCTCGGTGAGCGGCGAGCGGAACGACTCATGCCAGTTCTCTCCCGGGAAGATTCTGGCGATCCGGAAGTAACCTGACTCGTGCGGCTCGATCTCAGCGCCCAGCAAACCGTTCTCTACTCGTTTGACTTGCCAGTCCTGCGAGGTCTCCACATACACGTGACCGGCATTCAGTTCGCCGGCGACCTCCCCGAGGATGTAGTCGAGATCCGACCGGTGTGCTACGTGTGGAACGAGAGGCGCGTATTTCGCCTTCACGCCGGCCCAGTCCAGTCCGTGCATCTTCGGGTCGTAGAACCAGTCGCGCAGAAGTCGCCAGGCGTCGTTGTACTGCTGAGCCCATTCGGCTCGTGGTTCAATGCGCATTTCCAGTTTGTCGAGCGCGAGCAACGCATCCGCTTTCTGGGCGGGTTTGGCGGGTATGATTCCGTAGTCCAGGCCTTTTCTGAAGATGATCTTCTCGCGGTTTGCGGAGAGGTCGTAGCCGGCTACGCCCTCCAGGACCGTCTCTTCCTTCTTGTCGTCTATGTTGTAAAGCTTCAGCGCAGTGAGAGGGCCTGTTCCGGTCAGATAGAGCACGCCGTTCGGCAGGGCCTCGATGGCGCGGTAATTTCCAGGAGCGCCAGGAATGGCCCGAACTCTACGCTCGAATCCTGCGATGTCGATCCGGATCGGCGCCATCGCGCCTTTCACTGCAGTCGTGTCCTGCTTCGCAGGCGTGGCGCCGACCGTTGCATCAGATTTCACCTCGGATGTCGCTGCGACTGGCGCTTTCTCCGCGGCCGTTTGCGCTGCCGCAATCTCCTCATCGCTGGTGGGGAGGAAGAGCGCCGGGCCATCGTCGGCCAGCAGTCCTACATAGATGCGGGTCGGGTCGGTGTAGACGTAGTTGAACTCGAATCCGCTGAAGGTGAGATTGAAGTCACGATCCGAGGTGAAGTAAAGGTAGCGGCCCTTTGGATCGAAAGTTGGTGTTGAGTCGCTGGTCATTCCGCTGGTGAGCTGGAAGTTCTTCCCCTGCTCCACAGAGTGCAGGAAGATCGTGGAGAGGCGAGTCTCACTGTCGCGGTTGTAGGCCAGCCAGCGGCTGTCGGGAGCCCATCGATAGTAAGTGATGTTGTCGTAAATCCCTCGATCGACCTCGGTGATCTGTCCGCTGCTGACCTCGACGTACTGCAGCAGTGACTCAGTGTCGGCGAATGCCAGTTTCTTACTATCCGGCGACCAGACTGGAGCGAATCGCCAGGACTTTCCGCCGCGTGTAACCTGACGTTCGGTAGCAGCGGCTTCCGCGCCTCGCACCCAGAGCTCGTACTCACCCGTGCGATCGCTCAGATAGGCAATCCACTTTCCGTCAGGAGACCAGGCCGGGTCGAGTTCACGAACCCCGGGAGTCTGCGTGAGATTGCGAATCTCGCCGTCTTTGGCAGGTACGGTGAAGATGTCTCCACGCGCGCCGAGAAGCGCCCGCGCACCGCTGGGAGAAAGCGAGAAGTTTCCGATGTTGGTCTTCACGTTCTGGAATCTCGGCAGCGTGGTCTTCAGATCGCTGGCGATACGGATTGGAATGCGCGAAGGCTGACCGAGGGCTGGATCGTAGCGGTAGATGTAACCACCCGCTTCATAGACGATCTGATCGGCACTGGCGCTGGGCCAGAGCACGTCGAAGTCAGCGTGGGTCGTGACTTTCTTCGTCTGCTTCGTGCGTGTGTCGTATGCGTAGAGATTCAAGAGTCGGTCACGATCTGAGGTGAAGTAGATGGTGTCTTTCACCCAGACCGGCTGGTTGTCGGTGGCCTTGTCGCTGGTGATCTGCTCGGCTTTATTTCGCTCGAGGTCATAGATCCACACATCCTGGGCCCGGCCTCCGCGGTAACGTTTCCATGTTCTGAACTCACGCTCGATCGGCGTGTAGACGATCTTCGTTCCATCGGGCGAGTACATGCCTCCGCCCGCTTCCGGAATCGCTAGCGCTTTCTCCGTACCTCCGTCCGCAGGCACGACATACGGGATTCCCATACGGTCGCTCCAGGGAAGGCGGTGCGGGAGGAAGAGAATATTCTTCCCGTCGGGACTCCAGTCCAGAATGCGGTTATCGATGCCGCCACGCGGAGGAAGCGCGCCGACGTCGTTGTAGAAGGTCAGTTGCTTCGGCTCGCCACCATCAACGCTGATCACATGGACCTGCCGCGAGCCGCTGTAGTCGCCGGTGAAGGCGATGCGACGACCATCGGGTGAAAACTTTGGAAAGAGCTCCAGTCCTTCGTGCGAAGTGAGGCGTCGCGCGTTGCCACCGCTGACGTCCGCAATCCAGATGTCACCTGCATAGACGAAGGCAACGCTCTTCCCCTGAATGTCGGGCTGGCGAAGGAGGCGTGTGAGATTTTCCTGCGCCGAGGAAGTCAGCGCGATGAGAGACAGAATTGCAGCGAGAGAAACGCTTCGAAGCATGGGCGTCGTCCTTTCGTTTCGGAGCGCGGCGACTGCCGCGTTGATGGTGTCGTGAATTCTACGTGAAGAGCGGGATGACAGTTTCGAGATGCCGAGGTGCTCCTGCTGCGATGCTCTGTCAGCATCGTCATTCCGAAAGAGCGAGCCTTGCTTGGTAGCGGGTCGAGACTGGTGCTGCGACTGAGGAATCTACGCGAAGGGTACGCGCTCGAAATTACGCAGCGCGGTCCTTGCGCGTAGATTCCTCGCACCCACCCTTCCCGCCGCTCGGAATGACGGCAACTGCCTCGGTCCCTGCCGCCGACCCGGCCTCTACTTCACCAGCTTTGAAATCGCCCTGAACTCGTCCGTTCCCGCGTTTACGGTCATCTCGAAGAGTGCCATCTCCGTGCTGGTGAGTTTCGCGCCTTCGTACATAAGGCGACGTCGTGCAGTCTCGCGGTTCTCGATGGTGCGAGAGCCTGTGGCGTCCGCAACCAGAAATACTTCATGCCCGAGGTCCAGCAGATCGATGGCGGTCTGGTAAACGCAGACGTGTGCTTCGACGCCGCAGAGGATGACTTGGCTGCGACCGCTCGAAGCGAGGGCCGTCGCGAACTCTTCGCAGCCCGCCGAGGAGAAACAGACCTTCTCAATGGGTTGAATGCTGTCCGTCTCGTCGAGCGCTGTACGCAGAACTGGCACGGTCGAACCGAGCCCTCTCACATACTGCTCGGTAGTGAGAATCGGCACTCCGAGAACATGACACCCGCGGATCAACCGCTCCACATTCCGGATGACGGTCTCGCTATCACCGATGACCGGCATGAGCTTCTGCTGCATGTCGACCACCACCAGAACAGCTGTCTCACGTTTCAACTTCATCGTTCTCCCGAGTGGAGCACAGGTTCTGTGGAGCACAGGCAATCCTGCCTGTGACTGGACCAACTGAATTCCCGCCTGAACCTGCTCCAGTGTGATTCGAGAATGGCGGAGAACACGAGCAGCGCGTCACAGGCAGGATTGCCTGTGCTCCACACTCCACTCCACACTTCACGTTACGCGATACTTTGGTTCGCGGTTGTTCAACACCGCCAGCATGTCGTTCGCAACCATGCTCGCCATTTCTGTTCGAGTCTCCACTGTGGCCGATCCCAGATGCGGAAGAAGTACTGTGTTCGGCGCATGCAGCAGCTGTTCGTTCACGGCCGGTTCGCGTTCGTAGACATCAAACCCCGCTCCCGAAAGATGCCCGCTTCGCAGCGCTTCCGCGACAGCGGCTTCGTCCACCAGCGGACCGCGTGCAGTGTTGATCAGATACGCCCCACGTTTCATGCTGGCGATCCGCTGCCCATTCAGTAGCTGTCGTGTCTCGTCAGTGAGCGGAGCATGCAGCGTCAGAATGTCAGCAGTTCGAATCAGCTCGTCCACAGATACGCGCAAGGCTCCCATTGCATCCGCTTCCGGCTTCGCGCTGCGTGATGCATAAATGACTTTCATTCCGAAGGCCAGTGCGCGGCGGGCCACGGCCAGCCCGATCCGTCCCATTCCGAGGATGCCGAGGGTTTTACCGTCCAGCGAGCTGCCGAGAAGCATGAGCGGGTGCCAGCCGCTGAACTCACCTGCACGCAGCATCCGATCCCCCTCGATCACGTTTCTTGTGACGGCGAGGATCAGAGCGAAGGTGAGATCCGCAGTTGCGGCGGTGAGAACGCCCGGGGTGTTGGTGATCGCGACGCCGAGCTCACGCGCGGCTTCGAGATCGATGTTGTTCGTACCTACGGCAAAGTTGCTGACACAACGCAGATTGTCGTTGCCCGCGAGGACGTTGCGAGTGATCGGGTCGCTCAGCATGGTGATCATGCCGTCCGCTTCGCTCACGATCGAGAGCAGTTCAGTCTCGCTGCGAACTCCCTGCGCTGGATGAACAATGACCTCGCATTCACGACTGAGTAGTTCGATCGCTACATCCGGGACCTCAGCTGTGATTGCGACGATTGGCCTCATGCAGTTCCTCCGCACGACGCAGCATTACGGCTGCTTCTTCGACACGATCTGCAGCAGATCGTCTTCGATCAACGAAGCCGGGGTCTCGACAATCCGTCCGAGTTCCACCTCGCCGCGATACCAGATGATCGTCGCCACTTTCTCGATCTTCTTTCCCACCAGAAGATCGGCGGGACGATCTTTGCCTCGGTTGAGTCCCACCATCTTCACCGGGAGAACGATTCCCTGCGCTGCAAGATCCTCGACGATGCGCAGCACCTTCGGAACTTCCCGCTGGCTGTCGGGGCACCAGGTCCCGAGGTAAATTTCGAGGCGGTCGTCCGGGGTGATCGAGGATGCCAGGAGCTGCAGCACATCCGCGTCGGCTACGTAGGATTGGCGTCGCGTATCGTATTCAGGTACGTCCCCGAGCAGACGGGCCCTGGTCATTGAACCGACCTCGGTAGGAAGTGGCGTGCGGAGTACTGCTGCAGCGTCGTCTTCGTTGACGTCAGTTTTCTTGTCGATCGAAATCGTGGTCACCTTGTCACCACGCTCGATCTGGTCAGCCACGCCGCCCATGCCATCGACGACCCGTCCGAAGACCGTGTAGCCTCCGTCGAGGTGGGGCTGGGAGGAATGCGCAATGAAGAACTGCGATCCGCCAGTGTCAGGTCCCGAGAGAGCCATGCCCACCGCGCCACGCGTGTACTTCTGCATGTTGATCTCGTCTCTGATTGCGTAACCGGGTCCACCGCTCATGTCATTGCGTGGATCACCACCCTGCAGCACAAAGTTAGGGACCACTCTCATGAACGAGGTGTTGTCAAAGTAACCACGTTTGGCGAGCGCGGCGAAGTTCCAGGTGGTGATCGGAGCATCCTGGGCCAGCAGGACCAGCTCGATGTCGCCGCGAGCGGTGGTGATGGTGGCCGTGTGACGGGTTCGTGACCAGCGCACGATCTCACGATAATCTTCGATTGTCCGATTGGTCTCGTGTGGTGACAGGCGGGGTCGAATCTTCGCACCGATCTCCGCAAGCATGCCGGCAGCAGCGCGCTTGATCACGGGATCATTGTCTGAAAGTAGTCCGCGAAGGAACGCGTCACGTTCTGAAGATTCGCGAGCACCGATTGCTGTGATCGCCGCGAGTCGCGCGTCATTCATGTCGTCTTTGCGACTGGAGATTTCGGCAGCACGCAGACGCTCTAGAACTGTTGCCGGCGAATCAGTTGTGACTTTTGCGTAGCGATCGAGTGCGGTCGCCCTCACCACCACGTCCGTGTCAGCGAGCGCGGCCACCACGATCGCTTTCTCTGCATCGATTTTGTCGTCTGGAATCGCGCCGAGCGCGGCCGCTCGCACCATGGGTGCGCTGTTGCTCATCAGCGCCGCGCGAATCTCAGCGCCGTTTGCCAGCCGCGATGAACCCTCGGCCACACGCACGCCGATCCAGGGATTCGCGTCCTTCATCAGTGTGTCCAGCGTGGTGCGGTCGGCGCCAAAGTGTCTGGTGATGGCGCCCGCTGCAATCTCACGCTGCACGCGTGCACCACTCTTCGCGAGTTCCAACAGTCGTTGTCTGGCGGTCTGGTTTTTCGCGGCGTAGTGTCCGAGTAAATCGATGGCGCTGGCGCGCGTGCCTGGATCGGGATCGTCGAGAATCGTCGTGACCCGCAGCAGAGCATCGGATAACTCACTCGCGGCGATGACCGAAGCATCTTTGTCGGCGATGAGCGTCATCGACCGGAGTGCGTTGGTGCGCACCCAGGGATGAATGTCGCCGAGCCGCGTGAGGAGCGGTGCGAACGATTCCGTCGACGCGATTCTACCGAGAGCCTGTGCGGCGTAGGCGCGGGCCATGGTGTCCGAGTCCGTCAGCAGCAGTTCGAGAGGTCCGCGCGCGGGGATGTGTGCTTTCCTGGAAAGAGCGTAGGCAGCCTCTCGCCGGATGGCCGGATTCGCTTCGGCAAGAAGCGCAGTTGCAGCGACCAGTGCCTGTTCATCTTCGAAACGGAAGAGGTAGCGGATGGCGCGTGCACGAACGGCCTCGGGGATGTTCGACTGAGTGAAGCGCACGAAGGAGGCGACCGGTACGTCCTTGGAAAGTTTGGCGAGAGCTTCCACCGCTTCTGCGGCTACGTCGGCGTGTTCGCGGTCTTCAGCGAGACGGAGAAGAGGCGCCACGCCGTTGCTGTCACCGATCTCGCCGAGTGAGAAGGCCGCCGTGCGACGGACCAGTGGCGAGGGATCGGAGGAGAGCGTGGTCAATTCATCGACGCCTGCCGCTTTTTCACCGGAGTCGAGGCCGCCATTGTTGTTAGCGTCGACGAATGCTTGAGGTCCGATGCGTCCAAGGGCCAGAGCGATGCGCTCGCGATGCAGCGCGTTGCGATGCGTCACCCAGGTGTTGGTGAAGACCGGATCGAATTCTCGACGGTCCTCGAGTCGCAGCACGGCGGCTTCCTCGTCGAGGGTGAGTCCGTAGGTAGCAGGAGCCGGCGATGGTTTCGCAGCTTCCGTGGTCGGCTTCGGGGCAGTGGTCGAGCAACCCAGAGCCATTGAAACTATCAGTACGCCAAGTGCCTTTGCTTTCATCGTCTCTCCGTCGGGCGAATCATACCTTCAGCGGTCCCGGTTACGATGAGACGGAGAGGAAGGCTCCGGGGATGCGGACTCTGACCTCGCGCTCACGAATGCACCGCGACGTCATTCCGAAAGAGCACGCCGTGCTTGAAGGCGAGCGCAGACAGGACTGCGACTGAGGAATCTACGCTCAAGGTTCGCGCTCGAGATTTACAGCGCAGTCCCTGCGCGTAGATTCCTCGCACCCGCCCATCCCGCCGCTCGGAATGACGGCGCTCCTGTCTCCTTCTTGCGATTGCCGCGCTGCGCGGGTCGGGAATCGGATGGACGTCGTTGCGTCGATCACGCCCGCACCAATCTCCGCCTCTCTACTTCCTCCGCTCCTCGCACCCAATTCGGTCTAGAATCGTGCAACGCATGGTCGGCCAGCGACTCCGTTGACGCCCGACCGTCTTTTCCGACCCTCCCAGAATGTCCACGACCCAAGTACCCGCACCGACGGCAGTACCATCGACGCTCGCGATCCGTGCAGAGTCGATCAGCCGGCGTTATGGCTCGCGGTGGGCGCTTCGAAATGTGAGTTTCGAACTCGCAGAAGGAAGAACGCTTCTGGTAGCAGGGCGGAACGGCTCAGGAAAGTCGACACTCTTTCGCGTGTTGACCACGGCCATCCGCGCCCATCGCGGACAGGCTCTGGTCGCTGGTCATCCGCTGGACTCGGTGAGCGCCATCCGCAGATGCACGGCACTGCTGACTCATCAGTCCTACCTTTATGATTCGTTGACCGCTCGCGAGAATCTCGCGGTCGTGGCGCAGATGCTGAGCAGCGACAGCGAAAGAATCGACGGCCTGCTCGAGGAGGTCGGTCTGTCCGGTCGCGCGCATGAGCCGATCTCTGGTTTCTCTGCCGGGATGAAAAAGCGTCTCGCTTTCGCGCGGGTGCTGCTGCAGGACGCGCGGATCATCTTTCTCGACGAGCCATTCGGGCAGCTCGATCCTGCCGGCGTTCGCTTCGTTGAGCGAACCATCGCACGACTTCGCGCAGAAGGCAGGACTCTGCTGGTCTCGACACATCAGCTCGAGCGAGCTGCAGAATTCTGCGACGAAGCAGTGCTGCTGGATAACGGTGCGATTACGTGGAGCGGCTCGCCACGCGACACCGTCGATCAGTTTCGCGGCAATTCGATGGACGACATCTCATGAGCCAGTTCTCTGCCTCACTGCGGAAAGAGGCTCTGCTTCAGTGGAGAATGCGGAGTCACTTTGCGGCAGTATTCGTCTTCGGTGCCATCACGCTGCTGCTCTTCAGTTTTGCCACCGGCCCGAACGCGACCATGCTCCGGCAGCAGGCGGCGGGGTACCTCTGGATGGCTATCCTTTTCTGCGCCACCCTGACACTCGCTGACAGTTTTTCGAGCGAGACCGCCAGTCGGGCTGACGAGGGTCTGAAGCTCCTGCCGGTGAGCGGTCGCGTTTTCTTCTACGCCAAGGCCCTGGTCAGTACCGCCAATCTGACTCTGCTCGGCTGGAGCCTGCTCCCGCTGATGATCGTTCTTTACGACGCCGGCACGGTCCGTGTGCCGATGCTGATGTGGGTGATCGCGCTTGGCTCCGCAGCGTTGTCAGCTCCCGGAACGTTGTATGCCGGCATGACCTCGCGGGCGCGTTCCGGCCAACTCCTGCTTCCACTGCTGCTGTTCCCTCTGGTGGTGCCTGTTCTGCTGGCGTCGATGAAGACCACCGGGCTGGCCATCAACGGTGATCCGATGGATCAGCTGCGTTCGTGGCTCATACTGCTGGTGGCGTTCAACGCACTGTTCTGGTCGCTGTGCGGTCTGTTGTTCGAGAAAGTGTTGGAGGATTGACGTTGTCCAGCTCTGAAGATTTTCCACCGCTCCCTTCGCGTTCCAACGCACCGTTCTACTGGATTGCTGCAGGGACGCTACTGCTCCTGGCAGGCTCTTACATCGGACTCTTCCAGACGCCCGGTGAGCTGTTCATGGGTGACGTACAGCGCATCATGTATGTGCACGTCCCCACGGCCTGGATCGCCATGCTCGCGCTCACGTTTTCCTTCGTCTGCGCCCTTGCCTACCTCTTCACTTCCCGCTGGATCTGGGACGCGCGGCTCGAGGCGGCCATCGAAGTCGGAGTGGTGCTGGCAGCGTTGCTCTGCGTGCAGGGTTCCATCTGGGCCAAGCCGACCTGGGGCGTCTGGTGGGACTGGGATCCTCGACTCACCACCACTGCCGTGCTCGTGCTGGCCTACGTCGGAATTCTCGCCCTTCGCCGTTCTGTTGACGATCCCGCCAGGCGCGCTACCTGGTCGGCCGTGGCGGCCATCATCGCTTCCGCCGATGTTCCGGTCGTGTACTACTCGGTGAAATGGTGGAACTCGCTGCATCAGATGCAGTCAGATCCGTCGGGCGTCTCATCGATTTTTCATCTTCCTCTTCGACTCAACGCCTTGGCCATGCTCTTCATCATGATCGGACTCCTCATGCTTCGGACTCGGACTTCGCTTCTCTCGATGCGCAGTGAACTCGCACCACCGGAGCAACTCTGATGGACGGCATGATCGTTGGCGGTATGGAGTTCGTCTGGGCGGCCTACGGTATCTCGGCAGTGGTACTCGCCCTCTACATCGGAAGCGTCTGGTCCCGCTACCGCGCTGGTTTGCGGCGTGAGATGACCCGCAGCGGAGCGTCTCAGAATGGTTGAAGTCTTCGGCGTAAATCAGGCCGAGAAGCGCCGGAATCGCATCTTCGCCGTGGTGGCCATTGCCGTCGCTGCCATCGCCCTCGGCGTTGTGACGGTTGGTGGGATTGGCGACAATCTCGTTTACTACTGGGGACCGACCGAGGTGCTGGCAGCGGGCGGGAAAGCGGTGGGGGCCACGATTCGGCTTGGTGGTCAGGTTGCTCCTGCTTCGATTAAACGCTCGGACACCGGTTCGCTACTCGAGTTCGTAGTGATGGACCGAAGCGCGCGTGTTCCGGTCCGATCAGCCGGTGTCCCGCCGCAGATGTTTCGCGAGGGAATCGGAGTGGTCGTTGAAGGAACCATGACTGCTGCCGGTTACTTCGAGAGCAACCGCCTCATGGTCTCGCACGGCAACGAATACATCGCTCCGAAAGATGGCGAGAAGATCGATGCGGCCAGACTGATCAAGAGCGTCTCGGAAGAAAAGCCTGCGACCGGAGCCGCGAAACAATGACGCCACTTCTGGGACGCACATTGATTCTATGTGCGCTGCTTTTCTCGACGGCCGGCTGTGTGATCTCTTTCGCAGCGGGACGAAGCCGCAGCGATTTGCTCGAGCGATGGTCGCGCGCTTCAGCTTTCGGTTACGCCATTCTCATGATTCTGGCGAATCTGCTGATGATCTACGCGCTGCTCACGCACGACTTCAGCGTGAGCTACGTCGCGCAGGTGGGATCGCGCAGCCTTCCCGTGTGGGTGAGCATCGTCAGTCTCTGGTCTTCTCTGGAAGGTTCGATTCTATTCTGGGGTCTGGTACTCGGTGGTTACATCGCCGGTGCGCTCCTGCTGATCCCGCGACGCTTCTCGGAGTACACCACCTACGCAACCGGAGTATGGCTCGCCACTGCTTCATTCTTCAGCTTCCTCATCGCCGGTCCCGCGCAGCCATTTCTCACGATCGCCAAACCTCTGCTGGACGGACCAGGCCCGAATCCGCTCCTCCAGAACCACATCCTCATGGCCATTCACCCCCCCTTTCTCTACCTCGGATACGTAGGAATGGTCATCCCCTTCGGACTGGCATCGGCAGCGCTGCTTCGTGGAAAAATCGGTGATGCCTTCGTCGCGCCCCTGCGTAGTTCGCTGCTTCTTCCCTGGACCTTTCTAACTGTGGCGGTCGTACTCGGCGGCTGGTGGGCCTACGAAGTTCTCGGCTGGGGCGGCTACTGGGCCTGGGATCCCGTCGAGAATGCCTCACTGTTGCCGTGGCTCACGGCCACAGCGGCGCTGCATTCAGCGATCGTCATGGAGCGCAAACGAATACTGAAAGGTTGGACGCTGACGCTCATCCTGTCGTCGTTTCTGCTGACCATTCTCGGCACGTTCATGACGCGATCAGGCGTGTTCAATTCGGTGCATTCGTTTACGCAAAGTTCGATCGGGCCGACCATACTGGTCTTCCTGGCCATCGCTCTGGTCTGGTCGGTGATTCTGCTGGCGCTTCGAATCGATCGGCTCTCGGCGGAAGGTACGATCGCGCATCCGGTTTCGCGTGAAGGTGCTTTTCTGGCCAACAATCTGTTTCTGGTCGTGCTCACGTTCACTGTGCTGATCGGAACAATTTTCCCTCTGATTGTCGAGGCTGTGAACGGAGTGCAGATGAGTGTAGGGCGGCCCTACTTCGATCGCATGGCCGTGCCGATCGGTGTGGTGCTGCTGTTCCTGATGGGCATCGGCCCCGCGCTTCCCTGGGGCAGGCCTTCGCGTACGCAACTGATTCGCGGACTGGTAACGCCGCTCTTTGGTGCGCTGCTTCTACTGTTTCTGGGAATCGGATTCGGGGTGCGTAATGCCTGGACGCTGCTGACACTCTTCTGCGGCGGTTATACGTTGCAGGTGACGCTGCAGCAGATCTCACTGCCTGCGCGTCGACGCATGAACAGCGGGAAGGAGTCGTTCGTCGATGCTCTCGCTGCCTCGAGCATTCAACGCGGTCAGCGACGCTTCGGCGCCTATATCGTGCATGCTGGCGCGGTGCTTCTGTTCATCGCCATCGCCGTGAGCAGCACCATGGGTACGTCGAAGGAAGTCCAGTTGAAGCGAGGTCAGTCGACCACGCTGGGTCCATACACGCTGACCCTGCTCGAAGCCGTCGAGCGCGAGGAGCCGCATCGCAAAGCGACCATCGCCCGCATCCGCGTGCAGGACGGCACCCGCGAGCTCGGTGTGATGGAGCCGCGGATGAACATCTACGAACGTCAGCGCGAACCGATCGGCACGCCCGACGTGAAGAGCCGGTTCACACACGACCTCTATCTATCGCTGATGAACATCGATCCGATCGCGCAAACCGCCGGCCTCCACATCATGATCAATCCGATGATCGTCTGGATCTGGATCGCCACTGCACTGATGGGAATCGGCGGCCTGGCCGCGCTGATCGCGCAGAAGCGAACGGCCGGAAACACTGAGGCGTCCGACACGGAAGACCCGGAAGTCACACCGCTGGTGGCAGACTCGCGAAACGCAGGTCAGCAGGATCTCGTGTGAGCATGCCGCAACGCGCACCCGACCGCAACGTAGGGGCGCGTTGCGCGCGCCCGCTCCCTCGGCCTGTCTATTCAATGCAGGCGCAGCTCCTCGAGGAGCTCATCGAGAAGGCCCCCCGACTCCGGCCCCCGGCCCCCGGCTCACTGAGAGTGAAAGACGAATCAGCCATCGTCTGCCAGAGATCGCCCCGATGAATCGCAAAGCGCTTCTGGCCGGCCTCCTCATCGTGACTCCGCTGGTGCTGCTGCTGGTCATGAGTCTTGGACGTGATCCGCACAAGATCCGCACACCTCTGGTCGGTCGCGACGCGCCACCGTTTCAGCTGCGTAAAGCGGGCACCGCGGAGTTTCTCAATAGCGCCATGCTTTCCGGTAAGCCGCTGGTGTTGAACTTCTGGGCCAGCTGGTGCGTGCCCTGTTATAGCGAACATCCCGTACTCATCCAGCACGCACGGGCGCTGCGTCCCGACGTGCAGTTCATCGGAATTGCCTACGCCGATGAGGAAAAGAATGTGATGAAGTTTCTCGACGAGCAGGGCTCCGAGTATCCGACCCTGCTCGACGAGAACGGCAGTGTGGCCATCGCCTTCGGGGTCCATGGAGTTCCCGAGACGTTCTTCATCAATCGCAGTGGAAAGATCGTCGCCAAACACGACGGTCCATTGACAGCGGCCGATCTCGCCAGCAACGTTAAAAAGGCGGTGCAGTAATGCGAAATGTCGCTGCGATCCTGCTGCTGATGGCAGTCCAGTGCGGCGCGCTGCTGGCAGCAGGCACCGAGCATGTCAGCAGGATGGTCGGCAAACCGCAGCAGCCGGAGTTGCGTGGGCCTGCTCTTGAAAACGAGACCGACCGCCTCAGCGCTTTACTTCGATGTCCGGTCTGTCAGGGACTCTCGATTGGAGACTCGCCGGCCACGATGGCCGTCAACATGAAAGCTGAGACGAAATCGCTGCTCGCCGCAGGGTACAGCCGGGAGCAGGTGCTGACGTACTTTGAAAAGTCATATGGTGAATTCGTACGCCTCGAGCCACCTCGCAGGGGAGTGAACTGGATTGTCTGGCTGGCGCCACTGGCGGCCTTGCTGCTCGGCGGAGCCATCGCTTTTCGCACGCTTCGCAATCGCAAGTCAGGAGATCCTCACTCCGAGGTTTCTGATCCTGCACTGCAGCCTTATGTGTCTCGCGTGAGGCTGCTGGCCTATGGCCGTCGCTCCGAGGATCCCGCTGTTGACTGAGCCGAACACCACCCAATGGCTTGCGCCGCTGCTCGTCCTGGTCTTTGGTATGACTCTCGGAGCAGTTTTGCTTCTGGTCACGCGACGCAAGCGGGCCTCGAAAGACGGAGGGCCGGCAAATCTTGACGAAGAGGATCTGCAGGCGCGCTTGAGTGGTCTGCTGCATCAGCTTCGAGAACTCGGCAGTCCTTCCGCGGACGAGTCTTCCGATCTCCGGGACGAACGCACGCGCCTCGAAGAGGCGGCAGCGCGAGTACTGCGTGATCTCGACCGGGTAGTGCAACCTGCCAGCTGCACCGCGCCTGCCTCACAGTCCGTAGCAGTCGTCGATTCAGCGGCCGTCGCTGCCAGGCGCATGATCTGGATCACCACTGCAGGTGTGACGGCGGCAGTGCTTTACGTGCTGCTCATGCAATCGGCCGCACCGCGAGATCCTGACGGAACAGCCACCGGCAACTTGCCGCCGTCTGCAACATCTCCTGCGGCAGGAGGAGCAGCAGGGGATGACGCTGAGGTCAAGCGCCTCAGCGCGCTGGTTGCAGCCAGTCCAGCCAATCTGGAGTTGCGCAATGATCTGGCCCGCCGCTTTCTCGAAACGCGGCAGCTGATGAACGTTTTCACCGAAACCCAGTTCGTGCTGGAGCGACAGCCGAATAATGTACGCGCGCTCGCCTATCAGTCGCTGGTGAAACTCTCCATGGGGCAAGGGGAGGAGGCGCTGGCCATGCTGCAGCGCGCGCTGCAGGCCGATCCCAATTCTCTCGATGCCTGGTTGCATATGAGCATCGTGCAACTCGAACTCGGAAATCCGAAAGCGGCAATGAACGCACTCGACGTGGCCGCGCAGCGGCATCCGAAGCAGGCCGCATTCCTGGCGCAGGTGCGAAGCGCGCTCACCGAACGCCTGTCCGCCGATGCCGGTAAGACCGCTGCTGTCGCCAGTTCGAAGGGCTCTGAGTTCGCCGGCACACTCGAACTGACCGGCGACTACCAGGGAAAAGCAGGCGCGCTGGTTTTCGTCACCGTGCGTCCCGCCGGTTCCACCTCGGGACCGCCACTGGCAGCAAAGAGACTCACCGCGACCTCGTTCCCATTGCGCTTCAGCATCACCGGTGCGGACTCCATGCAGGGCGGCGCGCTTCCGCAGTCAGCACGAGTCGAAGCAAGAATCGACTCCGACGGAAACCCGCTCACCAGAGATCCCGCCGACCCCTCCGGCTTCGTAGATGGAGTGAAGCTAGGAACCGCCGACCTGAAGATCGTACTGATGAACGCAGAACGCAGAAAATAAGCTGCGCAATCCGGCCAGTGTGGAGCACAGGCAATCCTGCCTGTGACGGACTAACAGAAGAAATGTGCCCCGGAGTTGAATACAAACTCCCCGCAACCGACCGAACCTGTGGAGCACAGGCAATCCTGCCTGTGACGGAGTATCAGGTGATCAAGCCATGGCATGAAACACCATCACCCCACCACAGGCAGGATTGCCTGTGCCACACGTTCGGTCTCCAAACAAACTCACTCCACCCCGGTAATCTTAGAAATCCCCCCCGACACAATGAACTTCATCGCCTCCGAACTCTCCATCGTCGTCGCCCGCACACTCGCACGCGGCAAAATCAGCACATTCCCCGCAAAGTTGTACGACTGCGGAAAATAAACCGCGCAGTGACCCGGCAGATCCAGGAAGCCAACTTCCTCCCGCGTGATGAATCCCAGCGCACGAATGTGCCCGGTGGCATCGAGATCAGCGATCACCGGATGATTGAAGCGTTTCTTCTCGCCGACGAACGCCTCCAGCAGATCTTTCACCGACGAGTACACCAGCTTCACGATGGGAGCTCGGATGAACAGTGCTTCTGTGAGATCGAGCAGCTTGCGGATCAGTAGATTCGAGGCCAGAACACCGACCAGAATGATCAGCCCGATGGTCAGCAGAAATCCCGCACCAGGAAACGGCGCAGCGATCAGCCGGTCGATCCAGACGAAGATGGCCCGGAACAGGTAGATCGTGACTGCGGCCGGAATTGTGATGATCAGGCCGCGCAGGAAGTAGCGGAGGAGGAGTCTCACCGTTTGAGTTTCCCTGAGGAGAGGTTGTCATTGGTCATCCCGAAATGATAGAAGAGCGCGGCGAAACTCGATATGGAATTGTCTGAAGCAGTCATACTCATTGTCGTCGCCGCCGCGATCGGTGGCCTCTGCTGGATCTGGATGGTGCGCTCCCGCGCGTCCCAGGGCCGCATGGAAGCGAATCAGCAGGAGACCAACACTCTTCTGCGCGAGCAGAATGAGCTGCTCCGCAAATTCATCTCCAGACCCTGTCGTCGGTCACTTCCGTTTCATAGAAACTGCAGTTCTACAGGAAACTCACATGCGATATCTCGTTACTGGCGGCGCCGGCTTCATCGGATCGAACTTCATCCGCTTCCTTTTCAATAAGTACGGCGCCGACGCCCAGGTGGTCAATCTCGACAAGCTCACCTACGCCGGCATCCGCGAGAACCTGGCCGAGTACGAGGGCAAGCCGAACTACAAGTTCCTGCATGGCGACATCGCCGATCCCGCTGCCGTCGCTGAAGCGTATCGCGGAGTCGACGGCAGTGGCGTCGACGTCGTAGTCAACTTCGCAGCGGAGACGCACGTCGATCGCTCGCTGGTCGAAGC
>JBKJUK010000096.1:0-4554 GCA_046590705.1 Thermoanaerobaculia bacterium
TCTTCGTTGAAATCGTCCTGGATGAAACTTCGTAGATGACGGAGTGCGGAGTCGCGCTGAATCTTCGACACGGTATTGTTGTCAATGAGGACGACGACTTTACGGCGAAATTGCAGAAGCTCGTTGCGAGGTGTCGAGGTAACACCGTCGCGGGCGAGCTGCACGCGAGCATTTTCGACCGCCGAGAAGCCGCGAACGGCCTGCGGCTTGCCATCTTCCAGGATCTCAAAGTCTGCAGCGGTAAGACCTGTGAGTGGCGCCCCGTTCGAGGTGACGGTCACGTCGACATTGACAAGAGAGACCTCGACCTTCTCGACCAGCGGTGGCAGGGAACTCTGGCCCAGAAGAGAGATCGGAAAGAGGATGACCACTGCAGCGTGCGCGATTCGACAGCTCATGAGCATCCATCCTTCCGCGGGCGGATGATGTCCGCCCGCGGTACAGTGCGGTGAGAAAGGTGCCCGCTACTTCTGGCCGTAGTGAAAGACTTTAAAGTAGGACTTTCTTCTTCACGACCGGCTCGAGCCTGCTGAGGATGACAGAAGTCTCGAAGAGTTGCTGGCCGCTTTTTCCGGGCTGAGGCAGAAGCTCGATGATGGCCGTCGCGCGATGGTCACGCCATTCGCCCATTCCCGATCGTGGTCTGTTTCGCTCGGTGCCATCCGTAACCGAAGAGCTCGCGGGTTCGCTTGCCAATTCCTGCGGAGAGGCCACTCCATTGGTCGCGGCTCGCTGCGCCGATGGGAGAGGACCGCTGAAAATCTGACTGGGGCGATGCGAGGTGTCCAGCTTGCTCTCGAGAACCGCGAACTGTGCCGCACCCGCGGCCCGAGCAATCTCGGCGCATCGATAAAGCAGTGCGCTCTGAACATGTTCAGTGGTCATGCTCGGATCTCCGATGTATTCGACGGCATACAACCCGTTCTCGAGCTTGATCTCTCGATAGCCGGAGGTTTCCTCCCCGGTGCTGGCACGG
This sequence comes from Thermoanaerobaculia bacterium, assembly GCA_046590705.1. Classification (GTDB taxonomy): domain Bacteria; phylum Acidobacteriota; class Thermoanaerobaculia; order Gp7-AA8; family Gp7-AA8; genus JBKJUK01. The sequence continues at coordinate 977 of JBKJUK010000096.1, forward strand.
TAGACGGTCCCACAGGACGCAAGCGACAGGGCCAGCAGCGCAACGCTCAATGAAGTCCTCATACTTTCCGATCTCCCTGATCGGTAATATAAGCCTTCTGTATCCCGGCCGCCACGAACATCGCCTCAGCCCTACTGGATGCTGGCTACTTGTTACTGGCTACTTGCTACTAACTACAGGACCGGAATTCATCCCACCAGTAGAAGGTTAGCCACACTGCTTCGTTGACTAGTCCGCCTTCCCATGTTAAAAGGCGTGGTTCCATTCTGGAGGTTTCACGTGTACGCAGTCATTCGCACAGGCGGTAAGCAGTATCGCGTCGCTGAAGGTCAGACCCTTCAGGTCGAGCGCGACATCCTCGGGTCAGCCGACGGAACGAACGTTAAATTCGCAGAAGTCCTGATGGTCGGCGGAGATCAGCCGAAAGTCGGAGCCCCTCTGCTCGACGGAGTCACGGTCTCGGCCACGATTCTCGGCGAGCTGCGTGGCGAGAAGATCATCGTTTTCCGGAAGAAGCGCACCAAGCAGTACAAGCGGAAGCATGGTCATCGTCAGGACCTGGTCTCTCTTCGCATCGACAGCATCACGCTCTAATCGAAATTCATCGAGCAGGCTTACTCTGCCTGTCTCGCCCTGCCGCCTGTCGTCGGGGAGCATAAAGGAAGACACCATGGCTCATAAAAAAGGACAAGGATCCTCCCGCAACGGACGCGATTCGAAGCCGAAAATGCTCGGCGTGAAGCGCTTCGCCGGTCAGTACGTTTCCGGTGGATCGATTCTGGTCCGTCAGCGCGGCACCAAGTTCTACGCAGGACTCAACGTCGGCATGGGCCGGGATCACACCCTGTTCGCCAAGATCGACGGAGTCGTCCAGTTTCAGGACCGCGGTCAGCACGGACGCTTCATCAGCGTCACTCCGGCAGTGGTCGCCCCGGCCGGGGAACAGAGCGGCATCTGACGTACATCGGCGCAGGGTCTACTGCGGCGAGAAACGAAGGCGGCCATCGAGCCGCCTTTTTTTGTTTTTGCTGCAGAAACGGCAACGCGATTGCTACGGAAAAATTACGATGTTCATCGATCAGGCTTCAATCAAAGTCAAAGCGGGAGATGGCGGAAAGGGTTGTGTCGCCTTCCGGCGGGAGAAGTTCATCCCCAAAGGCGGACCCAACGGTGGAGACGGCGGCGGCGGCGGTTCGGTTTACGTCATTGCTTCAAATTCGCTGAACACTCTCTACCACCTGAAGTTTCAGAAAGAGTGGAAGGCTGTTCGCGGGCAGCATGGAATGGGTTCGAACTGTACCGGTCATCGGGGTGAGGACGTCATCATTCCTCTCCCCATCGGATCGGTCGTGAAAGATCCGCTCACCGGTGACGTACTGGCCGACCTGACCACTGACGGGGAGAAGATCGTAGTCGCCCGCGGGGGACGGGGCGGTCTGGGGAACCAGCACTTCGCGACCTCCCGCAGGCAGACACCAAGATACTCGCAGCCGGGCGACGTTGGAGAAGAGCGCGATCTCGTCATCGAACTCAAGCTGATCGCAGATGTCGGTCTGATCGGACTTCCCAATGCCGGAAAATCGACTCTGATCTCAGTGATCAGTGCCGCCAAGCCGAAGATTGCTGACTATCCCTTCACCACCCTCGTGCCGAATCTCGGAGTAGTCAGTCACGGTACGTATGAGACATTCGTAGTTGCTGACATCCCTGGATTGATCGAGGGAGCGCACGAGGGACATGGATTGGGCGATCGCTTCCTCCGTCACGTCGAACGCTGTTCAGTGCTGGTGCATCTGGTCGATCTGTCGAACAGTGACACGCCGTCCAAGGACGCCGAGATTGTGGAGAACGAACTGGCGCGATACTCCGAGACCCTGGCGAAGCGGCAGCGTCTGATCTGCGGAACCAAAATCGACTCTGAAGTCGAAGGCGCAAGCGACGATTTAAAAGCCTACGCGGCCCGAAAGGGGTATGAATATCGCGAGATCTCGGCGGTTGTCGGGACGGGTACAACCGAACTGGTTTACAAGTTGTCCGAGATCGTGGCTGCGCACAAGGCGGCGGAACGCGAGGCGCTTGCTGCCGCGAATGAGTGACCAGCGCGTAGCAATCTGCGGAGGCTCATTCGACCCCGTGCATCGTGGGCACATCGAGCCTCTACTGGCCGCGAGGGAAGCGTTTCAGTGGTCGCAGATGATCTTCATGCCGGTATTCAGGCAACCGTTCAAGCAACAGGGTGCGACAGTTTCCGCGTATCACCGTTTCGCGATGCTGGCGCTGGCAACCTCCGGAATTGAAGGGGCGGTCTGCTCGCCGTGGGAACTCGAGAAGGGGCGGATTTCCTACTCGGTCGAGACGGCGGTCTGGCTGCGGGAAAAGAATCCCGGCGCGACCATCGACTGGGTGATCGGTGATGACAACCTTCCGCTGCTGGGCGAATGGCGGGAAATCGACAGAATCTTCGACCTGCTGAACTTCGTCGTGCTCGGTCGAGGAACATCCCTGCTCCCTGAGCGGTTCGAGAGCCGGGTGACACAACCTGAAGTGCGCGGAGAAGCGGGATCCATCTGCTTCGCGCGGAACGAGCGTCTGGTAGTTTCTTCGACGGACATCAGAAGGAAGCTATCGTACGGAGAACAGGTCGACGATCTGCTTTCTCCGGAAGTCGCCCGATACATTAGAGTTCATCAGTTGTACGAAAGCGGGGAGAATTTTGAGCGATCCAATTGAAGAGAGGGTGAAACTGGCAGTGCTGGCAGCGCTGGACAGGAAGGCGTTCAACTTCGACGTGCTGCATGTCGCAGGTCTGACCTCGATTGCCGACTACTTCATCATCTGCTCCGCCACCAACGAGCGGCAGACCCAGGCCATCGCCGATTCGGTCGACGACAGGCTGCGCAGGGAGTTGAACGTCAAGCCGCTCGCCATCGAAGGCGCGAATCCGGGACACTGGATTCTGGCTGACTACGGCGACTTCATCATGCACATCTTCACCGAGGAGTGCCGCCGGTTCTACAGTCTGGAACGCCTCTGGGGCGACGCGCCGCGAGCGAATGATCGCGTCATCCCCGCCTCTGAACGAGCTGCTTCAAACTCGTAGAGCCGCGATGAGTGAGATTTTCCGCCCTGATGCACGAAGACCGGGTGATGTAGGGGCGCGTTGCGCGCGCCCGCTCTTCGGTGCCTTTCGTTGCGCATACAGGAAAGCCCAAGGGAGCGGGCGCCCGCAGGGCGCCCCTACCGGCGAGCACATGAATTCGGAGACCCTGTGAAGCTCAGGATCGTCTGGATCGGTTCGAACTCGGATCAGGAGTTCCGCGAGGCTGTGGAGCGCTACTCCTCACGGATCCGCCATTTCTTCAATCTGGAGATTACCGAACTTCCGGCCGACCGAAGTAGACAAAAAAAGAATGATGTCGCTATCATGCACGCCGATTCCGAGAGGCTGCTCGATTCAATCCCTCAAAGGGGGAAGACTGTCGTCCTGGACGAGAGAGGTCAGCAGCTCGATTCTTTGAAGTTCGCCGGCTGGCTTGAACGGACAGCCGTCGACGACCCGAAGGTGATGCCATTCGGGT
>JBKJUK010000184.1:0-9511 GCA_046590705.1 Thermoanaerobaculia bacterium
CATTACCGAGATGCTGGACATCGTGGCGAAACTCAATGAGCGCGGCCACGCATATGTCTCGGAAGGGTCGACTTACTTCCGAATCGAGACCTTCGAGGACTACGGCAAACTCTCCCAGACCGAGGTGCAGAAAACCAGCGCCTTCAACAGGATCGACTCCGACAATTACGATAAGGAGAATGCCCGCGACTTCGTACTCTGGAAAGCGCGCAAGGGAGCTGAACCCTTCTGGCCTGCAGCCATTGGTGAGGGTCGTCCGGGATGGCACCTGGAGTGCTCGGCCATGGCCATGAAATATCTCGGTGAGAGTTTTGACATACACACCGGCGCGGTCGACCTGATCTTTCCTCACCACGAAAACGAACTGGCGCAGAGTGAAGGCGCAACCGGTAAGCGGTTCGCAAAATACTGGGTTCACGGCGAGCACCTGATCATGGACGATCGCAAGATGTCCAAGTCGCTCGGCAATGTCTTCAAGATGCGCGAGCTTCTCGACAGCGGCCACACCCCGCTGCAGATTCGATACGCACTGCTGGCCGTGCCTTACCGCACCAAGCTCAATTTCTCACTGCGCACGCTCGAAGACGCCGGCAGCGCCCTCGAGCGCATCGAGCTCTTTTCACTCAGGCTCGACGAAGCTGGTGCAGCCAGCAGCTCCGACGAGCGTTCAGACACGGTGCAGGCTTCCGCCTCCCGCTTCCTCGCCGCCTTCGAAGCGGCCATGGACGACGATTTGAACACCGCCGGGGCCCTCGGGGCCCTCTTCACACTCATCCGAGAAACCAACACGGCCATTGATCAGGGCGAGTTCACACGCGGCGATGTTCTGACCGTTCGGGAAGCGATGGCGAAAGTCGACACCGTACTCGATCTGAGCACAGATCGAAGCAGCAGTCTCGATGCTTCCGTCGAGGCGCTGATTGAGAAGCGGAACGAGGCCAGGCGCACCAAGAACTTTGCCGAATCCGATCGTCTACGCGACGAACTCCTGCAGCAGGGAATCATTCTCGAGGACATACCGGGTGGCGCATCGCGGTGGCGCCGGAGTGGAAATTGACGGCCAGCCCACCCCGCGATTTTCGTATGCACAAGGGCGTCGCCGCCGCCCCACAGGCAGGATTGCCTGTGCCACACAGATGCGTCGCGAGTGCGCATCGAGCGAACGCACGATGATCGCCTACCTGGAAGGGACGATTCATTCGCTGCAGACCGACCGTGCCGTAATCCTGGCTGGCGGAGTCGGTTATCTCGTGCACATCCCGCTCACGACATACTACCGGCTGGAAGGTTCGACGGTCGCGAAGCTACAGATTTACACGCACGTCCGCGAAGACATGCTGGCCCTCTACGGATTCAGCGACGGCGCGGAACGTTACGCCTTCGAGAAACTGATCTCGATCTCCGGAATCGGTCCCCGTCTGGCCCAGGTGATTCTCTCTGGAATCGCCGTCGAAGAACTCGCCGATGCCATCGTCCGAGGTGACAGCAGACGGCTCTCCACCATCCCCGGCGTCGGTAAAAAAACGTCCGAGCGTATCTGTCTCGAACTGCGCGACAAGCTGCTGGCCGGGGAAACCTCCACGGGTCAGACCGTGCCGGTGCCGGGCCTCAGTGTCGATGAGGATGTGGTATCGGCTCTGGTCAACTTCGGCTACAAGGCGAATTTCGCCGACACCGCAGTGCGGACCGCCAGAAAGGAACTCGGAACAGAAGCTGATTTCTCGCCGCTCCTCAAGACTGCACTCCGTCAACTCACGAAGTAAGAATGTCGCCGAAACATTCTCCATTCTCCTATCTCCATTCACCATTCTCACTCACGGGTGATCGAATCGTGGTGTTGGCCATCGCGGCAATTTTGCTGTCTACGCTGCTGCTCGCCAGCGGAATCATCCCCCTCCCTTCGCAGCCACTCTGCTGGAGCCAGCTGATCCTGGGACGCGATTGCCCGGGCTGTGGGCTCACCAGAGGATTCATCGCCATGGCCCGGCTCGAGTTCACAGAAGCCGCCAGACTCAACCCTCTCGCAATCCCACTCTTCGTCTTTCTGCTACTGCAGTTGGTTGTCAGGGTCTTCGCGTCCCACCTGGAGCGTATCTCTCCTGGTCTCCCTCGCCGAATCACAGTCTCGACTTCGCTCATGATCCTCGCGACGATGACCTGGCGGACTGTAGCGTTCTACCTGATCCACGACTAGCAACGAGGATCGTTCTCCGCCGAGACGTCATTCCGATGAGCCGCGCGATGGCGTCACCCGCAGCCGTAACCGCGAAGAGGAATCTCCGTTCCGCGCAGACGCGGTGTGAAAGTGCGATCCTCGCGGCGCTGACCGGAGATTCCCCAGTCAGCAGGACTGTCCCCGTGCTGATCGAATTGACGTCGATGTGACTAGTTGTCCGAAGATGAGCCTGAGGCGTCTTGAACCAGAGCATTGGGGGAGTCGTTCCAGGAACGCGTGAGCCTGATCATCTCGTCCGCCTCGACTACCGGAAGCCCTTTGCCGAAGAAGAAGCCCTGTGCTCCGTCACATCCGAGTGAGCGAATCGTCGCGAGCTGATCGGCGCTTTCCACGCCCTCTGCAACCACTCGCATTCCCAGCGTCGCCGCGAGAGACGTCACCGTGCGGACGATGGCCGCATTGCGAACAACGTTACCAGACCCGCTGACGAACGATCGGTCGACCTTCAGGGTATGGAACGGAAAACGATGCAGGACACTCAGGGACGAATACCCGGTGCCGAAGTCATCGAGCGAGAGTTTGACACCCAGGCCCCGAAGATTATCGAGCATCACACCGGCCGCTTCAGAATCTTCGAACAGAACCGACTCCGTCACTTCGAGGTTCAGCCATTCCGGTTGAACCTCATACCGCTGGAGCAGCTCCTCGACGCGGCCTACCAGGTTCCGTTGTAGAAACTGTTTGGGCGAAAGGTTCACGTTGACTCGCAGAGGCAGCTGGCGATCTACGTTCCAGCGAGCAACCTGCTCGAGTGCGTTTTCGAGCACCCAGTCACCGATCTGAATGATCAGCCCCGTTTCTTCGGCGATGGCGATGAACTCCTGCGGAAGCAGCAGTTCCCCGTCTCGTTCCCACCTGAGCAACGCTTCGAAGGCTTCGATGTGTCCGGTCTCGAGCGAAATGATGGGCTGATAGTGAAGGCGCAGTTCCTCGCGGTCCAGCGCGCGACGAAGATCGGTTTCCGTCTGCAGCAGCGTCACCGCATCCGCATGCATGGCCTGGTCGAAGACCTCATGGCGGGCCTTGCCGCGTGCCTTGGCACGATACATGGCCGTGTCGGCATCGCGCAGAATGTCCGCCGGACGCTCGTAATTACTGCTACTCAGCGCGATACCTATGCTGGCGGTGGTGTACATTTCCTGCCGGTCGATGACGATAGGCACGCTCAGTTCCCGGAGAATTCTTTCCGCGACTCGGGCCGCTTCGTTCAGGTGATTCATGTCGTCCAGCAGGACGGTGAATTCATCACCACCCAGACGGGCCACCGTGTCGTTGCTCTGGATCGACTTCTGCAGCCGTTTTCCTACTTCAATCAGCAGCCGGTCGCCCATGGCGTGACCAAGGCTGTCGTTGACGAGCTTGAATCGATCGAGATCGATGAAGAGCACCGCGAACAGGTACTTATCACGGCGCTTGTGATGAAGCATGGCCCGCTCGAGCCTGTCCATGAACAGGGCGCGATTTGGCAGATCCGTGAGCGAGTCGTGAAGAGCGTCGTGGAGAATCTGCTCCACGGCAGCCTTGCGTTCGGTGGTGTCGGTCTGCGAGCCGGCAATGCGAACAGCGCGATCATCAGCATCGCGAACCGCCAGCCCGCGACTGAGCATCCAGCGCCAGCTTCCCTCGCGGTCGATGATTCTGTACTCCTGTTCGAAATGCGGTGTGGCGCCGGTCCGGTGAAGCTCGAGAGCCTGTCGAAGAGGAACAATATCTTCAGGGTGCACTTTCATGAACCAATCGTCAGGCGAATCGCTGATCTCGTCTTCCTCGAAGCCGAGCATGGACTTCCAACGCACCGAGAAGAAGATCCGGTCAAGGGCGAGATCCCAAACCCACAGTCCGTCATTCGCGCCGCGTGCAGAGAGCGCGTAACGTTCTTCACTTACCCTGAGAGCTTCGAGCGTCTGGTAACGTTCGAGCGCGTAACGAATCGATCGCTCCAGCATGTCCGGATCGAGCCTGTTTTTCAGCAGATAGTCCGCTGCACCCGCTTTAGCTGCCTGAAGATCGACATCGAGATCTTTCTGACCGGTGAGAAGAATCACCGGCGCGCCGATTCGCTGCGGATCGGCCTGCTCGAGCAGTTCGAGGCCGGTGGCAGGCCCGAGCCGGTAGTCGAGCAGAAAGACATCGAAGTTGCGGCTCACCAGTTTCTGACGCGCGGTTTCAACCTGAGACACCCACTCGATGGAGAAGGTTGTGCGCCGGATGTCGCGCAGCAGATCCCGCACGATGACAAAGTCGTCCTCGTCGTCTTCGATGAGACAGACTCGTACCACACTCACTTCGTCGGATTCGTTCCAGATCATCGTTCGTCTGCAGGAAGCTCTACGATTTCGATCCAGTACCGGCCGAGCGTCTTCATCACCGCGACCAGGCCTTCGAATGCCACTGGTTTCGAAATGTAGGAATTCGCCCCGAGGTCGTAGGTACGGTAGATATCTTCCTCTTCGCGAGAGGTCGTGAAGACGACCACTGGAATGCGTCGCAGGGTGGAATCGGCTTTGATCTCTTTCAACGCCTCTCGGCCATCTTTCCTGGGCATGTTGAGGTCGAGCAGAATCAGGCCTGGAATCGGAGAGGTCGCAGGATCGCTGTACTTACCACGACGAAATAGATAGTCCATCAGCTGCTCGCCGTCCTCGACGAACCTGAGGTCGTTGTGCAGCCGACTCTCCCTCAGGGCATCGCGCGCCAGCATGCGGTCTTCTTCGTCGTCGTCGGCGATGAGGATCGTGATCGGTCTTCCGTGCTCATCCATCATTTGCATTGTGAGGCTACACGACACCTCGTGGCTAGCACGCATTTCTCACACTTCGTTGCGAGGCGGCGGAGAGTGGCTTGGATGCGAGTGTGAGAGATGCGGGCCAGATCACTCTTTCATTGGAGCGAGCGGGATCGAAACCACGAACGTGGAGCCGACTCCAGGCTGGCTGCGGGCAGTGATCTCGCCGCCATGCCGTTCGGCAATCTTTCGGCAGATCGCCAGTCCGACACCGGTACCTTCGAATTCGCTTCGGCCGTGCAGACGCTGAAAGACCGTAAAAATTCGATCGAGGTACTTCTCTTCGAATCCGATTCCGTTGTCTTCGACCCGCAGTTCGGTGGCCTCTCGTCCGTGCGAGTCGATGCCAGGAACCGCGTACACGCGAACCAGAGGAGCAATGCCTGGCTTGTGAAATTTCAGGGCATTCCCGATGAGGTTCTGCATCAACTGTCGCATCTGCAGCGGATCTGCTGTGACGATGGGAAGATCCTCGACCTCCACGCGTCCTGAGGTGCTGGCGATACTGACCTCGAGATCAGAAAGTATCTCGCTCACAATCTGCTCGAGCGAAACGGGAACGAAAGGCTGTCCCTTGGTAGTCACCCTGGAGAACGCCAGCAGATCGCTGATCAGAATCTGCATCCGCTTTGCCGCGGACTGCATCCTCTCGACGTACTCGGTACCTTCGGCCGTGAGCGTACCTGAGGCGACCGAGCGCAACCTGTCGCCAAAGGCCTGGATCTTTCTCAGAGGCTCCTGCAGATCGTGCGAAGCGACATGCGCGAAATCTTCGAGTTCACGGTTGCTGTGCTGTAATTTCTCAGCGAAATCCCTCAGCGCAACTTCGGCGGCCTTTCGCTCCCTGATGTCGCGAGCCAGCAGCACTGCACCCGATTCCTCACTCCCTTCCATGAGCGGTGAAATGGAGAGGCTCACGTCGATGAGTCGTCCGCCGCGATGAACCAGGCGGTGCTCACGATCACGCACGACGTGCGTTCCAATCAGCTCCGTCAAGGAGGACGACGAATCGGGATCGGAAACCGTGTCGACGCCCTTCCCCAGCAGCTCGTTCTCGTGATATCCGAGCAGGGTATTCACGGCCTGATTCGTGAGCCGGATCTTTCCTTCCGCGTCACAGACGAACAGGGCGTCGGCGAGTGTGGCGATGATTTCGCGAGCAGCTCGGGCCGGTGTGATCACTGCCAATCGATGACGAACAATGGCTCGACTCGCGTACAACAGAAAGGCAATGATGGCGATGAAACCAACCGGCCGCATTTCCAGGCCGAACATCGGCGCGAGGTCGATTGTCGCCAGATAGACGATGACGAAGCTGGCCGCCAGTGAGCGAAGCTGCGAGCGTCGTCGCAACGAATCGGTGCGTTTGTATTCGCCGTAGTACTCGAGCAGATTTCCGCTGAGAACCACGAAAAGCCACAGCACGAAAATCGGTGCAATAGGACCTAAGTTTGGATACCACCCGAAGGAATAGCGGGTGACGCCCGAGACCAGGTATGGCGTAGAGACCGCAATCACGGCCCAAACGATGGAAAAGATCCAGACCGCAGCGAGTTGGAACTTCTTCCGTCCGAACTTTCGCAGCAGTAACGTCGTGAACTGATAGACCGAGGCGGGGATCGCCACGATCCCGAGAAAACCGAACCGTGCCCAGAACTCGGCGGTCGGCTCGGTACGGCTGCAGTACATGAGGCTGAACGACGCCAGCCATACCGCGACGGCGCCAAGCATCAGCGCAAAAAGACGAGCCACCGGAGAACTCTGCTGCCGCAGGACTACGAATGCGATCAGCAGGAAAACCGCGAGAGCAGTGAGCGCGGGCGCGAGCGCTGCGGCATTCGGTTGATACGACGAGAGATTGAAGAGATTGATCAGAGCGCCTTCCCGCCATCAGTTTAACGGGAGTACGCTCCGACAGGTCGTCGAAAAAGCCCGAAGTTGAGAACTTCGGCCACTCGTTTTCCCGAAGCGATGCCGCAGTGAGTGGCCAAAGTTTTCAACTTTGGGCTTTGGGTACGAAGAAGAAACCACCTTCAAAAGTCATGCACTGACTTAGCTTCGCGCCTTGGAAACCGTACTCACGGCGGACGATCGCATAACACTGGCATGCAGCTTTCTCGAGGCCGGTGCGATCGAGAATTTTCATGCGATTGCGGGTATTCCTGAGGAGCCCCAGATCTCTCAGGTTTGCAACTGTCTCGTTCACGCCGGCACGACCTGCTCCAATCATGTAGGACAGGAACTCCAGACTCATCAGTGTCGGCGAAGCCATCCGAACCAGCACGAACTCGTAGAACTGAGCTTGTCATCAAGCCCACTCATGGGGAATGTCAGGGTGCAATCAGCGGCAGTCGAACCGAGAAGATCGAACCGTTCTCGCTGCTCACTACATGGACGGTTCCCTCGTGCAATTCCACCAGATCACGTACGATCGAAAGACCAACGCCGAGTCCGCCATGCTCATTGTCTTCCGCCTGCCGAAATCTCTCGAAGATCGAGGAAAGAAACTCCGGTTTGATTCCCCTCCCGGTGTCGGTGACGTCAATCCTGGCGAATCCCGGCTCGTGATGCAGAGAAACCGTGATCGACCCTCCCTCCCCGGTAAACTTCACGGCGTTCGTTCCTAAGTTCCAGATGATTTGATGGATTCGCATTGCATCGATCATCGAACAATACTCGTCCCGATCGGCCACCACGTTCAGTTCGAGTCTCTTCTCCTGGGCCTGCGGACGAAGAGTGGTCACGGCTGCCCTGACGATTGGCAGAAGGTTCATTGAGCGACGCTTCACCTGTAACTTTCCCAGGCGAAGACGGGAGAGTTCCAGGGCATCCTCGAGGATGCGGGCCTGCATCTGAGCGCCGGTCTCGATCGATTCGAGCGCTGACTCGAGCAGCTCGGGCTCCGATTCCTTCTGAATCCGGAGAAGCTGCACCCAACCGAGAATCGAGGTCATGGGCGTGCGCAATTCGTGAGAGACAACCGCCAGGAACTCGTCCTTCTCGCGACTGGTTTCTCTCTCGCGCAGAAGTAAACGTGTGCGCTCATCTTCGGCCTTTTTCTGCTCGGTAGCGTTGCGGCAGATTTTCGCGAACCCGCGGAGCGAGCCGTCTGCATCACGGATTGAAGTCGTGACACCGTCCGCGTAAAATCTGCTTCCGTCCTGCCGCTGGTGCCAGCGCTTGTCTTCCGCCCGCCCTGTGGACGCAGCCGTTTCGAGCTCCCTCTCCGGGACCCTGGACTCCACGTCCTCCACTGTGAAAAGAGTCGCGAAATGCTGGCCGCAGATCTCAACGTTGTCGAAGCCGAAAATCAGTCTTGCACCCGCGTTCCATGTCGCAATCCGACCGTCAGGATGCATGAGGAAAATCGCGTAATCCTTCATCTCCTGCACCAGGGTATCGAAAAGCTCGGGGCTGTCGACCAGAAGCTGATTCATCCCGGATCGCCCGCGACTTCATTCGCCGCAGGCTCAGTCCCGACCGCATCGCCCGGATCTTCCAGACATCGCCTGATCCGCTCGACCAGATCAGGGACGTTGAATGGCTTCACCACGAATTGGCAAACCTCTGCAGGCATCGGCTCTAGAGCCTTGGCCTGCGCTACAGCGGACACCACGATGATGGTCTTCAACGTTCTCGGCTGGGTTGCCTGCAGCTGTCGAAGCACTTCGCTTCCATCGACCTTCGGCATATTCAAATCCAGCAGGACCACTCCGTACTCTTTCTCGCGCAACAACTGTAACGCCTCGGAGCCGTCTTTTGCTTCGTCGTAGGGATAGCCATATTTCTGACAGATGACCGTCAGTAGCCTGCGTATCGTGTCGTCGTCGTCGACAATGAGGACTCTTTTTTCAGCCATGATTTCCGAGGGTGGAGCTGGAGCACTTTCATTGGAAGGTTGATGCCACTTTCGATTTGTATCTTCCGCTCGATTCGATGAACTCGAAGAGCAACGTTCGGCGAGCAAGATACTCGCTCCCTGGTTACTTCCTTCTGCGGTCCGGCTTTGCCCTGTTCCGCCTTCCGGGTGGCACCGGATTCTTCGCTTCCTCGATGGGATCCGAGTCACGCCGAGTGGCTGCCTGTTCTCTCTGCTCTTCCACCGCTGGACCGGTAGTCGTTGGTGGCGTTGCCTTACCCGCGCCCATGTACCTTCCTCTCCTCCGCGAAAGCTTTGACAGCTGCGTCCAGTTCGGAAAAGTCCAGCGGCTTCTGGAGAATCAAAGTCCCTGGGGGGAACCGGGCACCGAAGTAACGCGAAATCGCAGAAACTACGATGATCTTCGGCTTTGTTGGCATACGAGCGATCTGATCTGCCACGTCGAACCCATTCTTCCTCGGCAGCATGATGTCCAATAGTACGAGGTCGAAACGTTCCCGGGCAAGGTACTCGATTGCTTCGTTTCCATCTCCCGCCAGCGTCACCTTGAGGGCGTAAGGCGTGATGATGCGCTGCATCAGACGCTGAATACTGGAGTCATCCTCTACGA
>JBKJUK010000259.1:0-20253 GCA_046590705.1 Thermoanaerobaculia bacterium
CAACTCCAGCCCGCACCCGCCGAATAATTGCCCGACGACGTAACCTCCCGGGATCAATACAGGAGCGCCGGAGCTCCCGCCAGTAGTCGCGCCAGCTAGACGCTGTGAGTAGAAGAAGTTTGGGCGTGGCAGTGCCGCGCATGATCCAGAGTTCGTAACCGTCGTGCTTGAAATGAACTGATGAAGGCCGTAGGGGTGCGCGACACGTGTCAGTATCGTTCCGGGAGCGATGGACGCAGGGTTTGGGCTCCACCCTAGGAGCCAGCGATTACTCGGCGCACTATTTAAACGCAGGAGGGTGAAATCGGTACCGACGCCTGTTGCCATCAACACCGAGCCCACGCTTCTGGCTAGTCCACTCAACGCAGGAGGGGGGCCTCCGCAGGAAAGGGACTTGTAGTCCCAGAACGCTTCAACGGTGGCTGCCGAGGCCGCGTTGTCGATGCAGTGGTTCGCTGTGAGTAAATACAGAGGCGCAGACCCGTTGGAATCCGTGTTAATCAAAGCGCCAGAGCAAACATAGGCTGTACTGTTCTTCACGAACTGCAAATGAGCGACTGCTGTGCGAAGCCGCACGATCTCATCGTAATTTGCCGAAGTCGCGCATGTTGCATCGGCAAGACATTCATCGCCTTGAGCAGCCGGTTTTTGTCCGGACATTGCCTGCAAGTCGAAAAGTTCCACGATTTCGTTCACCGAGAATCCGGCTCCTGCTGATGGTGCTGTCGGAAACTCAATCTCGAGGACGAGAGATGGACCAGGCACGCTCGGCGTCCACAGCTCTCCCTGCATGTCGTGCGGCACGAGGATCGAGTCGCCGGTGCCGCCAGTCACCCAGATCCTGGCATTCGCAGGAAGTCGGATGTCCGTCAAATGCGCACGCATGCGCCAGGCGTTTTTGACATGGATCTGCTTCCGCAAAAGTTGCCCGGACATTCCTTTGCCTGCGACTCCATCGTTCCCCACACGCAGCGTCACGTCGGGAAGCGCTCGTGTGAATCCGAGTTTCATCGGTCGTCCGCCGGAGCGATTCCAGGCTTTCATTTCTGCCAGATCAGACGCCGCACCTGTCTGTGCATCGGCGAGCGAGATCGCAGGAGACATTGCTTGCGCGCTTCGGTCAGGTTCTTTGTAGACGAGCTGCGTCCCGACCGCTTCCGCAACAAATCGCGGTTCACCACGCTTGAGGTCATCCGCTGACAGCGGAGCGGTGAGTGCAAAGAGTGTAAGGACGGCCGCAGTACTGAACGAACGAATGCCCATGACGAATCTCCTCGGTCCCCTTGGGACGGACTCCTCCGCGACTCCAGAAGACGCGGAGGTTCGAGCTGTGCAGCGTTAAATTGGGGTTGTGCAGAGATGATAGACCCATTGAGGGGCGGTTGTCCGATTCTTGCGTCAGCGAGCCGAACCTCAGGCCGCGCATCCTTCCCCAGGGCACGCATCGCGCGCGCGAATGGCCGGACATCGACCGTACTCCAACGCGCCGGAGGCGCGAGCAGAGGGTAGCCGGTGGTAAGCGCGTAGCGCGCAGCCACCGGACCGGAACGCAGTCGCAAAGAATGTTACGCGCCCCGGCAGGGGCGCCAGAGGAGATCGGAATGCCATCCACCCACGTGAGTCTTCACTACCACACCGTCTTCAGCACAAAAAGCTGAGGAAAATGCAGAGGGACACGCCCTTCGACCGTCGGTAGGTGGCGGCATTCCATACTTGTGTTCGCGTTCGCCCGCGATTGCCTGTTACCAACCGGTCGCTTCGCGCTTCGCGCTTCCCGCCGGCCGGCTAGCGCGCGCCTCCGGTGTGCATTCGCTGTTTCCTCACGGGTGACTCTGATGTTCGGAGCACACCCCCTAGGGGCCGACAGCGTCGCGATGCGTCGATGCACTCCTGGTAATACGTACGAACGTTATGATGCTTCTGTACTGACAGAGGAAGAGATGCCTTCGGAAGTCATATGCCGTCGTTTTGCCGGGGGCATGCGAAACTTTCTTCAGTTTTACAGGGAACGGGTCGACTTCTGGCAGTGGTTCGACAACAGCGGACCGCGTCCACTTCTAGTAGAGGAAGGATCAAACAAATGAGCGGTGAGTTGAAGTCGAACCTGCCTAACGCCGACATGCAGGCCGCGCCCGCGGCGCTTCTTCGTGCAGCACGGCGTGCACGCGAGATCGCCCGCCAAACCAACACATCCCTCGTCATCATGCGCGACGGCAAACTCGTGAAGGAAGTCGTGACTGATGAGGAGTTTCTCGAACTTACGAGCAGCCCTGACGTCATCCAGGATCGGTGAATCTCCTGAATACGTGCAAAAGGTTGGTCCCCTGGTCAATGGTTGAAAGTGCAATTGGGCTCTTGCTGCTGTTGTGCTTTGCCCGATCGTTTCATTTCGACGCGTGATTTGTTTCACTGCTGTCGAATGTAAGGTTGACGATTCCGAAGTCTTCGCGGCCGGGCCAGACGAATCGCTTGTCACTCTCTGCACACCCGCGTCGAAGACTCTGGCGCCCTGCCGGGGCGCGATCCATCTGCGATCCACAACCGGTGGCTGCGCGTTTCGCGCTGACCACAGGCTCCTTCTGGAGGCGCCTCCGGCGTCTTCACCAATCCGTGCGCGGTCGTCGTTCGGTGTCACTCCTCGGCGGGTAGGGCGACGCGCACGCCTGATCAGAGCAGCGAGGTGGCGATGAAGAGATCGGAGAGGAAGCGCCTGTAGCCGTAGACGTAAGTCTGACCATCCGGCGTGATGTGCACCGGCATCACATCGAGAATGCCGGCCGGATCGCCCGGACGTATGTTCACCCACTCGATACGCTCGCCAGTGGTGACATCGACACGCATGATGCGGACGGCGCTGTGCGTACGCTCGAGGACGTAGACCGCACTGTTGTCTTCACTCCATTCGATGGGCATATCGCCTGGCTTTGCTCCCGGCAGAGGAACGCTGCCCGACCCATCGGTGGCCAGTAGTACGACTTTGTGATCCACCTCGACTGCGATGGTTGTTCCGTCGTGGCAGAGCGCGAATCTTCCGCCCACGACGGTGGTGGTGAGCGCTTTCGCTTTTCCGTCGCCGTCGATCACAAGTTCGAAAAGTTGCTCGGGACTCTCCGTGTAGTTACCTAGAATCAGCAGCCTCTTCCCGTCCGGAAAGAACTGCAGTTCATTGATCTCGGCGAGGTCGCAGGAGATGAAGCGGTTGTCGCCTGCACCGACCGGCACTAACTGGAGTTGCGTCCGCGTTCCGGTGACGATGGCCAGCCACTGGCCGTCATTCGAGATCGGATTGCCGGCCGCTCGTCCCTCAGCCATGAGGATGGCCGGAGCTCCGTCGGTGTAGCGAAGGAACACGGTGTTCACTCCCTGCACCGCCGCGGCCTGCTCTTCGAAGATGATGAAGCTTCCATCGCGACTGATGCCCGAGAGGAGCGACCAGTCGAACCAGGTCAGGTTGCGCTCCTGCGTTTCACCCCGTCTGCCGACCACCACTTCGCGTCGCGCCGCCTCGGTGGCGATGAGCACGCGACCATCGGCGGCCATGTCATGAAGAGTCAGACGCCCGGGAGCGGTGAGCACGGCCCGAAGTTTCCCGTCGAGGTCGAGGCTCATCAGGTCGCGTCCGCGTGCAGACAGTTCACCGGCGAACCACACTTCCTGCCCGTCGGGAGTCCAGGCCAGACCTGCACTGCTGAAGAAGTAGTCGCTGCGCACAAGCTCTTTTCCAGCGAGATCGATCACAGTGACTGTTCCGGCGTCGTCACCCCAGATCGGATGAATCATGAACGCGATCAGCTGCTGATTCGGTGAGAAACGAGCGCGACTGATCCACTGCGATGTCCGGTAGATCACGTTACCGATCGGCGATTCGATGCGGTACCAGCCATCGACGCGACGAACGATCAGAAAGTTCTTGCCGTCGGCGGTCCATTGCGCTTCCTGCACGTCTTCGCAGACACGGCGCGGTGCGCCGCCGCCGAGCGGAACCCGGGCCAGCATTCCGGAAGTTGCGAAGCCGACGCCGGTGTAGTGACGCCCCAGCGAGATGGCCAGCTCACCGCTATGCGACACCGACAGAACATCGGCTTCGCGAAGCCCGAGCGGGCGCGACTCCGGACCGGTCTGGAACGAGGAGAAAAGCTCCAGTGGATTGTCTTCCCAGGCCGCACCGTAAACCACCGAACCGTCGGGTGCGAAGCGCGCACTCATGATGAAACCTCGGCGGAAGCTGATGCGGCGATAAGAGGGGAGCTTTCGATCTAGAATCGACGGCCCGGGTTGAATTGCGGAGTGCTCGCGGCTTCCGCTCATGGTCTGCAGCGCGAAGGCGAAATCAGTCACGGCCTGAAAGCGTCGCACCGGATCTTTCTCGATGGCGTGCTCGAGGATGCGTGCGAGACCGTCAGGCACTTCATCACTCTGCGGCGGATCCTCATGCAGAACGGCATTCATGGTTTCGACGGACGAGTCGCGACGGAAAGCAGATTTGCCAGTGAGCATCTCGTAGACGATGACACCGAGGGAGAAGATGTCGGAGCGATGGTCGACGTGCGACGCGCGGACTTGTTCAGGGGACATGTAGCCGGCCGTGCCGACCACGGTTCCGGGCGTGGTGAGATTGCGCACCTCGGTGTGATCCTCGTCGTCGACTTCGGCATTCGACTCGCGAAACTTGGCGAGACCGAAGTCGAGGATCTTCACGCGACCGTCGGGAAGGACGAAGACGTTCTCCGGCTTCAGGTCGCGGTGCACGATGCCTTTCGCATGCGCGGCGGCAAGGCCGCTGCTCATCTGAAGCGCGAAGTCGACGGCCTTCTTCACCGGCATGCGCGCACGAAGATGATCGCGCAGCGACAGGCCTTCCAGCAGCTCCGACACGATGTAGGCCACACCTTCGTGCGTGCCGGCATCGAACACGGTGAGAATGTTGGGATGATTGAGCATCCCTGCGGCGAGTGCTTCCTGCTCGAAACGGCGAATGCGATCGAGATCGCCGGCCATTGCGTTCGGCAGAACCTTCACCGCGACATCGCGACGCATCCGCGTGTCGTGGGCACGATAGACCTCGCCCATACCACCGGCGCCGATCTGCGCAGCAATCTCATAGTGCGCGATCCGAGAACCTGTTAAGAGCATCGGGTGATTGTATGCCTGTATGCGCCTGGACGGGTTCCGGCGTATCGGAGGCGGGTGAGGTCGTGCCCGCTCGGTGGTGATTGTTCGCGGCGTGTCGTGCGACATGAGTCGGCGTCGCCGAGTTAAAGCGCATCGATCGGAAGCACGTAGATCAGCGCGCGTAGCCGGGCATCGACCCCGTTCTCACGCGCCGGAGGCGCGAATCGAGGGTAGCCGGTGGTAAGCGCGAAGCGCGCAGCCACCGGACCGACAAACCGCGAATCATGACGCGCCCCGGCAGGGGGCCAGAGGGGGCGCGTTCTCCGCGACTGTCGATGTGAACGCGTGTATATCGGTTCGCAGGAGGCGCAACAGCGATGGTGATCTTTCAGGGAGTATCGAGTTCGGTCCGAGCCTGACTTCGATACGCCAGAGCGGTATGTGCGGAATGATCTCTCTGGCGCCCCTGCCGGGGCGCATGTTGGTATGTACCGCAAGTCCGGTGGCTGCACGCTTTGCGCTTACCACCGGCTACCCTCGACGCGCGCCTCCGGCGCGAGAAGAAAACTTTGATTACATCGGCCCGTCGCATTGTTGATCGCTGAAGCGCCCCTGCCGGGGCGCATGTTGGTATGTCCCGCAAGTCCGGTGGCGTCGAGGAGAGGAGCATCGTGATCGATGCCGCGTGCGGCGCCGGGTTGCGAACTGCGAAAGGAAAATCGATCAACGGTTCAGTGACAATCACTCAGGCGCCAGAAACCTCAGCGCTCACTCTTTCCCTTTGTCGACGCCGCGCTGAAGCTTCTTCGGGATCGTCTTCAATCCGCGATCAATCGTCATGCAGCGAAGCACCCTGCGTACGGATCACCTCGCGATAGTAGTGAGCACTTTTCTTGAGCGTGCGCTGTTGCGTTGCGAAGTCGACGTGAACGATCCCGAAACGCTTGGTGAAGCCGTGACTCCACTCGAGGTTATCGAAAAGCGACCAGGCAAAGTATCCGCGGACATCGACCCCTTTGCTGATCGCGCGCGCCATCGCTCGAAGATGTTCCCGGTAGTAGTACACGCGCAGCGGATCGTCGACCGGGTTACTCAGTGCCACCGGTGAATCGTAGAACGCCGCGCCGTTCTCAGTGACGTAAACGGGCATACTGCCGTAGCGATCTTTAAACCAGTGCAGGACCGCTTCGAACGCAGGCGGAAAGACCTCCCACCCGGTCTCTGTTCGAAGCGCATTGTTCTGAGGTACTCGTCGTGCGCGCTCGATCGGCACGGTCGGATCAGCCTCAGTGACCGCGCGCAGGTAATAGTTGATTCCGACGAAGTCGAGTTTCTCGCCGATCTCGGTGAAGTCAGCCGAGGGGAAATCTGGCCAGGCATCCCCCCACATGTCGGGGAACTCGTCGGGATAGGCGCCACGGAAAATTGGATCGAGATAGTGCCGGTTCATGTAGGCGTCGGCCCGCGCGTTGGCGGCGAGGTCGAGCTCACTGTCCGAGGCGGAATATTTCGGTTCGAGATTCACGACGATGCCGATTGGTTTATGAATGTTCAGCGCGCGGAAAGCGCGCACGGCGCGACCGTGCGCGCGCAGAAGGTTGTGCGAGGCGAGTGGTGCCTCGTACATGTTGTCGTGACCCGGCGCGAGTGCTCCATGGAGATAGCCGCCGTCGACCACGACCCATGGCTCGTTGATCGTCGCCCACCACTCCACGCGATCTCCAATCGCTTTGAACATCACCTCGGCATACTCCGCAAACCAGTCAGCGATGTCGCGATTCAGCCAGCCGCCCCGATCGTCGAGGGCGGCAGGAAGATCCCAGTGATAAAGCGTGGCCATGGGACGAATTCCCTTGCTCACTAACTCGTCGGTGAGGCGCCGATAAAAGTCGAGTCCTCCCTGATTTACGCGGCCGTAGCCGTCAGGCAGGACGCGGCTCCACGAAATGCTGAAGCGGTAGGCCTGCAGCTCGAGCTCCTTCATGATCGCGACGTCGGCGGCGTAACGGTTGTAGTGATCGCAGGCTACGTCGCCGGTGTCGCCGTTGGTCATCCTGCCGGGGAGGCGATCGAAGCGCTGCCAGATGCTGCGACCAGCGCCATCTGCGAGAGGGGAGCCCTCGATCTGGTAGGCCGAGGTTGCGGCCCCCCAGACGAAATCCTCGGGGAAAGTGTAGTCTGACATCATCCCTCCTATTGCAACCCGCTTCGAACAACCTCGGTAAGGCGCAGGCCCGAAGCCCTCGCACCAGCGTTGTAGGTCCGCCCCGTTGACATGTCCGCGAGCGGGGAGTAGCGTATCGCAAAATGTAACCGGTTACATCATGAATGCGAAAAGAGTGGAAAACAGCGCAACGCATCGTCTCGGACGTGCGGCGACGATCCGCGACGTAGCGGCCAGAGCCGGCGTCTCGGTGGCCACGGTTTCACGCGCTCTGAACAATACCGACGTCGTGCGGGAGGAGACCTCGCGCTCCGTTCTGGATGCCGCGAAGGCGCTGCGGTACGTAGCGAACACTGCGGCGCGGAGTCTCAGCGTGCGCCGCATGCACACGGTCGGCGTGCTGCTGCCCGATGTTCATGGTCAGTTCTTTTCTGAAGTCATTCGAGGCGCGGACGCGGCAGCCAGAGCAGCAGGGTTCCACCTTCTCGTTTCTGGTTGGCACAGCGACTCGACCGAGATGTTCGAAGTGATTCAAACGATGCGCGGGCGCGTAGACGGGCTGTTGCTGATGGCTCCGAACCTGTCACTCTCGTCACTGCGCGAAGAGATGGCGTTCAACCTCCCGCTGGTGCTGCTGAACTCGAACGACAGAAAGCATGCAGCCGTCACGATCGACAACTACGGCGGCGCTGGGACGATGATGCGGCATCTCGCATCACTCGGGCACAAGCGCATTGGTTTCCTGAAAGGACCATCACACAACGTCGACGCTTGGGAGAGGCTGCGCGGGTACAGGCATGCGATGAGGAAAGCTGGCGCCGCCGAGAACGCCGTCGAATTGAACGGTGACTTTACTGAGGAGTCGGGACGAGCCGCCGCGAGAACTTTGCTTGAGCGAGGTTCGCTACCGACCGCCCTGTTCGCAGCGAACGACTCGATGGCGATCGGGTTGATTTCAGAGTTGACGCAGTCGGGAGTCGACGTGCCGGGTGATATCGCCGTGGCCGGCTTCGACGACATTGCCGTTGCGCGTTACATCACTCCAGCGCTCACCACCATGCACGTCGATATCTCGAACCTCGGAGCGCGTGCGTTCGCACTGCTGCTCACTGCGCTTCAGGATGGAATAGCGCATCACGAACTGATCTCAACTTCGCTCGTCGTCAGAACTTCCTGCGGCGCGCGCTCTATCAAACCAGTGGAAGCGGCGACTGCTTCCGTAGCTAAGCGAAGAAAATGAATGAGGAGAGAACTATGCGACCAGGGAATCTCAGAAGTATGAGCAGAATGTTCATGGTCCTGGTGCTGCTCGTTGCGAGCGCCACTACGGCGCTGCAAGCGCAGACCACGACCTCGTCGATCCGCGGCAGGATTACCGACGACGGCGGCAATGCTTTTCCGAATGCCGAGGTGACGGCGACCTCGACATCGAGCGGCTACACACACGCGACGACGGCGGGGGCCGATGGGTCTTTTGTTCTTGGCGGTCTGACTCCTGGTGAGTACCGGATCGGAGTAGTAGGACCCGGGTACAGCGGGACGACCCGGAACGTCACACTTCTCGTCGGACAGACCGTAGCGATCGACTTCAAGCTGAGTCCGGAAGCCGTTTTGATGGAACAGGTGACGGTGGTCGGCGACGTTCCTGTCGAGTTGCACTCCTCGCAGGTGGCGACGAATGTGACGAGACAACAGATTGAAAATTTGCCGCAGAACGATCGCAACTTCCTCAACTTTGCTGCACTCGCGCCTGGTGTGCTGCTCGGAAACGACGAGTTCCGCAAAGAAGTGAAAGCTGGAGCGCAGGGATCGTCAGCAACCAACGTATTCATTGACGGCGTGAGCTTCAAAAACGATGTCATTCAGGGCGGTGTCGTCGGGCAGGACGCGTCGCGCGGAAATCCCTTCCCGCAAAACGCTGTGCAGGAGTTCCGTGTCATCACGCAGAACTACAGTGCCGAGTACCAGCGGGCATCCAGCGCAATCATCACGGCGATCACGAAGTCGGGATCGAATCGGATGTCCGGCGATGCGTTCTACCTCTATCAGGACAAAGACCTCGTCGACGAGAACCCGCTTAACGGGCAGAATCCCGAGTACGAGCGCAGTCAGTACGGAATCAACTTCGGCGGGCCGATCATCCGTGATCGGATGCATTACTTCTTCTCGTACGAGGCCAATGATCAGAACCGGGAGGAAACTGTCGTTCTGGGCGGCGGCTTCCAGAACGATCCGGCACTGCGCCAGCGACTCAGGTCGTACACGGGGACGTTCGGTTCTCCTTTCCGCTCCGACCTTGCGTTCGGGAAAGTGAGCTTCCAGCCAGCCGGGCAGCAGCTGTTCGAGTTGAGCGCGAACAACCGCGCCGAGACCGACATCCGGGGATTCGGCGGTGAAACGAGCTTTGAATCGGCGGAGAACGTCGAGAACGATGTCTTCGGTACGACCCTTCGGCATCAGTTCACCGCCAACACCTGGCTCAATGAAGCGTCGGCGAGCTATCAGGATTTCGAATGGAATCCGCATCCGCTGGACTCGGAGTCCGTCGGGCTCGTCTACGAAGGACTTCTTCGTATCGGCGGTCGTGACACCGAGCAGCAGATCGGTCAATCGCGGTTTGCGCTGCGCGACGACATCACCTTCACTGGCTTGAACTTCATCACCGGTGATCACACCTTTAAAACAGGGGTCATCGCCGAGTTCCTCGATTACACGGTCACCAAGTTCTTCGAGGAGAATCCGCGCTACTTCTTCCGCTCTGACCTGGGTTCGGCCATCCCGTACAAGGCGCGCTACGGCTTCGGAAATCCCGACATGTCGGCCAGCAATGAGCAGTTCGGCATCTACTTCCAGGACGACTGGTCGATCAACAGCAGACTGACGCTGAATCTCGGACTTCGCTGGGACTACGAAACGAACATGATCGACACCGACTACCAGACGCCTGCCCTGGTGCGTGAGCGGTTGGGCGGTCAGTTCCCGGCGAACTACTTCACCGACGGCAACGACCGTTCCCCCAAGACCGACATGTTTCAGCCACGTCTCGGATTCGCATACGATCTGTTGGAAAACTCGCGTACCGTCGTCTTTGGCGGCGCAGGTCGTTATTACGACCGCAATCTCTTCAACAATACTCTCGACGAGCGGTTCCGCCTCCAGCACTCAGTGGGCGAGTTCTTTTTCTCTGCAGATGGATCACCCGTCTTCGGGCAGCCGGCAGTCAAGTGGGATCCACGTTATCTGACGCGCGCCGGACTGCAGGAAGTGCTGGCAACCGGGCGCACCGGAAAACCGGAAGTATTCCTGATCGAGAACGACACCCGCGTCCCATATTCCGACCAGTGGAACCTCGGTGTGCGTCAGGCGTTCGGCCCGATCCTGGCGTCAGCAACCTACGCGAACATCCGCAGCAAAAACGGGTTCAGTTATCTGTGGGGAGCGGGAAGATGCTGTCCACAGTTTCACCCGGCTTACGGCAACGTGCTGATCTCGTCTGACGACGTCAGGACCTGGTACGAAGCGGTCTACCTTCAGCTCGACCGCCCCTACAGCGAGCAGTCACGCTACGGCTTCAACTTCGCCTACACCTGGGCGGAGGCCGAGCAGATTGGCGGCGATCTTTTCAGTCTCGACCTGCCGAAGATCACCGACTGGCCGCGTTACGGAACACCAGGTACCCAGGATCATCGGGTCGTGGCCAATGCGACGGTCCGCATTCCGTGGCAGACGCGCCTCGCGACCCTCGTGCAGTACAGCTCGGGCGATAAGTTCCGCATCAACGATTTCAAGAAGGGCTTCTGTGTCGGTTGCTACAACCCGGCCACGGGCGAGGGGCCGAGTTGGACGACGGTTGACCTTCGCGTCGATAAGGACTTTGGCCTTGGTAGATCACGGCGCATCGGCATTTCGCTGGAAGCGTTCAATATTTTCAACGAAGAACGCTATGCATTTTTCCAGGATTTCAACCCGCCTGAGGGAAATCCAAACCTCGGAAAACCGACGGCAATCGTTGCGGGTTCGCAACGCCGCTACCAGATCGGTTTACGAATAGGGTTGTGACGAAGGTGAACGAACATCGATCGTAGACCGACGCCTGGTGTGCGTCCGTCACTTCGATCGATGTCGAAACGTGGCTTTCAGGAAGAGGCGACCCGAGGGTCGCCTCTTCCCATGGGAGGTTGATGCGCGTGTTGAAGTCGGCCATTGCGGTTTTCACTTCTCTCCTTCTCGTCGCCTGTTCCGCGACTCTGCCGACAGGGGCGACGCAGGCAGCGACTCCGCGCGTTGCGGACTCCCGATCCAATGACTCGATCGTCGAAGATCTGCAGCACCGAACCTTTAACTGGTTCTGGGAGACGACGAACGCCCGGAACGGACTGGTGCCCGATCGATGGCCGGCGAAATCATTCTCGAGCATCGCCGCCGTAGGTTTCGGACTGACCGCATACGTCATCGGCGCGGAGCGAGGCTGGATCAGCCGCGAAGCTGCCGCTCAACGAACGCTCACCACGTTGCACTGGTTCCTGCAGGCACCGAGCGGCCCACAGGCGAGCGGCGTTACCGGGCACAAAGGTTTCTATTATCACTTCCTCGACATGGAGAGCGGCGAACGTTTCGAGAAAGTCGAGTTGTCGACGGTCGACACGACGCTCTTTCTCGCTGGGGCACTCTTCGCGCAGAGCTATTACGATCGGGATAACGCAACTGAAGCCGCCATTCGTGCCGCAGCGGAAGAGTTGTACCGGCGGCCGGAGTGGACATGGGCACTGGCCAGACCTCCGCGCATCAGCATGGGATGGACGCCTGAGCGTGGCCTGCTTGATTACGACTGGAACGGCTACAACGAAGCGATGATCGTGCTGATCCTCGCACTCGGATCCCCGACACATCCGGTGAACGCTGATACCTGGACCGAGTACACGCGCACCTATCGATGGGATACGTTTTACGGGCAGGAGCACCTGAATTTCGCGCCGCTCTTCGGGCATCAGTACTCACATGTCTGGATCGACTTTCGAGGAATCCAGGATGCGTACATGCGCGAGAAGGGAATCGACTACTTCGAGAACTCCAGGAGGGCGACCCTCGCGCAGCGCGCCTACGCCATCGACAATCCGGGCGGGTGGCGAGATTACGGCGAGAACATCTGGGGGCTCACCGCCTGTGACGGACCGATGGATGCGACAGTGACGATCGACGGGCGCGCGCGCTCTTTCAAGTCCTACACAGCGCGCGGCGCCGCGGCTGGAGAGATCAACGATGACGGCACGATCGCACCGACTGCTGCCGCTTCAGCGATCGTCTTCACTCCGGAAATCTCGATCGCAGCGATCAGGGAGATGAGCACGCGCTACGGCGCGAACCTGTACGGCAAGTATGGTTTTCTCGATGCCTTCAATCCGACACTTCGTGAGACGAGGGAACTCAAGCACGGCCGCGTTGATCCGAACGCCGGATGGTTCGACGTCGATTACCTCGGCATCGATCAGGGTCCGATCATTGCGATGATCGAGAACCATCGAAGCGAGTTGGTCTGGCGAACGATGAAGAAGAATCCCCATGTCATTCGTGGTTTGAAGCGAGCTGGATTCACGGGCGGATGGCTGGAAGGGAAGTGAGCGAGCGGTGCACCTCCGCTCCGCTCGCTGTGATCCTGCTGCTGTTGCTCGGGTGTAGTGCTCCTGACGATTCGCGGGAGCGTGTCGAGTTCTGGGGGCTGGGGCGTGAGGGGGAGGAAGTAGCCCGAATGATTCCGGAATTCGAACGGCTTCATCCCGGAATCGATGTCATCGTCCAACAGATCCCCTGGACAGCGGCGCATGAAAAACTGTTGACCGGCTATGTCGGCGAATCGACTCCCGACGTCGCACAGATGGGAAACACCTGGATCCCGGAGTTCGAGGCCATCGATGCGCTCGACGAGCTGACCGTGATGGCGCAGCGATCGACAGTGATCGATGAGCGTGATTACTTTCCGGGGATATGGGCTACAAACAAGATCGGCGACAAACTGTACGGCGTGCCCTGGTACGTCGATGCGCGGGTTCTCTTTTATCGAAAGGACATTCTCGCCAGCGTCGGCTTTCCGGATGGTCCGCGTGACTGGGGTGAGCTGAGTGAAGCTCTACGTCTGATCAAGCAGGGAGGCAAAGCACGTTACGGCATCCTGCTTCCGACCACGGAATGGGAGCCGATCGTGAACTTTGCACTCTCCAACGGAGCGACGGTGCTCAACGCCGGCGGTACGCGCGGCGCATTCCGCGATTCGCGTTTCGATGAAGCATTCAGATACTACGTGAGCATGTTCCGGAACGGATATTCTCCGGCGGTGAGCAACAACCAGATCGCAAATCTTTATCAACAATTTGCCGAAGGTGATTTTGCGATATACATCACCGGACCGTGGAACGTTGGAGAGTTCAAGAAAAGGCTTCCTCCGTCCATGGAAGGGAAGTGGGGGACTGCACCTCTTCCGGGACGCGCCGGAGGGCGGAGTGGTGTGTCGATGGCGGCTGGATCGAGCCTCGTGATTTTTCGCGCTTCAAAGCACAAGGCCGCCGCGCAGAAGCTGATCGAATATCTCTCACAGCCTCAACAGCAAATCAGGTTCTATGAATTGACTGGCGATCTTCCAGCGCGACGAAGCGCCTGGAACGCACCTGCACTGGCCAACGATCCCTACTTCCCCGCGTTCCGCAAACAGCTCGAGAGCGTTGCTCCGCTTCCTCAGGTGCCGGAGTGGGAACAGATCACGGCGGCAATCTACGATCAGGGGGAGGCGGCGGCCCGCGGGAAGGTCACGCCGGAGGCAGCGCTGATCACACTCGACGCGAGAGCGGACGACCTGCTCGAGAAGCGGCGCTGGATGCTGACGAAGAAATGAGGGCCGAATCGAAAGCGGCAGTTCTCTTCCTTGCGCCGTCGATGACGTTGCTGGCGCTCTTCTTTTTCCTGCCGGTCGTCGCGGGATTCGCCCTCAGTCTCACCGACTTCGATCTCTACTCGCTGGCCGATTACCGCAATCTCCGGTTCGTTGCGTTTCAAAACTATCTGGACCTCATCCAGAACGAGATTTTCTGGACGGCGTTTCTCAACACGCTCTACTTCGCCCTCGTGGGCGGGCCGCTCACGGTTGCGGTGTCGCTGGCGGCGGCGCTACTGGTCAACGCACGGCTGACGCGATTCAAGCCGATGTTCCGCACGATCTACTTTGCTCCAGTAGTTACAACGCTGGTTGCGGTGGCGATCGTCTTTCGCTACCTCTACCATCCGCGGTTCGGCATGTTGAACCGTGCTCTGAACTTTGTAGGTCTCGAATCGATCGATTTTCTTGGTGATCCGAAACTGGCGATGCTTTCGATCATCATTCTGGCTGTCTGGAAAGGCTTCGGTTACACGATGATCATCTTCATCACCGGCCTGCAGTCGATTCCGGAGGAGTTGTACGAGGCGGCAAAAATCGACGGCGCCGGGAAGTGGGGGCAGTTCAGGCACGTGACGCTACCGATGCTCGGTCCGACCTTTCTTTTCGTCGGGATCATCGTCGCGATCGGGCAGCTGCAGATCTTTGCCGAGCCCTATGTGATGACACGTGGTGGTCCGCTGAACAAGACCCTCACTGCGGTGATGATGATGTACGAGCAGGGGTTCCGATGGTGGCGGATGGGCTATGCGGCTTCGATCGCGTTCATCCTCTTCCTGGTGATCGCGGCGGCGACGCTGCTGCAACTGCGACTGCAGAAAAAGGAGCAGGCATGAGTCGCCGCGTCGAATCGCTGCTGCTGCACACGCTGTTGATTGCGGGTGGGGCGATCACGCTCTTTCCGCTTTTTTGGATGGTTTCGGCCTCTTTCATGAGCACCGGTGAGGCGACGACGTATCCACCGCAGCTGCTCCCCCAGAACGCCACGCTCGATCAATACCGCCAGCTCTTCCTCCGCATGAACCTCGGGCGCGCCCTCTTCAGTAGCGCAGTGATCGCGACGACGGTGACGATCGGTTCGGTGCTGCTTTGCTCGATGGCCGGTTACGCCTTTGCGAAACTCCGCTTCGGTGGTCGCGATCGCCTGTTCGGCTGGCTGATGATCGCGCTGGTCATCCCTCCACAGGTCGGGATGCTTCCGCTGTTTCTGATGATGAAGGAGCTGCACCTCGTGAATACCTACTGGGGCGTGATCATCCCGACGCTTGCGACCGTCTTCGGCATCTTTCTCATCCGGCAGTTCATGATTTCACTGCCGCAGGAGCTCATCGAGGCAGCGCGCATTGATGGAGCGAGCGAGTGGCGTATCTACTGGAGCGTCGTGCTGCCACTGGCACGTCCGATCCTCGCCACGCTGGCGACGTTTCAATTCATGTCGAGCTGGAACGACTTCATGTGGCCGCTGATCGTCCTCTCCGATCAGTCGCATTACACCCTGCCGGTCGCTGTGGCGAATCTGAGCGGTGAGCATGCCCTCGACGTTGAGTTGATGATGGCCGGCGCGGTCATCACCGTCCTCCCGGTACTTGCCCTCTTCGTCGCGCTGCAGCGTTACTACATCACCGGTCTGATGGCGGGAAGTGTGAAGGGTTGACGACCATGAAGATTGCCGCTGGGCTGCTGGCCCTTCTGGTCAGTGCGAGCCTTTCCGCGCAGAGCGCTCGTGTCATCGACGACTTCGAATCAGGCGCGGGTTGGACGGCACACCCATCTGACGGCGTCGAGCTGCGGATCTCATCGGCGCCGGGAATGCATGGGAAGGCGCTGCGCCTCGACTTCGATTTTCATGGTGGTGCCGGATACGCGATTGCACGGCGTGCCGTGGACATCACGTTGCCGGCGAACTACGCCTTCAGTTTCCAGCTGCTGGCCTCACCGGAAGTTCAGACGAACGACCTCGAATTCAAGTTGCTCGATGGAAGTGGTGACAACGTCTGGTGGGCGAACCGTCGCGGGTTCGACTATCCGAAGAAATGGACAGAGATCGCAACGCGCAAACGGCAGATCAGCTATGCGTGGGGCCCGAAGGGTGGCCGGGAGCTGCAACGCGTCGCATCGCTCGAGATTGTGGTGACTGCAGTGAATGGCGGACGCGGCACCCTGTTGATCGATGACTTCACGCTGACCGAGCTCCCTCCGGCTGTGCAGGGTGCAGTGGCCACCGGTTCATGGAAGGGAAGTGAAGGAGTGCAGCAGCATCTCATCGATCTCGGCGTCAGGCGGGAGCTCGGTGGTTTGCGCATCGATTGGGACGAGAGTGATTTCGCTCGCGACTACACCATCGAAGCTTCGCGCGACGGCAGGCAGTTCGATGAGCTGCGCCGGGTGGCCGGAAATCGACGAAGCACGCAACTGCTGCATCTGCCCGACGTCGAGACGAGATATCTCCGCCTGACGGCGCAACGGAGCGCGCGAGGGAAAGGCTACGCGATTCGGAACGTCGAGATCGAGCCGGTCGATTGGGCGCCGACCGCCAACGACTTCTTTTCACTTCTTGCAAAAGAGGCGACGCGCGGAGATTACCCCCGCTACTTCTCGCGCGAGCAGTCGTACTGGACTGCAATCGGTGCCGATGGTGGCGAAGAGGAAGTGCTGGTGGGAGAGGATGGTTCGATCGAGCCATTCAAGGGTGGCTTTTCGATCGAGCCATTTCTTTACGACGGAGAGCTCACCACCTGGGACGATGTGAAGTCTTCGCATTCACTCGTGGAAGGTGACCTCCCCGTTCCGGGGATTCATTGGAAAGAGCGAGGTCTGACGCTCGAGACGACCGCAGCGGTCACGAACGATTCGACGCTGCTTGTGCGTTATCGCATTACCAGAGAAAGCGGCGGCACGGAAGGAAGTCGCGACATGCGACTCTTCATCGCGCTGCGTCCGTTCCAGGTGAATCCTTCGATGCAGTGGCTGAATCTCGTCGGCGGCGCCTCGCGCATCGAGCAGCTGGCCTTCGGGAGCGACGCTGTTCTCATCAATGGCACACAACGCATATTGACCGTCACGAAGCCTGATCGCGTCGGGAGTGCCACGTTGGACGAAGGAAACATCGTCGACTATCTGCGACGAGGTGAGGTGGGGGCGGAAGGCGCGCTCCAACGTTCCGATCCGAATGGACGGATGTCAGGCGCGCTGGAATACAGACTGCAACTCGCTCCCGGACAGCAGCGTGATCTCTTCCTGGTAGTTCCACTGGCGACGCCGGCCTCTGCGGAGGCAACGCTCGCCGATCCGTCAGCTGCGTTGACTGGTGTCGTCGACGAGTGGCGCGAGAAGCTTCATCGCATCACCTTCGAGCTTCCTGCGGCGCCTGAAGTCGCCGATGCGGTGCGCACGAGCATCGCCTACATGCTGATGCATCGCGACGGCCCTTCGCTGGAGCCGGGAACTCGCTCATACGACCGTGCCTGGATTCGCGATGGCGCGCTCATGGCGACACTTCTTCTCCAGTTCCAGCACTCCGACGTCGCGAAGGCCTTTGCCACGTGGTTCGCGAAGTATCAATTCAAGGATGGGAAGGTGCCATGTTGCGTCGACCGGCGCGGAGCCGATCCGGTCCCCGAGAACGATAGTCATGGACAACTCATTTATCTCGTCGCTGAGATTTACCGGCATACCGGCGACGAGGCGTTCGCGCGGGAGCTGTGGCCGAATGTCGATGCAGCAGCGCGCTACATCGAGAAACTTCGTTCCGAGAATCGTGGAGAGTTCGAGGGACTGGTCACGGAGTCGATCAGTCACGAAGGCTACTCGGCGAAGCCGATGCATTCGTACTGGGATGACTTCTTTGCGCTGCGCGGGATGAGCGACGCGGTCTTTCTTGCCGG
Organism: Thermoanaerobaculia bacterium; assembly: GCA_046590705.1. Lineage (GTDB taxonomy): Bacteria > Acidobacteriota > Thermoanaerobaculia > Gp7-AA8 > Gp7-AA8 > JBKJUK01. The sequence goes on from JBKJUK010000259.1 coordinate 18,083, forward strand.
GAGACTCGGCTTCGAGGAGCGGCGGCGAGAGCTGGTGGCGCAGGAGGCCGATTTCAAGACGGACCTGGCGGCATCGTTACGGAGAACGATTACGACGCACAAAATCGATTACATCCCCGGCGCCGCGGAGCTGGGTGATTTCGATGCGACCTCCACTGCGATCGGAATCTCACCACTCAATATGACTGCCCTGCTGCCGCCACGTGAGTTGGCTAGAACGTTCGAGCGTTACCTCGAGTCGCTCGAGAAGCCGCGCGACGATTACACACCCTACGAAATGAGGAACATCGGCGCTCTGATCCGGCTCGGGCAGAAGAAGCACGTCACTCCGCTCATCGAACGCTTCATGCGCGACCGCCGGCCCGCTGCATGGAACAGTTGGGCCGAAGTCGTTGCGACAGATTCGAGGCGGCCGATCTTCATCGGCGATATGCCGCACGCATGGGTGGCATCCGACTTCGTCAGGTCGATCCTCGATGCGATTGCGTTTGATCGTGAGGACGGGGCTCTTGTGATTGGAGCCGGAGTTCCCGCGGCATGGATCACCGAGGAGGCGCTTCGCGTCGGCCCGCTCGGCGGAGAGAGCGGAACCATCGAGGTGAGCATGCGGCGGGTACGTCGAAAGGTGGAGATCAATCTGTCCGGCAGTGCAAGACCGAAGAAGTTGGTCGTTCACGTTCCCGATGCAGAGAGGGTGCGCCGCGTCACGGTCAACGGACGGAAAGCGAGTGTGCGCGACGGTGTCGTGACCGTGCCGAAGCTACCGGCGAAGCTCGCGCTAACGTACTGAGAGTTCGGTCGCAGCGTCGAAGACATGGATTGCCGCGGGATCGAGGGCCATCACCGTCATCTCATCGACCCTCGGAGTCGCGTGCGGTTCGAAGATCGCGACGATGCGGGTATCGCCTGCGATCGCATGCACAATGGATTCGTGCCCGATCGGTTCGACGACATCAATCTTCACCTGAATCAGGGAATGCCGCGACTCTGCCTTACCCGCTGGCTCGAGCTGTTCCGGGCGGATGCCCAGCAGCACTTTCTGTCCGTCGCTGACCCGGCTACTGATCTCCGCTGCAATCGGCAGGGAGAACGATGCGGTGTCGAACGATGATCCTGACACGGTTGCGGGGACGAGATTCATGGGAGGTGTTCCGATGAACTGCGCGACAAAAACATTTGCCGGCCGCTCGTACACTTCACGCGGCGTTCCGACCTGCTGCACCTTGCCGTCACGGAGGAGCGTGATCCGGTCGCCCATGGTCATCGCTTCGATCTGATCGTGGGTCACGTAGATGGCCGTGGTTCCAAGGGTGTGCTGGAGTTTGGTGATCTCGGCGCGCGTCTGTGCGCGAAGCTTTGCATCGAGGTTCGAGAGCGGCTCATCGAACAGAAAGACGGACGGTTTCCTCACGATGGCGCGCCCTACCGCGACGCGCTGGCGCTGGCCGCCGGAGAGATCTTTCGGTTTACGTTCGAGGAGGTGTCCGATGTCGAGAATCCCGGCTGCCTCATTCACGCGTCTGGCTGTTTCGGTGCTCGAGGTGCCGCGCATCCGTAATCCGAACTCCAGGTTTTCCCGCACCGACATGTGCGGATAGAGCGCGTAATTCTGAAAGACCATGGCGATGTCGCGATCTTTCGGAGGGACGTCGTTGACGACGCGTTCGCCGACCGCGATGGTGCCGCCGGAGAGCTCTTCCAGACCCGCGGTCATGCGCAGCAGAGTCGACTTGCCGCAGCCGGAGGGTCCTACCAGGACCATGAACTCCGCGTCGCGAATCTCGAGGTCGAGACCTTCGATGACCGAGACCTTACCGTACCGCTTGGCTACCTGATTCAAAGTCACGCTGGCCATGGTGCGGTTAGATTAGCAGAGCTGCCGGCCGCTGCGCTGAAACATGGTCATCCAGGTCATAGTGCGCGATCCGAGAACCTGTTAAGAGCATCGGGTGACTGTATGCCTGTTGCGCCTGGACGTGCCTCGGGCGCACAGGAGGCGTTTATATCAGTGCGCGTAGTCGGGCATCGACCCCGTTCTCGCGCGCCGGAGGCGTTTATGTCAGTGCGCGTAGTCGGGCATCGAACGCGTTCTACCGCGCCGGAGGCGCGAATCGAGGGTAGCCGGTGGTAAGCGCGAAGCGCGCAGCCACCGGACCGACAAACCGCGAATC
>JBKJUK010000278.1:0-7862 GCA_046590705.1 Thermoanaerobaculia bacterium
CGCCCGCACAACCTGCTTGACTCCCTGAATGCGACTCACGATTTGCTCGGCGGCGTCCTTCTGCGTCTCAGTCTGGAAGCGACCGGCAACCGTTACAACACCATTCTTTGCGCGGACGGCCAGACGGCATCCGTCGAGTGAGCGAGTGCGCCCCAGCCGAACCTCTGCTTCACGCACGATCTGTTCGTCGGTGACGCCTTTCTTGAGTTCGATCAGATTCGCCACTCGAGTAACGCCCATGTCGCGAACCGTCTGTTCGGCGCCGACGATGGACTCGCGGTTCGAGGATGAACCTTTCAAAAGAACGATTCCGTCGACGATTTGTATTTTCACTTTGGCAGTGTCATGACCCGTACGACTGAGTGCCTCGGCCAGAGTTGCTTCAGACGGCGCGCCGAGCGAGACCGGAATCATCTGAGCCTGAGTCGTGGTCTGGGTTGTCTGCGGCTGAAAGCGAGCCACAACGACAACGATTGCCACAGCGGCCAGTACTGCTGCCGAAACTGCCGTAAAGATCTTATTTGCCTTCGTCATGGCCGGTCTTCCTTATTGTTTGGGGTCTGCTCTCTACTTAGCAACATTCATTCCATTAGTTATTTGCGGCGTCCTCTGCCGAAACCAATCCCCATCAGCATCCCTACAGCAGCGCCGGCCACCATTGCAAGTGTACTGTCGAGTCCGCCCACGCGAGCTGCCTGAGAACCGGCCTTGCCTTGCTCTCCAAACGCTCCAGTATTGGCGCTATTCACTCCGGCCGAGTCAATGAACTCCTCGAGTCCCAGACCCTTCTCACCGCTGTTTGGAAACTTGCCACCGTTGTACTCGGGCGTGTCGCTCATTTGAATCCCCCTGACACGCATTCTGCAAAAGTGATGACCGGGACTAATTGGAGGCCGGGGGCCGGGGGCCGGGGGCCGGAGTAGAGGCCGATACAGCAACGGGAACGTCATTTCGATGAGCATGCCCTGACGGGAGAGGCTTGCGGAGGTTCGTTCGCGGAGAGGAATCTCCGCTCCGCGCCGCGGGTGTCTAGCCCGCTACACCGCAACCGCGCAGTGGGATTCCTCCGCGCGGCTACGACTGCGCACCTTTACCGTAACCCCGTCCTAGGAATGCGCAGCGGCAAAAGGCAGCGAATCTGCAGCGAATCTGATTTCATGAAACAGGATGATGGAAAAGAGACTTTACCCGCCCGAAATCAGGGACGGGACAAGAATCGGACACCCGAGAAATCCGGCGGAATCGTCAGCAGCTTGATCGCCAATCCGGCCTTGCTCCTGGCAAGCGTCGTCGCTGCTCCCCTGATTCTGATCCTATGGGGCCTGACAGGTCGCAAGGGCGCGAAAAATGACGACCGCAAAGATTCAGGGAATCCGGCTGAGTGAACCGACATAACGCACGGAATCAGAACTCGTCGCCGTTCATCGAAGCCACGAACTTCACCACTTCCATGTAATCCGCAGAGTCACCAAGCCCCCTGGACGCGGCCGTGTACAGCTGAGAAGTAAGAGCGAGCATCGGCGTGGCCAGGTGCTGGCTGTGTGCGATCGAAGCGGCGATCCTGGCATCCTTATCCAGAAGCGCCAGCTTGAATGTCACCGGCCACTCGCCGTGGAGGAGTCGTTTCGGGAGAAGGTTCTCCGATACGTTCGAACGCCCGCTGCTCGCATTCACCGTCTCCAGAGCGACACCCATATCGAAACCCATCCTCTGCAGTGAGAGCAGGCCTTCCGCAGCCACCCACATATTCGCAGCCATCATGGCGTTGGTCACGGCCTTGATGGCATGCCCTGCTCCCAGCGGGCCGACATGCACGATCTTCTTCGCAAACGACTCGCATACGGCACGGGCACGTTCGAAATCCTCGTCACTCCCTCCCATCATGACCATCAGCGTACCCGCTTCGGCACCGGGCGTTCCGCCAGTAACCGGCGCGTCTACAAACGTCACGCCCTGTGCCCTCAATCTGGCACCCGTGCGACGACTCACTTCCGGATCGCCGCTGGTTGCGTCGATCCAGAGTTTTCCTTCGTGAAGATGCGGAGTCAATCTGCTCACGACCTCGTCGACTTCGGCACTGGTTGGAAGAATGGTGATGATTACCTCGGCGCTCGCGCACTCCTCGAGCGAGGAGGCGACCTCGCACTGATACTTCACGGCATGCTTCGCAGCAACCGATGCTGTGCGGTTCCAGACCAGGACCTCGTAATTTTTCGCGAGGTGCCCGGCCATCGGATACCCCATCGCTCCGAGTCCGATAAAGGCAATTTTCATCTGCGTCTCCTTTCCAGCGAATCATATCGAGTTTGTGACCCGCCCCGCGTCCGTATAATCGCGCCATGAGCACACTCGAAGAAACAATCACCACCTCCTACGGCTTCAGCGTTCCATCCATTGAACTCGGACACGTCCTGCACGAGGCCAGGGTCCACCCTGATCTTTCAATCAAGGTTCCGCTTTCGATGATGAATCGTCACGGACTCATCGCCGGGTCGACCGGGACCGGGAAAACGCGCACTCTGCAGCTGCTCGCGGAAGGGCTCTCCAAACACGGAGTACCAACCTTTCTGGCAGATGTGAAAGGTGATCTCGCGGGCATGGCCATACCGGGTGTGGCCAATCAGAAAATCATCGATCGGCTGGCCAGCGTCAACCGCACCTTCGAGCCGGAGTCGTCACCGGTAGAATTTTTCAGTCTCACCGGAACTCGAGGCACGCAGCTGCGCGCAACCATCTCCTCTTTCGGGCCGGTTCTGCTGGGAAAGGTTCTCGACCTCACCGAGGTGCAGCAGAGCGTGCTGGCCATGGTGTTCAAGTTCTGCGACGACCGGCAGATGCCGCTTCTCGATTTCAAGGACCTGCGCGACGTTCTCAACTACCTCGGGGACGAAGGGAAAGCGGAACTCCGGGACTACGGCGGCATCTCTGCGGCCACCATCGGAGTGCTCATTCGGAAGATGGTCGAGCTCGAGCAGCAGGGTGCCGGGAAATTCTTCGGCGAGCCCGAACTCGATATCCAGGATCTGATTCGGACCAATGAAAATGGTCGTGGAATCGTCAACATCCTCTCCCTGGCCGACGTGCAGGACAAGCCGCGTCTCTACTCGACATTTCTCATGTGGCTCCTCGGACAGTTCTATTACGGACTGCCCGAAGTCGGCGACCCGGAGAAACCTAAACTGGTGTTCTTCTTCGATGAAGCGCACCTGCTGTTCGACGACGCTTCATCGGCGCTGGTCGAACACATCGAGCAGGTCTCACGACTGATCCGTTCGAAAGGCATCGGCGTTTTCTTCATCACCCAGACTCCTAAGGATGTGAACGAGAACGTGCTTGCGCAACTCGGAAACCGCGTTCAGCACGCCGTGCGCGCCTTCACTCCCAACGATGCGAAGAATTTGAAGGCTACCGCGTCGACCTTCCCGGAAAGCGCTTTCTACGAAATCAGTGAAACCCTCACGGCGCTAGGTACAGGCGAGGCCTTGATCACCGTGCTGAATCCACGCGGCATTCCCACGGCAGTCTGCGCCGCGCAGATGATGGCGCCTCGCTCATCGATGGGAGCGCTCGACGATCAGCAGTTTGCCGAGGTCTACCAGCGCTCGGCACTGTCCACGAAGTATTCGACTCCGTTCGATCGTGACAGCGCGCACGAGATGATCCAGAGGAAGCTGGCTGCAGCAGCAGAAGCGGGAGATGCGGCGACTGATGAGAGGGAGCGAGCCGCAGCGCAGCGCGACGAAACACCCGCAGCACCTCGTCGCACAGCGCGGCCTCAGAAGACCATGGTGGAGAAAGTGCTGGCAAGTTCAGCAGCCCGTCAGGCTACACGCACGGTGGTACAGCAGGTGATTAGGGGAATCTTCGGGATGCTGAAGCGTTGACCGTTTCTATTTCTTGTACCAGTCGGCGTTGATGGCGATGTAGGACTGCCACTTCTCAGGGACCAGATCTTCCGGAAAAATCGCCTGCACCGGACAGGCAGGCTCGCAGGCGCCGCAATCGATGCAGACCTCCGGATCGATGTAGAGCATGTTCACATCGTCGAACCCGCCTTCGTCCTTGCGCGGGTGGATGCAGTCGACGGGACAGACATCGACACATGCGCTATCTTTCGTGCCGATACAGGGTTCGGCAATGATGTAGGTCATCCTGGAAACTCCTCCGGGGAAATCGCGGCATCTCTCCGCTACGAATGTCAGCAGTAAGAGACCGGCGGCACATTATAGTTGCACTCGAGAAGGAGACATCCAATGGCACGAATCGAAGAGCAACTGCAGCCCGATGAGCAGGTTCTCTACCAGGCCCGTCCCAGCAAGCTCGGAGAAGCCGGCCTGATCCTCCTGATGATCGGCTCGGCGATCGCAACCGGTGTGCTTTACTACTTCAGTGATGAAGTGCTCATCCTCTTCGCAGGAATCGCCATCACCCTGCTCATCGGCGTGATCCTGTCCGCGAATCTACTGATGCTCCGCACGAATGAATATGTCCTCACCAATCATCGAGTGGTGAGGCAGACCGGCTTCTTCGCGAAGAAGTCGATGGATACCTACCTCGACAAGATCAACAACGTCGAACATTCGCAGACCGCCCTCGGAAGAATCTTCGGATTCGGAGACGTGGAGATCGACTCGGCCAGCGAGACCGGAACGGCCCGCTTCGCCAGCATCACCAACCCCCTGGCCTTCAAACACGCCATCCAGGCGGCATCGCAGCAAGTGCGCACCGGGATGTCACGCGGTGCCGTGGCAGCACCAGCAACACCTGCTGCAGAAAGATTGCGCCAGGCCAAGGCGCTACTCGATGAAGGCCTCATCGACGCCGAAGAATACGCAGCGACCCGCGCGAAACTGGTCGGCGAGTTGTAACGCGCAAAGCATCCCCCCGGGCACAGATTTCCGTATCACCACATCGTGCAAAAACGGCGTTCTTGACGAGCGTCAGAAGGTGATCTCCGTAGAACGACACGATGGCCCTGCGATTGAGAAATCTACGCACACGTCGTGCTCCTCCTTTGACAACCCGATTAGGGTTCTCGCCGCCTTACAGGGCCGGAGGCCCGGCATTACGTAGCCCAGGCCGTGAGGCCTTGGGAGCTGAAACACCTCGACATGTCTCAGAGCCCCAGCGGGGCGGCATCGAGGTTTCTCGGGTGCGGCGATGAATGGCGTTTTCGGGGGCGTCGCGGTTGGAAGAGATGCAACGCCGCTGTAACGAGCAACGTCGCGATGCCGCCCCTCCGGGGCTCCAGAGATGAATCGTACGATGGTTCGGTCCCAGGCCTGACGGCCTTGGCTACAGCGATGTCGCCCCTTCGGGGCTGAGCCGTAGAAACTACTGACTCTCTCTCAACGCCTTCATTCCGACGAGCCACGCGGACGCATCCGCTGTAACCGTTTGTCAGGCGCCTACTACCACGTACTCAGCGAAACTGCGCGACTGCGGGACTGGGATGCCGTCTTCCTGCATGCCTTCAACATGCAGCTGAATGGCCTCATACATGTTTCGTTCGGTCTCTTCTCGCGTTTCGCCGGTTGCGACGCAACCCGGAAGGTCCGGCGAGTAAGCGGAGAAATTTCCACCCGCCTCTTCGATGATGATCAGGAACCGGTGCATGTTCATTTGAGCCTTGCCAGCTTCAGGAGTTCGACCCTCGCGGAGCGGAACGGAGATTCCTCTTCGCGCTTTACATCACGCGAGATCGCAAGACCAGCGCGTGCTCATCGGAATGACGCGTCGGACGATTACTGTACGCCACACACACGCCCAGCCTCACCTACTGGTTACTGACTACTCAACTACTGCCCCCACCTACCGCCACTTCGCAATCTTCTCGATCGAGTAGTCGTTCCCCATGAACGTGACGACGTCGCCCTGATGCTTTCCGAGCATCGCTCCAGCCACGTCGGACTGATTGGAGTAGACCCCATGTTCCGGCGATGATTCCCATGGTCCGAGGATGGTGACTTCGCGGCGGGTGTCGCCGTTGACCAGGACTACTTTTGTGCCGATACGCACTTCACTCTCGTCGACTTCCGAGGGGTCGAGAACGCGTACGCGATTCAGTTCGCCACTCAGTTCCGTCAGGCGGGCGGCCAGGTACTCCTGGCGCTGCCGGGCGGCTTTGTACTCGAAGTTCTCGCGAAGATCGCCCATCTCACGTGCAACCTGAATGGCCTTGAGATTCGCGGGCATCTCCACGTTCTTGAGTTTTTCGAATTCTGAACGTTTGGCCTGCAGCGATTCAGCTGTGGTGTAGATCGGCTCGACCTGCGGCTCGCGAAGCGACGGGTAGCGCATGAGCGCAGCAGCGCGTACGAATTCGCGGCGGTACTCCTCGAGACTTCCGTAGCGTTCGAGAGTGTCGACCAGTTTGCGGCCCTGCTCTTCATTCATGTTCTTCTGAATGATGCGGATTCCGAGCGCTCCCTTGTCGAAGAACTCGCGCAGCCGCGGTTTCACCGCCGCGAATTCATCAGAACTGATGGCATCCAGCATCTGCTGCAGCAGCGTGAAGCTGGCGCGGTCGGAGAGCTCTTCCACATCGTTGGCGTTCTTACAGAACCAGAAAAACGCTTTCGGATGACGTCGCGGATAACGAAGCGTCTCGTCGAGCAGACGATCGCGGATGTCCGTAGAGCCGGCCTGCTCGAGGGCCTGAATGATGGTAGTGAGACTGCGCGGGTCGTCTTCCATGAAGAACAACTCTGCGTAGGCTTTCTGCCAGTCGGGGTGCTTCTCTCTGAGTGCGCGAATGGCCTTCTCGCGGAGCAGACGATCGGAGATCGACGACACCACTCGCGAGGCCATGGGGCCACTGAGTAATGTGGACGGGTCGAAGGTGGATTCGAATTTTCCGGGCAGCTTTTCGAGTGTGGCGAACGCTTCCCAGGCCAGACCTGGTTCTGCGCGCGAGACTCGTTCAGCTTCGGTGGCAATTGCTGCGGAAAAATAGTCGGCGAGATCCCCACTGCGAACGCTGTGTTTCTTTGCCAGTTCCACTTTCGCGCGCAACGGTGCCGCGTCGCATTTTCGGGTGATGGAAGCGTCGGCGGCATCGGTTGATGCCGACCAGGCATAGGTCGCCTTCGCTCCCGTTCCGGCCACTACGATCTGCGGGTTCTTCCGCGCCGCGGTCCACCAGCTGCTCCACTTGGCCTCGGCAACAATGCCGATCATGGCGTCTTTTACCTCGGACGCCGTCATCGGACGTCCGAAGCTCTGAAGCAATCGCGAGAATGTATCGGAGGGTGATTTTGCTGCGCTTTGAATCAGCTTCTCAGGGGATTCGATCTTCTCGCGCAGCAGATGACCGGGAGGCAGGGGAATCAGAAATTTCTGAGCCGCTCCGAGCGGCACTGAGACGCGCTTTTCGCGCTCGAAATCGAGACGCGTGACCACCAGATCAGGGTTGAGTTCAACCACCACACCGGCGCCACGACCACTCATGAAAAAGATCTCGCCTTCATCGAACAGCAGCCAGCTCTCGATCTTGTCGGCTTTCTCGACAGGATTGCTGGTGGGATCACTGAATTGCGCGAACTGAAAGACTTTCTTAAAGCTCTTGCGTTCACCGTGCGCCTTCTTCAGCGCTTCTTCCAGTGCCGGACGGAGATTCTGCGGCTTCCGGGTGAGCCGTCCGAGTTCGCGAAGTACTCGCAGACGTTCCGGCCAGGCGTCCCTCTCTTTCAAGGCCTCGGCCAGCGAGTCCAGCATGGCGTCTGCGCGGGTACGTTCGTCAGCATGACGCAACTGTTTTGCAATGAGGAGGAACTCTTCGACTCTGGTGGGATCCGTTTGAATTTCGTTCACCCACAGCGTTTCAGCTTCGTCGAACGCTTTCTTCTCGATCAGGTTCTTTG
>JBKJUK010000284.1:0-21968 GCA_046590705.1 Thermoanaerobaculia bacterium
CATCTCGCGCCAGGGTCTGTCCGTCGATCCGCAGGAATCCGGAGGTCTATCGGGCCGGCCGCTCTTCGCCAGGTCGACTGATGTGCTGCGAAAGCTGAGGACGCTGACCGGCCCCGACTACCCACTCATAGGCGTGGGTGGAATCATGAACGGGAAGGATGCGCTCGAAAAACTCAGCGCCGGTGCGGATCTGATCCAGGCCTACAGCGGCTTCGTCTACGGCGGCCCAGGCTTCGCAAAAAGTGTGCGACGCGGCCTGGCGCAAGTAAGATAGAAAAATGTCAGCGCATCCATTCAACATTCTCCATTCAACATTCTCCATTCGCCCAATATGATCATTTACGGCTGGAATCCTGTTCGCGAAGCGATTCGCTCTCATCCTGACCGTCTCGCCTTCGTGGCGCTTGCGCGCGAAGAAGGCGGCAAGCTTTCCCGAATTGCTTCTGACGCCAGGCGCGAGAAGGTCCTGGTTCGTTTTCTCACACGTGATCAGATCGATCGCATGTGCGGTGGCGCAGTACACAACGGCGTGATCGCCGAGCTCACCGAGTCCGGCTACGCCGACTTTGATGATCTAATCGAACTCGAGTCGACGTCGTTCGTTCTCATCCTCGACGCGATTCAGGATCCGCAGAACTTCGGGGCCATCCTCCGCGTGGCGGATGGGTTCGGCATCGATGTGGTAGTCATCCCCGAGCACGAGAGCTGCGGGCTCACTCCCTCGGCGGTCAAGGCGTCGGCTGGCGCCAGCGAGTGGGTTTCTGTGTGCGAAGTGACGAATCTATCCCGCAGCATCGAGGCCTTGAAAGCGAAAGGCTACTGGGTTTACGGAGCCGCAGCAGGTGGCGATCCCATCACTGATGTCGATTTCACCGGCAAGGTGGCGCTGGTGGTTGGAAACGAAGGGAAGGGAATCAGAAAAAACGTCCTCGAGCATTGTGATCGCACCATCGCCATTCCCATGCGCGGTCACGTCGAGTCCTTCAACGTAGCGGCCGCTACGGCCGTGATCTGCTATGAAATCGACCGGCAGAGAGCGCCAGGGCGGGAGGCGGAGCTGGTTGGGGATTTTGATGAGTGAGTTGTTCGCGATGAATGCGAACGATGAAGTCAGAAGTAAGAAGTAAGAAGTAAGAAGGAACTCACCTGCTCGGAATGGCATGACGGTCGCCGTCGCTGTCATCCCGAAGCGGGTGGCGGGGCGGGCAGGCGAGGGACCTCACAGACTACGAACGATGTGGGTTCCTGACGATGAGCGGACGTTAAAAGCAAGCCGGAGAACCTCCAATCGGCGTTGCTAGAGAGATCCCTTGCCCCTCACGCCCACCGCACCTGCTTCTAATGGACGGTTCGTTGCGCCACGGAGTATCGGACGCGCACCTCGCTGGTCCGTCGCGGCGGTCTTCCGCGTCCCAGCCCAGGCCCCGCCCCCAGACCCCGTCCGGCCTTCCCGAACCCCTCGGAAATATCTTCCTGCTTGCACAGATTTAGGCACTTTGCTATAAGGCACAGTTCCTTCGCGGGTAGAGGTCTGTCCGCAGGTACCTCTTTGAAAACATGATTTTATCGTGCCGGTGAGGCGCGGAGCAGCACATGCTGGCGTAGCTCAGTTGGTAGAGCAGCTGATTTGTAATCAGCAGGTCGCGGGTTCGAGTCCCATCGCCAGCTCCATCAAGGTACCAGGCAATGAATGCCGAGAATTGAGGGTCTACTTTCTCAGTCTTCGGCATTCAGTACAGGGTATGAGCACGTGGAGAGATGGCTGAGCGGTCAAAAGCAGCGGACTGTAAATCCGCCGCCTTCGGGCTACGTAGGTTCAAATCCTACTCTCTCCACCATTCGTTCAGCCTCGTTTTGCGGGAGTAACTCAGTGGTAGAGTCACAGCCTTCCAAGCTGTTGGTCGCGGGTTCGATCCCCGTCTCCCGCTCCAATTAAGCGAATGGAGAATGTTGAATGCAGAATGGAGAATGCAAAACGCATTCGATATTCTGGAAGCAAATTAAGAATGCAGAATCGGGAACGGAGAATCAGCCATGAAGGTGGAAACGACCTTCATTCAGCATTCTCCATTCAACATTCTCCATTCTTAAGTAAGCCCTCGTAGCTCAGGGGTAGAGCACGTCCTTGGTAAGGACGGGGTCACGAGTTCAAATCTCGTCGAGGGCTCCATGTTTTAACCAGTGTCATTCTGGGCGAAGTGCAGCCTCCGGTTCCGGAGGGCTGCGTTTCGCTCAGAGTGACCAATCATTTCTGAAAAATTGAGGTCGTTATGGCAGCCCGTAGAGAGATCATCACCCTGCAGTGCAGCGAGTGCAAGCGCAAGAACTACTCGACCACCAAAAACAAGAAGACCACCACCGAGAAGATCGAGTTGAGCAAGTTCTGTCGTCACGATCGGAAGCACACTCCGCATCGCGAAACCAAGTGAGGCGAGCGCCGCATGGCGCGTAGCACTCGACGCTGAGCCGACCGAAAGGAAGGCGAAGAACCTTTACATTGAACGTAGTACAGGCCAGTAGCTCAATTGGCAGAGCAGCGGTCTCCAAAACCGCAGGTTGGGGGTTCAAGTCCCTCCTGGCCTGCCAAAAATTCAAGGACTGAGGCGGGAAGCGCAGACAGGTCGGGACCAGCCCGGCGGATGCGGCTTCTTCTCAGAACGCAGAACTGGAGTGAGTGAATGCAGTTTCAGCCCAAGGATTGGTTGGAGAGAACCAAAGAATTCTTCCGTGAGACGAAGTCGGAGATGAAGAAGGTCTCCTGGCCCGCCCGTCACGAAGTGATCGGCACCTCGGCCGTGGTACTCGGCATGGTGGTGTTCTTCGGTATTTATCTCTGGCTTTGCGACCTGGCCTTCTACAAAGTGATCGACTATCTGTTCACCCGGTTCGGAGCGGGCACCTAACATGGCCGGAGAGACGGGGTTCAGACAGTGGTTCATCGTTCACACCTACTCGGGTTTCGAAGATCGTGTGAAAGAGAATCTCACTCAGCGTATTGACGCGCTCGGCATGCGCGAGAAGTTCGGCGAGATTCGTATCCCCACCGAGACTCTCGTCGAAATGAAGGGCGGCAAGAAGAAGGAAGTGCAGCGCAAGTTCTTCCCGGGCTACATCCTCCTCGAGATGGAAATGTCCGACGACGCATGGCATCTTGTGAAGAACACTCCCAAGGTCACCGGCTTCGTGGGAACGGGAAAGAAGCCGACCCCACTCACGCAGGAAGAGGTCGATTCGATTCTCAACCAGGTGGTGTCGACCAAAGAGAAGCCGAAACCGAAGCATGTATACGAGCACGGAGAGCATGTCCGCATCGTCGATGGACCGTTCACCAACTTCACCGGTGTGGTCGAAGAGGTCAATCTCGATCGCAACACCCTGAAGGTCATGGTCACCATCTTCGGTCGGTCGACTCCCGTCGAGCTCGATTTCCTGCAGGTCACCCGTTACGACGCTGCAGCAGAAGAGTCAGGCACAGCAGTAAAAACAAGATAAGACATCGCTGCCGCGCAGAGTGTCGAATGAACTTCGGCGCAGGCAAGACAACGAACTCAAGTTCTCACAATCACAACGCAGCATTCGAGGTAGATCATGGCAAAGAAGATCACGGGATACATCAAACTGCAGATTCCAGCAGGTGCCGCAACCCCGGCTCCTCCGGTCGGTCCGGCACTCGGACAGCACGGTGTGAACATCATGGAATTCTGCAAGACGTTCAACGCCCGCACCCAGAAAGACTCCGGCCTCATCATTCCGGTCGTCATCACAGTGTTCGCTGATCGCTCCTTCACCTTCATCACCAAGACTCCGCCGGCAGCGATTCTCCTGCTCAGGGCTGCTGGTGTTCCGAAGGGCTCGGGAGTCCCCAACAAAACCAAGATCGGTAACGTCACGCATGCGCAGGTCGAAGAGATCGCCAAGCTGAAGATGCCTGATCTGAATGCAGCTTCCATCGAAGCAGCAATCAAGACCGTCGAGGGCACTGCGCGCTCGATGGGTCTCGAAGTTCAGTAAGAAAAAGTAGTGTGGCTCAGGCAATCCTGCCTGAGACCGGGGCCGCAGCGACTTCAGGTCGCGGCAGAGATTAACCAACACGTAGGAGACAGGCCTCGCGGTCTGTCGCTCGCACTACGGAGGTGCAATGGCTAAACACGGTAAGAAATATCGTGCAGCAGCCGAGAAGGTCGAAGAGCGACCGTACCAGTTGGATGAAGCGTTCCGTCTGTTGAAAGACATCGGATTCGCCAAATTCAATGAGACGGTTGAGCTTTGCATGCTTCTCGGTGTCAATCCAAAGCACGCAGATCAGATGGTCCGAGGCACTACGGTGCTGCCGCATGGCACGGGTCAGACGAAGCGCGTGCTCGTCATCGCGTCTGGTGACAAGATCAAAGAAGCGCAGGATGCAGGAGCCGACATCGTCGGTGGTGAAGAGATGGTCGAGAAGATCAACGGCGGCTGGGTTGATTACGATGCCGTCATCGCCACTCCCGACATGATGAAGTCGGTCGGTCGTCTCGGAAAGGTTCTCGGTCCTCGTGGCCTGATGCCCAATCCGAAAACCGGAACGGTATCCTTCGATGTTGCAAAGGCAGTCCAGGAGATCAAGGCAGGTAAGGTTGAATTTCGCGTCGACAAGACTGCGATCATTCACGTGCCGGTCGGTAAGCTCTCCTTCACCGCGGAGCAGCTGACTGAGAATGCGACATCGCTCATTCAAGCCGTCCGCAAGGCCAAACCTCCTGCAGCGAAGGGACGTTACATGCGCACCGTCTACATTTCGGCAACCATGAGCCCTTCCATCCAGATCGATTCGGCAGTCGCCGAAACGAAGGCAGAGTGAGGGGAGAACGATGAATCGTACTGAGAAAACAGAATCGATCGACAAGATGCAGGGCGAGATCGGACAGGCCACCAACGCCTTCCTGATCGACTTCCGCGGCATCACCGTTCCCCAGGTCACGGAACTCCGGCGCCAGGTTCGCGACACCGAGTCGCAGTATCTGGTGGTGAAGAACACGCTGGCTCTGCTGGCCCTCAAGGACTCACCGATGATTGGTCTCAAGGACCAGTTCTCGGGACATACGGCAGTTGCTTACAACAGTGGCGATCCGGTCGCGCTGGCCAAAGCACTGACCAAGTTCGCCAAGGATGTACCCGCCGTGCAGTTCAAGGGCGCGATGCTCGACGGCCAGATCGTGGCGGCCAGTCAAATCGAGTCGATCGCCAGCCTTCCGTCGCGTGAAGAACTCATCGGCAAAATGCTGTTCCTGATGCTGTATCCGATTCAGGGACTCGTTACCGTCCTCAATGCAAACATCAGGAACCTCGCAGTTGTGCTCGATCAGATCGCAAAGCAGCGCGACGAACCGGCCACCGCCGCGGAATAAGACTAACAATCACGGACCGGCACAGCCGAGTCCACGGATTTGAAAACTGGAGGCAAGACTCAAATGGCACTTTCTACTGAAGAATTCGTAAAGCACATTGAAACGATGTCGGTTCTCGACCTTTCAACCCTCGTCAAGGCGCTCGAAGAGCGTTTCGGCGTTTCCGCCGCGGCAGCAGCAATGCCGATGGCAGCAGCAGGCGGCGGAGCCGCAGCAGCCGCACCGGTTGAAGAGCAGACCGAGTTCACCGTCGTTCTCGAGAGCGCAGGCGACAAGAAGATCAACGTCATCAAGGCAGTTCGCGAAGTGACGAGCCTCGGACTCAAGGAAGCAAAAGACCTGGTCGAGGGCGCACCCCAGACCGTGAAAGAAGGCGTGAACAAAGAAGAAGCCGAGAAGATCAAGAAGGCCTTCGAAGACGCCGGCGCCAAAGTCACCATCAAGTAACGTTCAGTTGCGAGACTGTACGGGCGGGCATAACTCGTCCGTACAGTCCTGTTCTCTGAAGTACCAGGAAGCAGTTCTTTCTAATTTCATCGTTCTAATTTCTGCGTTCTGCGTTCAAAAACATTGAGTCGGAAAAGGGGGGGAGTGGTCCCTTTTCGTCAACGACTCGAACCTGCGAATCCCCTCGCCGCGCCTGCCTGCGGCAAGCCTCGCCAACCGCGGTCCTCCCGGAGGACAGCGCCATCTCTACGTACTGCGAGGCTCCGATCTGACACTGCTTCTACCGCTCGCGGTAGCTCTCTGTCCGTTCGGATTTTCTCTAGTTCGGGTGATGGTCTCTCTCCGGTAGTGCCGGAACAATCAACAAAGGAGCTTCCCGAATGAACGGATCTCTGCCGAAGCAGGAACCGGTTCGCCATGATTTCTCCAAAATCCGGAGTTACATGGCGTTGCCCAACCTGATCGACGTGCAGCGTAAGTCGTACGAGCGCTTCCTGCAGATGCACCTCCTCCCGGAGGAGCGTGAAGATACGGGCCTGCAGTCCGTATTCACATCGGTGTTTCCTTTCTCCGATTTCCGCGAAACCTGCTCTCTCGACTTCGTTCGCTTCTCGATCGGAAACTGGGAGTGCAAGTGCAGCGCGCTAAAGGGTCTCGAGAATCTTCGAATGACCTGCGCGAACTGCGGATCGAAGATCATCACCGACCATCCGCATGAAGAGACGGTCAACTGCCAGAAGTGCGGCGTCATCAACAAGAATCGCGTTGAGCTCTGCGACATCTGCGGTAATCCCGTCGACCTCCAGATGAAGTACTCGGTCGAAGAGTGCCAGGAAAGGGGAATGACCTACAGCGTCCCGCTGAAAGTCACCTTCCGCCTTTTCGTCTACGACAAGGATCCCGATACCGGCGTGAAACATATGCGCGACGCCAAGGAAGAGGAAGTCTTCTTCGGCGAGATCCCGCTGATGACCGACAACGGTACCTTCGTCATCAACGGTACCGAGCGCGTCATCGTTTCGCAGCTGCATCGCTCGCCAGGTGTGTTCTTCACCAAGGAAGGGCCACACGCCTTCCTCTCGAAGATCATTCCTTACCGCGGTTCGTGGGTAGAGTTCGAGTACGACCAGAAGAACATCCTCTACGTCCGAATCGACCGCAAGCGCAAGTTTCTCGGATCAGTTTTCCTCCGCGCCCTCGGCCTGACCACCGACGAAGAAATCCTTCGCCAGTTCTACACACCGATCAAGGTCGGACTCAAGCCGGAAGGCAATGACGTCCAGCTCACCTTCGACAAGCGTGTGCTCGATCAGGAAGAAGCGAAAGAGAAGCACTCCATCCGCGGTCGTCGCGACATCCGTCCGATCTTCGCCGGCATCAAGCTCGACAAGAAGATCGCCGACGCCCTGACCAAGAACAACGTCTACACCTCGTCCGTCGAATTCACTTCGCTCGACAAGGCCGTCTTCCTGGCCGACGTGGTCGATGTGAACACCGGAGAAGTTCTCTTCGAAGCTGGCGACAGCCTCTCGGCCGACTGGTCGGAAGTTCTCCGCGAGCATGGCGTGACCGAGACCGAAGTGATCTTCCCGGAATGGGACCTGGTCAGCGACATCCTGCTCAACACCATCCGCAAGGACACCGCCAAATCGTTCGAGCAGTCGATCATCGAGATCTACCGCCGTATGCGTCCGGGCGATCCTCCAACACTCGAGTCGGCGAAAGCGCTCTTCGAAGGCATGTTCTTCGACGCCCGCAAGTACGACTTCTCGCGCGTTGGCCGCTTCAAGTTCAACATCAAGCTCGACCTCGACACGCCGGTCACGCAGAAGACCATGACTCCCGACGATTTCTTCGTGGTCATCAACTATCTGCTTCGCCTCCGCAAAGACGTCGGTCGCGTCGATGACATCGATAACCTTGGCAACCGCCGCGTCCGCGCGGTCGGCGAACTCCTCGAGAACCAGTTCCGCATCGGACTGGTCCGTATGGAGCGCGCCATCAAAGAGAAGATGTCCGTGCACCAGGACATCGACTCGGCCATGCCCCATGACCTCATCAACTCCAAGCCGGTCATCGCCGCCATTAAGGAATTCTTCGGTTCCTCGCAGCTCTCGCAGTTCATGGATCAAACCAATCCGCTCTCTGAGGTCACGCATAAGCGTCGTCTCTCAGCCCTCGGACCGGGTGGTCTCTCACGCGAGCGTGCAGGCTTCGAAGTCCGCGACGTTCATCCGACTCACTACGGTCGTATCTGCCCGATTGAAACGCCTGAAGGTCCGAATATCGGACTGATCTCGTCGCTGGCCTGCTATGCCCGCATCAACGAGTACGGTTTCATCGAGTCGCCCTACAAGAAGGTCGAAGCAGGACGCGTTCTCGATCATTACCGCATTCTGAAAGTCGGTGACACGACCTTCCAGCTTGGTCAGATCGTGGCCAAGGCCGACCTGCAGAAAGAGAACAACCGCATCTCCAAGCTCAACGCTGAATCGCAGAGCAAGAAGAAGCAGTCGCTCAGCCAGCCAGCAGATGCTGAGCCGTATGCGTTTTACCTTTCGGCATGGGATGAAGAGCGCTACACCATCGCCCAGGCCAACGCCATTACCGATGAAGAAGGCAACCTCGTGCACGATCGCGTCATCGCCCGTCAGGCCGGTGACTTCGTCTCGATCGAACGTGAGAAAGTCGACTTCATCGACGTCTCGCCCAAGCAACTCGTCTCGGTTGCTGCTTCACTCGTTCCCTTCCTGGAGAACGATGACGCCAACCGTGCACTCATGTGCGCCAACATGCAGCGTCAGTCCGTTCCTCTTCTCCGCACCGAAGCTCCGCTGGTCGGTACCGGAATGGAGAACGTCGTCGCTCGCGACTCAGGTGCAGTGGTCATCTGTAAGCGTGCCGGCGTAGTTGATCTCGTCGATTCGAACCGCATCATCGTTCGCGTCGAGGCTGAGGACGTGGAGACTGGTGAGACCAAAGAGTTCGGCGCTGACATCTATCAGTTGATCAAGTTCAAGCGTTCCAACCAGAACACCTGTATCACGCAGAAGCCTGTCGTTCGCGAAGGCCAGCGGGTCCGCAAGGGCCAGATCCTGGCCGACGGACCTTGCACCGAGGCCGGTGAACTCGCCCTCGGAAGAAATATTCTCGTGGCCTTTGTGCCATGGCGCGGCAATAACTTCGAGGATGCGATTCTCGTCTCCGAGAAGCTGGTGAAGGATGACTACTACACCTCGATTCACATCGAGGAATTTGAAATCGAAGCACGCGACACCAAGCTCGGACCGGAGGAAATCACTCGTGATATTCCGAACGTCTCCGAGACGGCCCTGCGCGATCTCGACGAGTCGGGAATCATCCGTATCGGCGCGACCGTCAAGCAGGGCGACATCATCGTCGGCAAGGTAACGCCGAAGGGTGAGACCCAGCTGACACCTGAAGAGAAACTGCTTCGCGCAATCTTCGGTGAAAAGGCGGGAGACGTCCGCGACGCATCACTCAAGACGCCTCCGGGCATCGAAGGGACTGTGGTCGACGTAAAGATCTTCTCGCGCAAGGGCGTGGAAAAAGACGTTCGTGCGAAGTCGATCGAAGAGTACGAAGTCGAGCGGATGAACCGGAACATTCAGGACGAGATCCGGATCATCACCGACGCACGCAACAAGCGCATTGCAGACGCGCTCAATGAGCAGCCCATGCAGCGCGACGTAGTCGACTTCAGATCGGGCGATACGCTGGTGAAGAAGAGCGAGTCAGTTTCACGCGATGTGATCGCAAAGCTCACCCGTCGTGAACTGCTGGCCCTGCCGGTCGATGAAGAAGCACGCGAGACCATTCGTATGTTCGTCGAGCGCGCCGAGAATCGCGTCAAGGTTCTCGAGAAGAAAGCGGACGAACGTCGCGAAGATCTCGAGAAAGGCGACGAGCTTCCTCCAGGCGTCATCAAGATGATCAAGGTCTACGTGGCCATGAAGCGCAAGCTTTCAGTCGGCGACAAAATGGCCGGACGTCACGGTAACAAGGGTGTCATCTCACGGATCCTTCCGGAAGAAGACATGCCTTACATGCCGGACGGCACCCCGGTCGAGATCGTTCTCAATCCGCTCGGCGTTCCTTCACGAATGAACGTTGGACAGATCCTCGAGACGCATCTCGGATGGGCAGCCCGTACGCTTGGTCTTTACTTCTCGACGCCGGTATTCGACGGCGCTCTGGAAGACGAGATCAAGGCTCAGCTTCGCGCCGCAGATCTTCCGGAAAGCGGAAAGACCACTCTGTTCGACGGTATGACCGGCGAGCAGTTCGAGCAGCAGGTCTGCGTCGGCTTCATCTACATGTTGAAACTCTCACATCTGGTCGACGACAAGATTCACGCTCGCTCGATCGGACCGTACTCACTCATCACGCAGCAACCCCTCGGTGGTAAAGCGCAGTTCGGTGGTCAGCGTTTCGGAGAGATGGAAGTCTGGGCTCTCGAAGCATATGGCGCCGCGTACACACTGCAGGAGTTGCTCACCTCGAAGTCGGATGACGTCGAGGGTCGATCGAAGATTTATGAAGCGATCGTCAAAGGCGAGGTTCCGGACGATCCAGGTCTGCCGGAGTCGTTCAACGTTCTCGTGAGAGAGCTGCAGTCGCTCTGTCTCGACGTTGAGCTGTTGAAAGAGTAGGCCGAACAAACGTTCCTGCCGCGCTTCGGCGCGGCAGGAACGACGTAGCAAATTGTGAATCAGAAAATCGAACTCCTACACAACGGAGGCGCACATTGGAAAGTTTCAACTCATTGTTTCAGCCGGCCAAACCGCAGGCCATCAACGACTTCAACGCGATCAAGATCTCGCTGGCTTCGCCCGAGAAGATCCGTTCCTGGTCGTATGGTGAAGTGACCAAGCCGGAAACCATCAACTACCGTACTTTCAAACCGGAGCGCGACGGGCTTTTCTGCGCAAAGATCTTCGGTCCGATCACCGACTGGGAGTGCCTCTGCGGCAAGTACAAACGCATGAAACATCGCGGAGTCATCTGCGACAAATGCGGCGTGGAAGTCACCAAGAGCAAGGTTCGCCGCGAGCGTATGGGACACATCGAGCTGGCCTCGCCGGTCTCGCACGTCTGGTTCTTCAAGGGCCTGCCTTCACGCATCGGACATCTGCTCGACATCAGCCTTCGCGATCTCGAGCGCATTCTTTACTTCGAGTCCTACGTCGTCATCGACCCGGGCGAGATCGAAGAAGTCATCGACGAGAAGGAATTGCTTACCGAAGAGCGCTACCGCGAACTTCGTACGCTTCATGGCGACGTCTTCGTTGCCAAGATGGGCGCCGAGGCGATCAAAGAGCTGCTTCGCCGCGTAGCGGTCGAGGAGTTGTCTGACGAGCTTCGTCTCATCATGCGCACCGAGACCTCGCAGATCAAAAAGCTGAAAGCGGCCAAGCGACTCAAAGTCGTGGACGCCTTCCGCAAGTCGGGTCATCGTCCTGAGTGGATGATTCTCGACGTCATCCCGGTCATTCCTCCGGAGCTTCGCCCGCTTGTTCCTCTCGACGGCGGCCGCTTCGCGACCTCGGATCTCAACGATCTGTATCGCCGCGTCATCAACCGTAACAACCGTCTCAAAAAGCTGCTCGAGCTGCGCGCTCCTGATGTCATCGTGCGCAACGAAAAGCGCATGCTGCAGGAAGCAGTCGATGCCCTCTTCGACAACGGCCGTCGCGGTCGTGTTCTGAAGGGTTCCAATAACCGTCCGCTGAAGTCCCTTTCCGACACACTGAAAGGTAAGCAGGGACGTTTCAGACAGAACCTTCTCGGGAAGCGCGTCGACTACTCGGGCCGATCGGTCATCGTGGTCGGACCGGAACTGAAGCTTCATCAGTGCGGTCTGCCGAAGAAGATGGCCCTCGAGCTGTTCAAGCCATTTATCTATAACAAACTCGAGGCCAAGGGTCTGGTCGGTACGATCAAGGCTGCCAAAGAAATGGTCGAGCTCCAGCAGACGGAAGTCTGGGACGCGCTCGAAGAGGTCATCAAGGAACATCCGGTTCTTCTCAACCGCGCACCGACACTCCATCGCCTTGGAATTCAGGCCTTCGAGCCGGTGCTGGTCGAGGGTAAGGCCATCAAGATTCATCCGCTGGTCTGTACCGCCTTCAACGCCGACTTCGACGGTGATCAGATGGCCGTTCACGTTCCGCTCTCACCGAAAGCTCAGGTCGAGTGTCAGGTGCTGATGCTGGCCGCGAACAACATTCTCTCGCCGGCCAACGGCAAGCCGCTCGCGGTTCCATCGCAGGATCTCGTGCTCGGTTGCTACTACCTCACCATGGAAAAGCCGGGTGCCAGAGGTGAAGGCAAGGTGTTCGGCAGCTTCGACGACGTCGTGCTTGCGCATGAGTCGAAAGAAGTCGAACTTCTCGCCAAAATCCGCGTTCGAGTCAACGGTCGACTGATCGATCTCTCGAAGCAGTACGACACGCAGGACATCGTGCACGCCGAAGTCTTCGAAGTGAAGAACAGGCTGGTCGAGACCACTGCCGGCCGGGTCATCTTCAACATGACTCTTCCTGACGAGATCCCGTTCATCAACGGACTTCTCAAGAAGAAGGGTCTGTCGGAGCTGGTGAACTATGCGTTCATCAACTACGGCAACGATCTCACCGTCAAGATGCTCGACGACATCAAGGACCTCGGGTTTTACTACGCCACCATCGGCGGTATTTCGATCGGCGTCGAGGACATGGTCATCCCGAGCAAGAAAGTCGACATCGTCGAAAGCGCTCGGAAATCAGTCGAAGAAGTTGAGCGTCAGCGACTCGACGGCGCCATCACCCATGGTGAGCGTCACAACAAGATCATCGACATCTGGCACCGCGCAACTGAGAAGGTGTCCGACGAGATGTTCTCTGAGATGAAACGTGTCGAGAAGGATCGCGGAGAGTTCAACCCGATCTTCATGATGGCTGACTCCGGTGCTCGAGGTTCCAAAGAGCAGGTACGTCAGCTGGCCGGTATGCGTGGACTCATGTCCAAGCCTTCCGGTGAAGTCATCGAGACGCCTATCACGGCTAATTTCCGTGAAGGTCTCTCCGTGCTTCAGTACTTCATCTCCACACACGGTGCGCGTAAAGGTCTTGCCGATACCGCACTGAAGACCGCCGACTCCGGATACCTGACGCGTCGACTTGTCGACGTTGCCCAGGACGTCATCATTACTGAAGAGGACTGCAAAACCTTCGACGGCATCTTCGTCGGGGCAATCATGGAGAGTGGCGACATTCTCGAGCCGCTTCGCGACCGTATCGTTGGTCGTTCCGCGCAGGAAGATGTCTACGATCCGCTCAGCACTGAACTGCTGGCGGGACAGAACGACATCATCACCGAGGAACTCGCCAACAGGATTCAGGAAGCTGGTATCGAGCAGATGAAAATCCGCTCGGTGCTCACGTGCGAAACCCGTCGTGGGGTCTGTCGACTCTGTTACGGACGTAATCTCGCCAGCGGTCGTCTGGTCGAGATCGGCGAAGCAGTCGGTGTCATCGCTGCCGAGTCGATTGGTGAGCCTGGTACACAGCTCACCATGCGTACCTTCCACGTCGGTGGTACGGCATCACGCGTTTCGGAGCAGTCGAAGCATGACGCCGGTGCGCCTGGTACGGTTCAATTCATCAACGTCAGCACCGTTACCAACAAGGACGGCAACTTCGTCGCCATCAACCGTAACGGAAAGCTGATCATCGTCGACAACCAGGGCCGCGAGAAAGAGCGCTACGCAATCGTGTACGGCGCAACCCTCAAGGTTCATGATGGTCAGGACATCAAGCCCGGCCAGCCGCTCGTCGAGTGGGATCCGTTCACCTCGGCGATTCTCACCGAGGTCGGCGGAAAGATTGCGTTCAAGGATATTGTCGAAGGCGAGAACGTTCGTGAGGAGACCGATAAAGTAACCGGTCTCACCCAGATGGTCATCGTCGAATCGGCGGCTTCCGAGAAGCGCACACCGCAGATCACCATCAAATCGAAGAAAGGTGAGGAGAAGCGTTACCTGCTTCCGACCGGCGCACACGTCATGGTCACCAACGGCCAGGACGTTTACCCTGGAGACATTCTCGCCAAGATTCCCCGTGCCCAGACCAAGACCAAGGACATCACCGGTGGTCTGCCACGCGTCGTCGAACTCTTCGAAGCGCGTCATCCGCGTGAGAAGGCTGTCATCACCGAAGTCGATGGTGTGATTCATCACGGCGCCGTGGTCAAAGGTATGCGTAAGGTTGTGGTCGAGACCGACGAGGGAACGAGGCACGAGTACTCAGTGCCGCGTCACACCCACATCAACGTGCAGGAAGACGAGCGCGTGCGCGCTGGCGATCCGCTCATCGATGGTCCCATCGATCCGCATGACGTTCTGGCAGTCCTCGGAGTTCGAGAGCTGCAGCGCTACCTGGTCGACAAGATTCAGGAAGTCTATCGTTCGCAGTCAGTCGCTATCAACGACAAGCACATCGAAGTCATCGTCCGTCAGATGATGCGTTCGGTGCGTGTATCACGCGTCGGAGATACGGACTTTCTGGTGGACGAACAGGTGGATCGTTTCCGCTTCATGGAAGCGAATGAGAAGGTCATCGCCCGTGGCGGTGAGCCGGCAGACGGAACACCGCTTCTGCTCGGAATCACCAAAGCGTCGCTCTCGACTGACTCCTTCATCTCGGCGGCCTCGTTCCAGGAAACCACCAGGGTGCTCACGGAAGCGGCCATCGCCGGCCGTGTCGACTACCTGCGCGGACTCAAGGAAAACGTCATCGTCGGTCGTCTCATCCCGGCAGGAACCGGAATGCCGGTCTACCGCGAAGTTCACCTCGAGAAAGAAGAGATCATGCCGCAGCCGATCGAAGAGATCGAGCGCGTGGAAGACGAAGAAGCAATCGGCGTAGCCGACTTCGACGACGAGCAGTAAACCCGTAGAAGTGAACTAACAAAAGGCCGCCCGACAGGGCGGCCTTTTTGCGTTCAAGTGCATCTGAAAAGTGGAGCACAGGCAATCCTGCCTGTGACGCGCTGCACAAAGTTCATGCAGGCCTCTCCCGGTTGCTGGCGCAACCACCCTCTCCCTCGGGAGAGGGTTTCGTGAGGCGTTGCCGTGTTTTTATCTTTGACGCATTTCTCGGAGAGTTTCGCCTCTACAATCTCAATCGCGTGACCGGTCTCCGAATGCTTCATGCTCGTAGCTTGGCGAGTTCTTCGTCGCGTCTTGCCGTATTGGTGCTCGCTATCTTTCTCGCGAGCAACTTGCAGGCAGCGTCGGCTCACTTCTCCCGGTTGTCGGTACGTGACGGTCTTTCGCAGTCGTCGGTCGAAGTGATCAGCGAAGATCGTAACGGATTTCTCTGGTTCGGTACGCAGGAGGGGCTCAACCGTTTCGACGGCTATGAGTTCGTGGTACACCTGCCGGCCGCGAAGCCGGGACGATTGAGGGACGGGTTCATTCAAGCCATCGTCCCGGATCGCCGCGGCGATCTATGGGTTGGGACGTTGAGTGGGTTGCAGCATCTAAACGTCGCCACCGGTCGATTCGGTGAGACGGTGACTCCTGCCGGAATCGGCGTTCGTCTCAACACGCTTCATGTGGCAGCGGACGGACGCCTCTGGTTTGCGAGCGAGAGTGGCGGACTCTGGACGCGACGCGAGACGGAGGCCGGACCGGCGCAGCGGGTGATCACTGGTCTTCTCGGCGCCAACGCGCGCGTCACGGCAGTCACCGCAGGCGCGCCAGGAATGATCTGGATCGCGGGCGACGGTCAGCTGTTTCAACTGCAGGTGAAAGAGAGCGGCAGAAAGTTCTCGGTAGCCTCGCGACTCGTGCTTCCCGGCGCAGGCATCGTTCGCGCCATTCATATCGACGATGGTGGGCTCTGGCTTGGTCGACAGAATGCGTCCTTCCTCCGTTTTGATCCGCGAAGCGGTGTGGTGACGGAGTATCCGGAGCTGCCCCGATTCGTGCTGACTATCGCTGCGGCGGGAAACGGGCGGATGTGGATTGGCGGGAAGGGCGCGGGCGTGAGGCGTTTCGATCCGAAGACGCGCGAGATCGTCACCTACCGCAACGAGCCTGGAAATGCGGAGAGTCTTGCGGACGATGATGTGGCCGTCGTTCACCAGGACCAGGGCGGGAGCCTGTGGGCAGGAGCGTGGAACGGAGGCGTCAGCCGGCTCAATCTCTACTCTCAGGCCTTCGCCACATTGCGCAACAGACCCGAGAAACGAGATTCGTTACCAGACAACGACGTGACTCGGATGGCCGAGAGTCCGGACGGTCGTCTGTGGGTCGTCACGCGCAACGATGTGCTGGCAGTGGGCGTTCCCGGGAGCGGATCATTTCGAACGTTGCCGCTGGCGAGAGATCTGACCTCCATCGCTTTCGCCGGCCCGGTTCCTTACGTAGGAACGACGTCTGGCCTGGTGGAGATCGATCCGGTGTCTGGTCTCGCTCGCGCACCGCGCGAGATCGTGCGCTCGGCAGGTCTTGATCGCATGGCCATCGAGGCCATGGCGGGTGCGGGCGATCACCTCTGGATCATCGCCGGCGGTTCACTCTATCGCCTGACACTCGGTGGCAGTGGAGCGCTGCAACGCGTCAGTCTCCCACCCATTCGGGAGATGACCTCACTTTACGCTTCGCCAGACGGAAGGCTGTGGATTGGCTGTGCCGATTCGACTGTCCTGCGCGCAGACGCCGGGCCAGATGCAATCACCATTCGGCGCATCGGAGACGCGAGTCTGGGCGCGCGCGGGAGGCTCGGAGCGGTAACGGAACATGACGGCGTACTCTGGGTGGGGGCCGCAAAAGGCATCGGAAGACTCTCCCCTGAAGGAGGCAGTGTCGCCTGGATCGATCTCGAGCAGGGAATGCCGAGCCGCACAGTGGGGAGCATTCTCGGTGACGATCGCGGCATATTGTGGTTTGCAACGGAACGTGGAATCACGAGCTTCAATCCTTCTACGCGACGAGCAGTTCACTTCGGAGGGGCGCAGGGAGCGCAGGATTCCGGCTATGTGGAAGGTAGCGCTGCGCGGGGGCAGTCCGGCGTCTTCTATTTCGCAGGCCGAGGGATCACGACGTTTGACCCGCGGCGGGTTTCGGTTAATCCGTACCGGCCGCGCGTGGTCTTTACCGCTCTCGAGATTCGGCACCGCCCGGTGCTCGCTTCGTGGATGGATTCGAAGTCGCCGCTTCCGACCGAGCTTCATGCGGCCGAGGAGGTCACGCTCAGTCCTGATGCAATCGTCTTCTCGGTAGCGATGGCCGCGCCCGGTGTGAACGACCCTGAGGGAGTGCATTTCTCGCATCGCCTGGACGGGTTCGATGAGGAGTGGATCGAATCGAACTCCGACAGACGCATCGCGACGTATATGAGTCTGGCGCCGGGCCGTTACGTTCTCCGGGCTCGGGCACGCAGTCAGTCGGGAGTATGGAGTAAAGACGAGACACGTCTCGAGATTCGGATTCTTCCGCCATGGTGGAGGACTCCCGTTGCGCTCGCGGCCTGGCTCGCGCTGGTGATGCTGATGCTCGCAGCGATTGTTCAGCAGCTGCGTCGGCGAACGAGCATGCGCATCATGCTCGCCGAGCAGGGGGCGCTGCGTCGCGCAAGCGTGACCGATCCGCTGACCGGACTCTATAACCGCCGCTTTCTCGCGGAGTGGCTCAAGCTCGAGATTCCACGGACGCTGCGTACGCATCGACTGCCTACGGCACTTGGTTCGCGTCCCGAAGCTCTCCTGTTCATCATGATCGATCTCGACGACCTCAAGAGGATCAATGATGCATTCGGACATGATGCGGGCGATCGAGTGATTCAAGCGCTGGCGAAGCTGCTCGAATCGCATGCGCGGGCCGATGACCTGGCCGTTCGTCTCGGTGGCGACGAGTTCGTACTGGTCATCAGGTTGAGTGATCGCTCGCAGGCCAGTCAGGTCGTCGAACGTCTGCGTGCGGGGTCAAACACTCTCGACGCCGGTTTTGGCGAGTCATCACGTTCCACGATCTCCCTTGGATTTGCCCAGTTTCCGTTCGTCGAGCACGAAGCCGACGCTCTGACCTGGGAGCAGACGATGCAGCTGGCTGATCGCGCACTCCTTCACTCAAAGAGGAGGGGAGGAAATGTCTGGACCGGATTCGTCGCCACTCCGCAAACGACTGCTGCTGATGTTCTGCTGCATCTGCTCGACGCGGGCGATCTCTCCACGACGCTTCTTGTGATGGAAGGTCCGGAGATGAGATGAAATCAATCAATGTGCTCGAGAGTCCGTGAACTTCTGACGGTGTTGGAGATTAAGCAGACTTCTCCTATGATTCGGAGCACGCCCCACAATTCAAGGAGAGTCGATGAACCGAGTCGCGCGCACATTTCGTAAAACCGCAGTGTGGATTGCAGCCCTTGCTTTGCTCACGATCCAGCCAGGTAGCGTCTTCGCTGGCGATCAGGACTTCACCCTTCACAACTCCACCGGATACACCATCGCGGAACTGTACGTTTCTTCGGCCGATACGAATGACTGGGAAGAAGATGTGCTGGGGCGAGACACCCTCGCTGCCAACGAATCCTTGAAGATTACGTTTCCGCGAAGAGAGAACGCGGAGAAGTGGGACATGAAGGTCGTATTCGATGATGGAGAAGAAGGAATCTGGCAAGATCTCCTTCTGACCGAAATCACGGATGTGACAATCTCGTACCGCGATGGTCAACCTTACGCCATCACGCAGAACGGCGACTGATTCGGATTGACGACCGTTGGCCACGATGTTGCCTCGGCACCATCGTGGCCGGAGTTTTCAACTCCGGTCTGTGCTGCTCGCTGCCACTGAGAATGCAGATCACTGTGTGACGCACGAAACCTGGCGCGCAGATCTTCTCGGAGCTCGTCGCGAAACGATTTTCATGGCGGCGCTGCTGCAGGTTCGCCAGTCCTGTTGCGCAGGTGTTGGTTGATGAAGGCCTTTCCGAAGTTGATCGCGTAGCGGTCGACTGTTCTGGACATGAGATCTGCCAACCCGTAAATCAAGAGGAGCGTCGGGAAAAATGTCAGGGCGACCCTGAGCGAGTACGACATCTGTAGCGAAGAGAGATAGATGAATACCGCTCCGGAGAACGAGCAGATCAGCGGTAAATGAAGAAGGAAGGCGAAGAACGAAGTTCGTCCGAGGTAATGCAGCGGTCGAAGCGAGAAGAAGCGCTGCGCCCGGGTCGAGATCAGCAGACCGGCGAAGAGGATCGAAATCGCTGGAAGCTGGAAAAGCTCCGGGATGTGAAGCCCGGTTTTCGCTGCGACGGCGCTTGCAATCCAGTGTGGCCACACCGCCGCTGTCATTGTGCAAGCCATCAGAACAGCGAACAGCGATCGACGTGACGGTGATCCGCTTCGCCGGATCGACGCCGACCACTCCGGGCTGCTCCAGAATCTGGCCAGGATCACTCCGATCACAAAATAAGCGAAGACCGCGGCACTCGTCAGCAGCAATGCAGCGGACATGGCCAGCCCAGTTGCTAACACGAATCTTTTCCGGATGTAAAGAACAGCAGGTGAGATGAGGAAGACAAGGTAGGACGCTGTCAATTCGACAGGCATCGTCCAGAGTGATCCGTTGTAGCGAAAACTTTTGGAGAAGAACCAGCCTCCGAAGGCGTCATAGAGTGCCGTCGCAGTGGTCGGTGCAAACAGGTAGTGGGAAGCGAGAGGGGAACTCCCCCGAACGAGATGAGACAGCTGGCTGTTCGTCATCGCTCCGGAACGCATGAGGACGAACGCTAA
Organism: Thermoanaerobaculia bacterium; assembly: GCA_046590705.1. Taxonomy (GTDB): domain Bacteria; phylum Acidobacteriota; class Thermoanaerobaculia; order Gp7-AA8; family Gp7-AA8; genus JBKJUK01. Next base: position 19,638 of record JBKJUK010000284.1, read on the forward strand.
GAGAATACTGACAGCGATCGGAATCCCGAGACGAAAGACCCGGCGCGCGGCCATGGAGATCAAGACGGCGGGTTCACCGGTGTGCAGATACTTCCAGGCCAGCACGAATCCGCTGTGCAGGAAAAACAGCCGGACCGCTGCGTTACCCGCCACGATGAGCATGACCGGGGTCTCAGCCAGACGCGAAAAGCTGAGATGGTCGTCGCGAAGAATTGACGGAAGCAGAAGGTCGCGAAAATGCGCGCACAGCACCACCAGTGCCGCTAGTCCCCTCATGCCATCGAGGTAATGCAACTTCATCGACGGCTGATGGTTGGCGCTGGTCGAGGCGCTGCGAGCGGGTAGCTGGCTCGGGTTCTGTTCAGGTGCTGTAAGTTCTTCGATTCGCCCTGGCTCGATCAACAGGTAAAGAAGATACAAGGAAATAACCGGAAACGGGTGAAATCGCCGAATCGGTGGGACGGTAACATCACGAGCGGCGCTCGCGCTCTCGCAGCGACCGACGGAAGCATGATCGCTGTGCATGAGCAGGAGCGCCGTCATTCGAGCGCGGCATCGGCGAGTGATGCCTGTGTCACAGACACGAACGGGTTGCTCCTCGCAGCAAGTAGTCGCTGAGAATCGCATGTATCGCTCCTGCAACGAACACACGGAGCCCCGGAGGGGCGGCATCTCTGTAGCCACGGCCGTGAGGCCGTGGACCGCGCATCGCGACGAATTTAAGAGCCCCGGAGGGGCGGAATCGCGACTTCCGTTCAACTTCCCCGTCGCTGTTGTCCGACACCCCGGTTGGCGAATAGTTCTCGACGAATTCGCTTCAGCTGTTTTCGAGAACAGCGACTCACTTAACCGAAGAATGTCTGCGCAATGCTCTGCTGAACATCACCGACAGACAAGCTTACACGGAGGTCGCGATGCCGCCCCTCCGGGGCTCGGAGTCATCGTCACAACGATTCGAGACCCCAAGGCCTCACGGCCTGGGCTATTTCGATGCCGGGCCTCCGGCCCTCAGAGGCAGCCCGCGCAACGACCATCAGAAACCGTTCATTAGAAGCGGCGGGATGCGTGGGTGCGAGGAATCTACGCACAGGAAACTTCGCTGTAAATGTCGAGCGCGAACCTTGTGCGTAGATTCCTCAGTCGCAGTCCTGTCTGCGCTGGTCATCGAGCACGGCGTGCTCCCTCGGAATGACGGCCAAATAAAGCCTGCTAGCTTCTTGAAGGAGTTTGCTGATTCGTGCCGTCTCGCATGTTCTTCTCGTCACTGCATTGATGCCGTGGCTTTCGACGCAGCACACTGAAAGACTGTTCGTGCAGACTGCGGATATCATGAGGCGGTGCAGTGTCGCGGATCCACACCAGACCTGGCACGACTGCGACTCGTTCTGTCGGTCGTGACGCTTCTACTCGCCGCCTTCCGAGCATTGAGCGCGCCCGCTACGATCAATCCGGACGGTGTTTCGTATCTCGACATGGCCGACGTGATGAGAGCAGGCACGTTTCCAGTCGACGCGGCTTCGTACTGGAGCGTTCTGTATCCAGCACTACTGGCCGGAATCTCTGCAACGTTTTCTGGGATGTCGGATCTCCTCCGCACCCGGCTCGCCAACCTGCTTCTGATTGGTCTCTGCCTTTTTTTCTTCGATCGGTTTGTGACGAGCCTTCGACGTGGGACGGAATCGCTTCGGGCGGGATCACGCGGCGAGATCGTCTATCTTCTGTTCGCATACGCGCTGTTCTGCTGGACGGCGTTGTCGCTCGTTACAGTGGAACTCGTCACGCCTGACCTGCTGGTGATGGCGTGCACGCTGGCCGCCGCAGGTGCAGCACTCACGCTGCTCAAACAGCCGAGTCGCATGGCGGCTGCGGGTCTGGGACTCTGGCTCGGACTCGGCTTCCTCGCAAAGACGGCGATGCTTCCGACGGCGGCATTTTTTCTCGTGGCCCTGGCGCTGTTTCGGGTGAAAGTGCGCGAGCTCCTCATCGCGGCCTCGATGTTGGTGCTCGTGTCGGCTCCGTTCGTGACGGCTCTGTCGCTGAATGAGGGAAAGTTCACCGCTGGAAGCTCGGCCGCTCTCGCTTACGCCTGGTACGTGGACGATGTACCGATGTGGGTTCACTGGCAGGGCGACCAGCGCCACAGTTCACCGCAGTTTCGAACTCTGCAACTCAGTACCGATCCGCCGGCCTTCGCATTCAGCACGTTCTTCAACGAGGCGACCTACGCACCCTGGTACGCGCCGGCGTACTTTCATCGAGGCGTCCGGCCGGTATTCGACAGTGATCGGCAGAGGCTCGCGTTCCGGCGTACATCGTTTGCGGTTCTCGAAC
>JBKJUK010000299.1:0-6331 GCA_046590705.1 Thermoanaerobaculia bacterium
GACTCACTCGTCCTGTTCTGCCCCATTCGCCGCGAATTGCGGGCACCGCTTGACAAAGTCCAGCCCGAGACACATTCTAACTCCAGCCTGACATGAAGCCCGACATCCCAAGCATTCTCGAAGAGCATGGCATCCAGCCATCCGCGCAGCGCGTGGCCGTTGCCGAGTTCGTTCTTCAGACCACTGAGCATCCCTCCGCTGACAGGGTCTGGACCTGCGTTCAGGAAAACTTTCCGATGATCTCCCGCGCCACCGTGTACAACACGCTCAACCTCTTCGTGGAGAAAGGACTGCTTCGCGAGTTGCATCTCGCTCCCGACTCCGTGCTCTTTGATCCGAAGATTGATCGACACCATCACTTCATCGACGAAGAGACCGGCCGGATTCACGACATCCCCTGGGATCAGATCGAAGTCAACAACGTCAAGCCTCTGCGCGGTTTGGAGATTCGTGACTATCAGGTTGTCATGCGAGGTCGCAGCCGACAGCCTCGCCGCTGAAAAAATTTTCGCAGTCTGTTAGACGATGTCTAATTGCCTCACCACCCCCTGCAGTAAAACATTGACGGAAGAAGCATCCACTGGAAACCATCCAACAAGGAGAATTCGACGTGCCAGATAAAGAACACACACAAAGCACCAGCGAGAGCGAGAATCCTGTAATCCCTGCCCCAAAACCAAAAAAAGGGGGCCGGCCGAGTTCGAACAAAGACTGGTGGCCGAATCAACTCGACCTGTCCGTCCTTCACGGGCACTCGCATCTGTCCAATCCCATGACCACCGACTTCCACTACGCCGAACAGTTCAAGACTCTCGATGTCGAAGCGCTCAAGCGCGACCTCATCGAAGCGATGACGACGTCGCAGGCTTGGTGGCCGGCCGATTACGGCCACTACGGTCCGTTTTTCATCCGCATGTCCTGGCACGCCGCGGGAACGTATCGACTCGCTGACGGCCGCGGTGGTGGTGGCGACGGTCAGCAGCGCTTCGCTCCACTCAACAGCTGGCCCGACAACGCCAACCTCGACAAAGCACGCCGCCTGCTCTGGCCACTGAAGAAAAAGTATGGACAGAAAATCTCCTGGGCCGATCTTCTGGTCCTGGCCGGCAACGTGGCCATGGAGTCCATGGGATTCAAGACTTTCGGCTTCGGCTTCGGTCGACCGGACGTATGGGAACCCGAGGAAATCTTCTGGGGTCCTGAGGACAGCTGGCTTGGTGACGAGCGATACAGCGGCGATCGCAAGCTCGCACAAAACCTTGGTGCTGTGCAGATGGGTCTGATCTACGTGAACCCTGAAGGGCCGGGCGGCAACCCCGATCCGCTCGCCGCAGCGCACGACATTCGCGACACCTTCGCCCGCATGGCCATGAACGACGAGGAAACCGTCGCTCTGATCGTCGGCGGCCACTCGTTCGGCAAGAACCACGGTGCTGCTCCAGCGGAAGGGAAGATTGGTCCGGAACCCGAGGGCGCAAAAATCGAGGACCAGGGCTTCGGATGGAAGAATGCACATGGAAGCGGCATGGGCTCCGACACCATCACGAGCGGCCTGGATGGCGCCTGGACCAACAACCCTACCAAGTGGGATAACGGGTTCCTCGAGAACCTTTACAAGTACGACTGGGAACTGACGACCAGCCCAGCCGGTGCCAAGCAGTGGAGGCCGAAAAATCCCGAAGCAAAAGACACCGTACCCGACGCTCACGACCCGAAGAAGCGGCATGCGCCGATGATGCTGACCACCGACATGTCGATGAGGATGGATCCTACCTACGGCCCGATCGCAAAACGCTTTCTCGAGAATCCCGACCAGCTCGCAGACGCCTTCGCTCGCGCCTGGTTCAAACTCCTCCATCGCGACATGGGTCCTCTACCCCGCTATCTGGGACCATGGGTTCCTGAGCCGCAGCTGTGGCAGGATCCCGTTCCGAAAGTTGACCATGAACTGATCGGTGAACAGGAAATCAAAACACTGAAAAAGTCGATCCTCGATTCGGGTCTGGCCATCAGGGAACTGGTCACCGTAGCCTGGACGTCGGCGGCGAGCTTCCGCGGTACCGACATGCGTGGCGGTGCCAACGGCGCGAGAATTCGCCTCGCTCCACAGAAGGACTGGGAAGCAAATGAACCAGCACTTTTGAACAGAGTGCTACAGGGTCTCGAGAAGGTTCAGAAGGACTTCAATGGCGCACAGTCTGGTAACAAGAAGGTATCTCTCGCGGACCTGATCGTCCTCGGAGGATGCGCAGCAGTCGAGCAGGCAGCAAAGAAGGCGGGAGTCGAACTCACTGTACCGTTCACGCCGGGTCGCACCGACGCATCGCAGGAGCAAACGGACGTCACGACGTTCGATGTACTCGAGCCGGTTGCCGATGGATTTCGCAGCTACATGCGGGCGGGAGATCCGCTCTCCCCGGAGACGCGTCTTCTGGACCGGGCCAACCTGCTGAGGCTGACAGCACCTGAGATGACAGTTCTCGTCGGCGGCATGCGCGCGCTGAACGCCAACTTCGGCGAATCAGCGCACGGAATCTTCACCGATAAACCAGGAGCACTGACCAACGATTTCTTCGTGAATCTGCTCGACGTCAGCACGACCTGGAGGCCTTCCGCCTCGCAGGAAAACGTGTACGAAGGTCGCGATCGTGTGACCGGCGAACAGAAGTGGACCGCCACCGCGGCCGATCTGGTCTTCGGTGCGCACTCTCAACTCCGCGCGCTTGCGGAAGTGTACGCCAGCGACGACGCCAGGGAGAAGTTTGCGCACGAATTCGCCGCTGCCTGGAACAAGGTCATGAACCTCGATCGCTACGATCTGGTCGCGCACGGAAGAGGCGGACGCACACGCGCTGTAAGAAGCTAAGTTCGTTCTCTGATGAAGTGATCGCGGGCGCCTCGTTCGGGGCGCCCGCTGTTTTTTCTACTGATGAACGCAGAACTCAGAACGCAGAACGAAGAAGTAAGAAAGAAGAAGCGGACGGTAGTTCATTCTTCGCGGCGCGGAACGGAGATTCCTCTTCGCACTCATAGCGCGCAAGCTTGCCGCGTAGTCTCGCGCTCATCGGAATGACGATTCGGTGATGACTCAAACTTCGCAGAAAGATGCAACGATTCTATTTTCTTCCTTCATCGTTCTGCGTTCTGCGTTCTGCGTTCATCAGTCCCTGTCCACCGACCTTGGGCCTGACTTTCCGGATCAAGCCACAGCCCGCGCGGAACCACGCCCCGACGACTGCGACTTGCTTCGGATCACAGAATGATCCGGGGAGACGAAGATGAACGTGTACACACCCTCGCCTGCCTGACGAAGAATTCTGATCCTGGCCTGCCTCCATCCCTGGACGAAACGAAAGGTGAACAGAAATGAGCTGTCGATACCCGAGCCAGGCGCTGCACTTTCAATCACGCCTGAGAAGGAGCGCACTCTGGCGCACGGCGCAACGTCGCGGAAGAAGTCGCGACCAATCACATTCGTCGCGGTTTTGTTCGCAAAGGCCGCCTCGGCGGCGTTGTAGCTGACGACCTTTCCATCAGCCGAGAGGGCAATCGCACCGAAGGGAAGCTCGTCGAAGCGTTCCGGTCTCATCGCACCGATCTCGTTGAAAAGTTCAGCGGTCGAGATATCAAACCACGCGATCTTGTTCTGGTTGGCACTCCCCGCCTCGGGTGCGCCGACTTTCACTGCTGCCATTCCTGCTGAGTCCATCTGATTTCCTCCCTGCGTATGTAGTCCGAAGAATGCAGCGAAAAGTACAGAGCTGGACAACTATTTTGTGATCAACGTAGAACTCCGCAGACCAACGCCACTTTCTGAACATCCGTAGCTACCGGCCGGACTTACCCCAACTAAACGCGAGCAATGTGTGCGTCGCCAGATCCAACTCGTCCGCCCCCTCAGCAGGGCGGTGGTCGTAATTGATTTTCAGCCCGGTGTGCAGCGAGATCCGACGGTTGATGCGGATGGCCAGGTCCGTCTCCGCGTCCATGCGGGTGTCCTGCGCATCCTCGAGATTACTGAAGACGTGGAATGCCGATGTGACTGTCAGCTCGTCAGTCATTCGTGCACTTACATCGACTTTCGACCAGGCTTCAGGAAAGGTTTGCTCCCTACTCCGCCGTTCGTCCTCAACCGTGTAGGCGAACCCGGCATGCAGGCCCGCATGCACCCCCTTGCGCCAGGCAAACTGTCGGAGTTTTCCGAAGCCGACCCCGGCCAGCAGGCGGCTGTCGAGACCGCGTGCACGATCCACCTCACCCGTCCCGAAAAAAGAGACCACCCAGTCTCGCTGGTAGTGCTTCTCACGGAACAGATACAAGTCCGCTCGCTCCGACGCCGAAGCCCCCTCGGTGCGATGCACGTTCGCGTCGAAGTCCGCGCTCCAGCGCCCGCCCTTCCACTCCCGGCAGTGATCGGCGCCCACGAGCAGGCTTAGTGTGTCGGAGTTGCCGCGCGTGGCGTTGAAACCGAGATGAGCCGTGTTCTCGCATGGCCTCTGGCTGGCATCGTCGTCGGGGGTCTCCTGCGCTGCAGCCGACGCCGCTAGGAAGAGGGTGAGGAAAAGGACGCTGAAAAGATGTTTACTGATCATGTGTTTTTCCAGGTTATGAACGCTTCTACCTGCAGTCCATAACGGCCAGGAAGCCAACGCCAGCAACCCGAGGTAAAATGAACTCACCACTCTCCTCCACGAAGACTGCCGTGCTGAAAGGCTGTTTATACATGGACTTGGATCATTGACCCGGCGACTGCCGCTATGAGCCACCGCTCCTGCATGAACCACCATCCGTAACCACCTTGATTTCAGGCCATGCCGCTCCGACATTCACATAGCAGAGAGTCCAGGTACCGCCCGCGAGGGGAAGTCCTGGCGCAGCCGACCACTTGAAGTCGAATTCATTCACCATATCGTCGGGCCCATCGAGCACGTGCACAGTGAGATCTGAAACCGAGCATCCGGTATCTGTCGAAGCCTGAATGGACTTGACGCCCGAATCTTCGTCATCGACATTAATCGGCGTCACGTCTCGACACAAGGGAGACGACGAGGCGAGGTGCACGTACGAGATGACACCCATGGCCCAATTTTGTATTTTGAAGTCGTAGGCATGCGCATTCTGCGCACCAGTCGTCAATGCCATCACTGCAAGAATCCAGACGTATCTTCTGATCATGCTGATCTCCCTTGTACTGTTCCACACCTTCGCCGCAGGACGCGTCACGCCGCCGGTCACGTTCACTTCTTCGCATCTCTCTTGACTGTCTTCGTTGCGTTCGTTCCGTCCTTCGACCACTTCATGTACTCGGCCGCAGAAATTCGCCCGTCTTTGTCGTCATCGGCGACCGCGAGGATGGAAGAGTGGTGCGCGAGGTAGTCGGCTTCGGTTGCAACTTTCCCCTTCGTCTTGATTTCGTGGCGCAACTTCCCGGTCTTGTCGTTGTTGACGGCCGTATCGAGTACGTGAAAATGCCTTCTCGACTCCTCGACAATTTCAGCACGGTCCCAGATGCCATCTCCGTTACGGTCAGCCGAGGAGAACTTCGCTTTGATGCGTTCGTCGCGCATCTTCTCCATCTGACTCACCCTGGCCGCGCGCGCTTCCTTCGCGGCTACGTGTGCAGTGGCGAACTCTTCGCGACTGAGCTTGCCGTCGCGATCACGATCGGCGACCTGCGCCCAATGGGCGATCTCCTCGCGGGTTGCCGAGCCATCGCCATTGCGGTCGAGAGCTGCGAACGATGTGGCGGTGGTGGGAGCTGGAATCTCCTGGGCTTCAACGATGCTGGCGCACGCGACGAGAAGCGACAGCGACACTACACGGATCAAGACCATTCGTTCTCCTGAACTGAGTTGCGAGTTAGCGTTGCACACCTCCGCACGCCGGGGAGTATTGATTGCATTTTACACGGGCGAGACAGGCCGTCGGGATCAAGACTCATTGACGACCTGGATCGGCGCACCAGCCAGCGTCACCTGCGTTCCACCGAGAGCTGCGACGAACTTGATCGTTCCGTCCCTTGACGAACGTTCATCGGCCTTCAGCGCTGCTGAGATGATGGTGGAGTGTGAGTGCAGGAATGCCGACGCGTCCTGCTTTCCAGCCCAGTGAAAGGCAGCAGCTCTGTGCAGCAGCCGACGCCAATGTTTCTCCTGCGCTCCAGGAGGTTGAATCTCGCGGCTGCCGTTCACGTCAGAGTAGCTGAGAAAAACCCAGGAGGCGCTCCACCCCAGGGGGAAGGGCAACCCGCTATCGACGAACTCGCGGCTGAGATAGGCGGCCTGCTTCTCATCGCGAATAGTCGCCTGAGACCACTCCCCCGCCGGCCCGC
>JBKJUK010000341.1:0-2514 GCA_046590705.1 Thermoanaerobaculia bacterium
TCAGCGGCAGCCGCCCCGAGACGTCGAGGGACCCCTCTTCTACGAGAGCCGACACGGCCAGCCATCGGCTGAACTCCGCGGGAGAAACGAAGTGGGAGTAGACGGGAACGAAAAAAATCGAGACGACGATGTACGTCGCAAGCAGACGCTTCTCGAGCACACTCACCGCGCCGCGCCTCCGCCGCGCGCGGCGAGCAGCGCTCGAAGTTCCCGCTCAGTTTCGGCAGCCATCCGATCGCGTCCCGATTTCCGCAGGTACGCGAGTTCGTCGGCCAGCAGACCAACTCGTGCGTCCGCACCGCCGGCCATCCGCTGCATTCGACGACTCTTCTCGATGACCGCGGCGTATTGCTGGATGACAACGCCATCGTTGCGCGTCACGAGCAGAAGCGCCAGCGTCACAATCAACAGCAGACCGGCCACCACAGCGTTTGCTCTACCGGTTCTGGAGAACACGATTCGAACTGCCGCTGCAGACCCGGCCAGTAACAGCAGCGCGACAGCGAGGAGCACAGCTACGCTCGCACGCGCCTGCTCAGGAACGAAGGCCAGCGGTCGCAGCAGATGATCAGCCACCGCCGCTACTCCGGCGATCTGGCCGACCAGTTCACTCAGTGTGTAATAGCGGGAGAGATCGAGTCCGGCACCGTTTGCCAGAAAGATCGTCATCGTCCATGCGCAGCATGCCGCTGTCGCTGCGGCGGTGAGGCGCGGTCGCAGCACGCCAAGTGCAGCGACACCGAGAACGACGAAAGGAATGATGCTGTCAAACCGACGCTGCCCGAACGACCAGGCACCCCAGAAACTACGCTCGAGAGTCGCGTTGATGAACCACTGCATTAAAAACAGAGACAGCCCGGCGGCGGCAATCCCGCGATCACGCCTGTACAGGACAACCAGACCAGCGAGACCCAGCAACGCAAATGGTGTCCAGGTGAAGAGACCGTGATACCAGGAGAATAGCGGCTCCCAGGTCCAGATACGCTCGAAAGGAGCAAAGGGCCGCGCCGCTGATCCAACGCCTAGAAAACCGAGCGGATGACCATAGATCACGATGCTGATGAGCCACTGCGGCACGGATGCGAATAACGCCGCAGCCGCAGCAACCGGAGCGAGGCGGCGCAGCGCCCCCCATTGCACGCGCGGTAAAAGAAAGAGCGGAAGCAGAGCGAGCGGCGCCAGCTGCGGTCGCACAGTGAAAGCGAAACCTGTTGCCAGACCGAACGAAATCATCCTCTGCACCGAAACGTCGTCGCGCAGACGTAGCGCGAGGAGGAGACAGAGGCCACTCACCGCGGTAGCAACTACGTGCGCTGAGATCCCGCTTCTGGTCGCATAGAAAAGTAATGGCGTTCCGAACCATCCTCCGAGAACGGCCACCGTCGGATCTGCCTCGGGAAGTACCTTGCGAATCATGCGGGTGAATAACAACAGCGCACCGAGCCCAATCAGAGCATTCGCTGCGAGAACACCGACGTTGTAAGGAAGCGACAATCCGTTTGGTGGTGCGCCGGTGAGTGATCGCAGAAGATGCCCGACCGCGAACCCGGGCAGCCAGGCGATCGCGCTGCCGACAGTCCAGTGATTTCCGAGGTGCGAAGTGGCGGTGATCTCCTTGTGCATGACCGCTCCATCCGAAATCATCCCGAACTGCTCCCATTCATCGAGAAAGACGAGATCATGTTTGAGCACGACTGACGGCAGGTATGCGTAGTAGCCGGCGCCGTCAGGAAGAGTGAGGCCCGGCGTCAGCCACATCGTGACGGTAATGAACCAGACCGCCAGGATGATGAACAGTCCGAGTCGCGGCCTGATCACACGAGGCTCGCGATCCAGCGCCGTAGTTCATCCGGCAGCGCGAGTCCGTGCGCTGTACTCACCTGCTCGAGGTGATCAGTCAGCTCTTCCAGCCTGCTCGCGCGCAAAAGTTCCAGGGTGGGAGGGGAGGCAATCGCCGCGTACAAGGTGCGGCGATCGTGGTCGGACGTCAGGGTGTCTCGGGCCTTGTTTCTGAATAGGGCGAGGAGTTCGGCAAGCAACACGTACTCGTCACCGACCGCCTGTTCTATCCGGTCCCTTATGATGCGGGCCAGAAGCGGAGATCCGCCGCCGGTCGAGACTGCGATTCCGATCGAACCACGCCGGACCACGGCCGGCACGATTGCACTGCAGCTGTCGAGATCATCGACGACATTCACGAGAACGTTGTGCTCCCTTGCCGAGCGGCTGACGAGCTCGTTGACTGACACACTGCTCGTTGCCGCGACCACCAGAAATCGCCCGATGACGTCTGCGGGTCGGAACTCGCGCCGTTCAATCTCGATGTTCTCAGTGATGATGGCCGGATCGATTTCCGGCGCGACGACGACTACTGCTGCACCCGATTCTCGAAGTCCCGCCACCTTCCGCCGCGCGACTGACCCGCCTCCGACCACGAGTACGCTCCTGCCGCGCATGTCCAGGAACAGCGGGTACCAGAGTGGGCCTGCGGTCATCTCAGTAGATGGGAAAGCG
>JBKJUK010000209.1:0-3086 GCA_046590705.1 Thermoanaerobaculia bacterium
CAACTATCTCGTGAGTGTGGCCCGCGATCACGGGCTGGCCATGCGCATTGGCGTCAACTGCGGCTCGGTCGACCCGGAGAAGCTGGAGAAGTACTCCAAGGCAGACTCCATCTCCCCGATGATCGACTCCGCCATCGAGCACTGCGAGATGCTCGACTCACTTCAATTCGATCAGTACTGCGTCTCACTGAAGGACTCCGATCCCAATAAGGTCATCGACGCGAACATCAGATTCGCCTCGATGCGGCCCGATGTGCCACTCCACCTCGGAGTCACCGAAGCCGGACTTCCACCTGAAGGAATCATCAAGACCCGAGTTGCCTTCGAGCAGCTCATCACCAGAGGGATCGGCGACACCCTCCGGGTCTCGCTCACTCTTCCGTTCGAGAGGAAGGGCGAGGAAATCACCGTCGGCCGTCAGATCCTCGATGACATCGCCAGCGGCAGGTTTCGGTCGGTACCGCGCTTCGAGCAGTCCGGACTCAATATCATCAGCTGCCCCTCATGCTCGAGAGTCGAGAACGAAGCCTTCATCGATCTCGCTCACAACGTGAGAGAAATGACCGAGTACGCGAAACTTCACGACATCACCATCGCCGTCATGGGTTGCCGTGTGAACGGGCCCGGCGAGACCGACGACGCAGACCTTGGTATGTGGTGCGCACCGAGCTTCGTGAACTTGAAGCGGGGCACAGATACGATAGGACAGTTCAAGTACGACGAAATCCTGCCGCGCCTTCGGAACGAGCTCGATAAACTCATCGACGAGCGCCGGACCGCGGCAGTCTGAAGTTCAATTTCACGCTCGAGCAGAGGTTAACGATTGAAGAGAACCTACCTTCTCATGATCAGCATCGTGGTGCTGGTTCTGGACATCTACACGAAGTCCCTGGTGCTGACGAACTTCGCACTGCACGAGGCCAGAACGATCATCACCAACTTTTTTCATCTCGTTTACGTGCGCAATACCGGCGCGGCCTTCGGCCTCGGGGCTGACACCGGCTCCACTCTGGTGCCGCTGCTGTTGAACGTCGGAGCCATCGGCGTTTTCGCGCTGGTCATCGTGTACTCCCTCCGGACCACCACCCGGGAGCGCCTGCTGCAGATCGGGCTTCACCTGATCATGGGCGGCGCGGCTGGAAATCTCATCGATCGCTTCCGCTTCGGCTACGTGGTCGATTTTCTCGACTTCTTTGTAGTGTTAGGTGGACGCGAACATCACTGGCCGGCGTTCAACGTCGCCGATTCTGCAATCTGCGTCGGGATCGCGCTGCTGTTCATCGACATGTGGAAAAAGCCGGAAACGGTGCCCTCGCCCGTCAAGAGCTGAGGGACACCTTTTGAAGGACGTGACGTCATCGATCGGCACGCTCAGAGAGCAGGCCGCCAGAGTGAGGAGTCACTGGACTCGCGCACTCGAAACAGTGCCTGTCCCGCAGAAAGTGCCCGGTAATCAATGGACGCCCGCGCAGATTCTCGATCACATCACCATCACTCAGCATCAGTACGTGAATTCTCTACTGGCCGCGGCGGGCGAAGCTCCTGCCGAACGGGCCCAAAGGGCACCGGTCGGCACATTGGTCGGTCGCTCCCTCCGGTGGTCGATGGATGCGCTTTCTTTCATCAGGCTCGCATCCCCGGAGAGTTTCCGTCCGTCGGCAGTCGTGGACAACCAGGCTTCGCACGAACGATTCTTGAATGATCGCGACCGGCTCGAAATGTTTCTCTCGGCTCGAGACCTGAGGGACCTCGCCTCCATCCGTCTGGTCTCTCCCGCTAACTCACATTTGCGGCTCAACGCGATTGATGTTGTCGACGTAGTGCTTGCTCACGAACGACGCCACCTCAGGCAACTCGACCAGCGCAACTAGCGGTTCGTTTGAATCGGGCCAGCGTCGATAGAGGTTCCCGCGCGCTCCATTTGCCCAACGCCGTTTTCACTTTCTGCGAGAAGCTTTCCCAGGGTCGTGAGCGCTACGAAGGTCAGGAGGAGCGCACTCTGACTGATGATTCGATCCCATGACCATCGGAACTGCCACGCAATGTCATGTGGTGTCGAAAGATACGCGACCAAGGTAAATGCCATCTGAAGACTGATGGCGAGCAGGAAGAATCTCTCCCGGTTTCCTCGAACGAGATGCACGACCAGCAGTGCGCCTACCAGAATCCAGAAAACGGGCCTGCCCACTGAATTTTCAGTAACTGCACGGATCCAATCCTGCGGGTGAATGATGCGCTGCATCAGCCGGTCCGAAGCTCCACTCGCGAGCAGGTCGTTCCCAAGCCCGAGTCCTCCACGAATCACGAGCCAGGGAGCCGGAACCAAAATCGCCGGCCAGAGCAGTCGCCATCTCGTCCATGGAATGATCCCTGTGAGCAGTCCGGCCGCCAGAATCGATATCGCGAACGTCAACCCTTCATTCTTGACCGAGGCTGCCAGACCGAGCATGGAGCTTCCCAGCAGAATGCCGGAGTTACGAACACCATCGCTGCCTCGAAATGCGAACATGGCCGCAGCGACGAATGCGATCAGCGGACCTTCAGCGAGTCCGATCCATGGCGTGGCCGCGAACGGAACGAGAACAAGCGTGCTCATGACGCCGAAGAGCGTGGAGCCCGAGTCCCTTCGCAGCGCCGAAAAAGCGAGGAGTAGCGCCAGAATCGCGAAGACCGGATAGAGCATTCCGAGGGATGCTGAGTCCCACGCTCCTCCGAGAACTGCTGATGCGCTGAAGAGAAGCGGAAGGAGAATCGGATAGTCGGCGTGCGTCTGCATGTACCAACTGCCGGTGAGCAGGTCCCAGTCGATCCCTTTCATGAGATGGAAGGTCTTGGCCTTCAGCCCCCAATTCACCAGAAAGTCGAACTCGAAAAGCGGCGCGGCCGTGGCGAACATGGCGTAGCCGGTCAGAAGCCACAGAAGTAGCACTGCCCCCAGCAGCGAAAGCACCTTCGCGAGTCGAGTGTCGAGACTGGTGGCGACCCTGGTCGTACTCGCAGCTTTACCCGGCCAACGAGCGCGGAGCAGAGCGATGGCCGCACTGGCCAGAAGAACGCCGACGCAAAGTGTGCCTCGCGACCATGGC
>JBKJUK010000312.1:0-14052 GCA_046590705.1 Thermoanaerobaculia bacterium
AACACGAAGCGGGTCTGCGGCATGGGGCCTTCTGCTGCGTCGACCAGCAGAATGACGCCGTCGACCATCGAGAGCACTCGCTCGACCTCGCCACCAAAGTCGGCGTGGCCGGGCGTATCGATGATGTTGATTTTCACTTCGCTGGGATGAACGAAATTCTCCGGCAGCTTTCGGCCGCTGTGGGTCGGCGTGGCTTCGTGATGTGGCTCGTGCCCCAATGCATCCTTGTCATCGACCAGATATCGAATCGAAGTGTTCTTGGCCAGAATGGTGATGCCGCGCTCTTTCTCGAGATCGTTCGAGTCCATGACTCGTTCATCCAGGTGTTGAAAGGAACGGATGGCCCCGGTCTGCTTGAGGAGGACGTCGACGAGGGTGGTTTTTCCGTGATCGACGTGGGCGATGATGGCCACGTTACGGATGTCATGACGAAATTGCATTGATTTGTACGACCTTTAAAGGAAATGCCGAGGGAGGTGATTCACACGGCGGAGCGAGCCATTCTAACGTAGGAGGCCCGAGAATGCTTCCCGCGAGGTGGAATGGAGGATGTTGAATGGAGAATGGAGGATGACAGTGTGATCAAAAAGCCGTCCCAGGTCTTCGCCTCTAATTCTTCATTCTCCATTCAGCATTCTCCATTCTGTTCAGTACGCCACGCGATAGTTGTAGATGAACGAGCGCACCCGGCCGCCCGCTCGTAACGGATAAAAGGACGCGCTTTCGAGCGAAGCGCGATTCCTAGCTTCCAACTCCACCGAGCCGGTCGTATTCTGGAGCGTGCGTACGGCCGTCACCTGGCCCTCCGAGTTCACATCGGCTTCCAGGGCGATGTACCCGCTGGTGGTTCCCGGACTGGCGATTGGCGTGGGAGCTTTGCGGAACTTGATCCTTTCCGAGGCCGAAGACAAGTCCTCGCGCGGCTTCTCTGCGACCAGAGCGCTGTTCTGCACCCAGCCTGTACCGACTCCCAGCCTGACTTCGCTCCAGTCGCCATTTCTGGCGAGCACGGTCACCGGCTGGCCGGCTCGGTAGGTCTCAATCTTCGGAGAGGTCGCTTGCGGACTCCGATGAACGAAGACTTCCGGCGCTTCAACGAACATGAAACCGATCGGTTCTCTGTATGCCGGAGGCTGGGGCATCGGAGTACCGCCACCACAGCCTGGCAGAATGAGTAGCAACAACAGTGAAAGGAAGAGCCGGCTATCCAAAGACGTCTCGCTTGACGTAGACGGTGAAGGCGATAGCCAGGGCCGTGGTTGCCCAGACGCCGAGCAGGGCTACGCAGAAGAGCAGTGACATTCCTTCGTACGGTGGCGCCTGGCCGCTGTAGTAATCAGCCAGCGGCAGTGCCGAGACGAAGAGGTATTTGCCAACGATCCAATCCGGGCTGATGCGGGTGATGATGGTGCCGCCAATCAGTGAGGCCAGCATCGTTCCCATCGAGGCCGCACTCGATTTGAAGAGCACAGAGAGCATCAGCGCAATCGCCGCGACAACCAGCATTGCATACCACTCCAGGCCATAGGCGATCAGTGCATCCTTCCATAGAGGCAGGGTGCGTACGCCCTCGAAGTCGACCTGATCGGAAGCGAAGGTGAAGCCGTTGAAGGTGGGAGCATCCCAACCCCGCGGCTCCAGCACCAGTGACGGCACGAGGTAAGCGAGTAATCCCCCGATCACCAGAGTGAGAGTCGTGAAAATGAAGAGCGCTGCCGCTTTGGAGGCGATGATTTTCCAGCGTTTCACCGGCCTCGTAAGTAACAGCTTGTCAGTACCCTCGGCGCTTTCTGCCGAGACGATATCGCTGGCCAGCACCGCCACCAGCAGCGGAAGCAACAGAAAGCCAGCGGCATTGGCGAACACGCGAGCGAAGAAAGGTGCTGTCGGTCGTTCGGGATCGATGTTGCGATCGAGGTAGAACTGCAGGCGGCCTGTTTCAGCGCGGAGCGAGCGAGCCCATGATGGATTCATGGAAGGGCGTCGCACCATCTGCTGGTAGCGGGCTACTTTCTGCTGTGTGTCGGCCCGCCAGTTTCTGTTGGTCTCTTTCGAAAGCTCACGCTGCTTGGAGTAGGCGAGGATCGAAACGATCATCATCAGAATCGCGAGAATGATGGTGAAGCGCCTTCGGCGTACGATCTTCAGCGACTCGTTCTCCACCAATGCCACGAAATCATTCAACGGGCGTTCTCCTGATGCATCCCAACCGTCTCTCCGCCTGTAGCTTCGAGGAACATTTCTTCCAGCGTCTGCAGCCTTGGTTGGACATGGAAGATGCTGACTCCTGCGGCGGCCAAAGATGCCACGATCGGCGGGGTCATTGATTCTTCGATCTGCACTGTAATGATATCTCCGTCGACGGCCGCGTCGAGATTCAGCGAATCGAATTGACGCATCGCAGCGGCAACGTCGTCGACTCGGAATTCCATTCCCCGATTCGACGCAATCAAGTCACTGACTTTGCCGGATTCGAGAACTCTTCCGCGGTGAATGATGGCCACGCGATCACACATCAATTCGATCTCTGCGAGCAGGTGACTGGAAATGAAAACACTCATGCCTTCCTCCCGGGCAAGAGTTCGAATCAGGGAGCGCATCTCACGAATGCCTGCAGGATCCAGCCCGTTCGCGGGCTCATCGAGGATCAGAAGGCGTGGTTTCCCGAGAAGTGCCTGAGCGATTCCGAGCCGCTGACGCATTCCCAGCGAGTAGGTTCCCACCCGGTCATCGAGTCGATCAGCCATCTGCACGAGTGTTGCGACTTCGTCGATGCGCCGGTGGTCTATGGCACCGATCATTCTGGAGAAGTGCTCGAGATTCTCGCGACCGCTCATGAAGCGATATAGATCCGGAGTCTCGACGATGCAGCCGATGCACCTCATGGCCTCTTCGAACTGTCTGCGAACGTCGAATCCGCAGATCTCGACACTCCCTGCCGTGGGCCGGATCAGGCCCACCAGCATGCGGATGGTGGTGGTCTTGCCGGCACCGTTCGGCCCGAGAAAGCCGAACACTTCTCCCGGCATGACCTCGAAGGTGACGTTCTCGACGATGGTGCGCTTTCCGATGATTTTCTTGAGGTTCGTCGCGCGCAGGGTTGGATGCAATGAAGGGCTCCGGTGTGCTGTTCATGAAGCAGACGGGGAAAGGAGCGCGATGCGCGCTTCTCTCTCGTTCTCTACGCTCCACGTTCTGAAAATGCAGAGGATGCGCGACCCGCGCGAGGTTTGATTCGATGAGACGAGTGACCTACTGGATCATTCCGGTCGCAGTGACTCTACTGGCGTCCGGATTCTTCGGCTACGGCTTTTCGATGGCCGTGTCGGGAAACGCGGGAGAACTGGTCGGAGATTCCGCCCCTGAGGTGATACGTCCGCAACGCAACAATGGCCCTCTGAAGATGATCGTTCTCGGCGACTCGCTCGCGAAAGGTGCGGGAGACGAGCGCGGGTTGGGAATCGCCGGCTCGGTCGAGGCTGAGTTGAGGCGGCTCAAAATCAAGACGGGAGCGGAAACCATAAACCTGGCGGTGAACGGATCGAAGACTGCTGATCTGGTCGCGCTTCTCGCCAGCCAGAATGTTCAGCGACTCATCGCGGAGTCGAACGTGGTGGTCGTATCCGTGGGCGGAAACGATCTTTTCGGCAGCGGACTTGGACGGGATGCACCGCCAGCAAATCCGGAGAAAGTCATGGCCGGAGTGCAGGACCGCGTCGAAAGCATCGTGCGAACAGTCCGCCGGGTGAATCCGACGGCGCGGCTGTTTCTCATTGGTCTCTACAATCCATTCATCGAAACTCCCTACGGCTCGATCGTTTCCCGCCATGTGAATCGCTGGAATGCGACGCTGGTGCAGAGATTCGAATCTGATCCGAAACTCACTGTCGTACAGACTTCGGATATCTTTATTCGCGGAGATCGTCTGAGCGCTGACCGTTTCCATCCGGGCGGCGAGGCGTACGCCATCATCGGCAGACGTATCGCTGAGAGCCTGTGAGTGACGCTGGCCGCTCCAGCATGGTTCGAATCTCGCTACTCACAGAACTGAAATCTTACGGAGCCGCTCAGTGATCAATGGAGTTTTCGCGCTGTTGCTTGTTCTGCCGTTCTTCGCGGCGGGCGCCGCAACGTTGGATGATCAAACGTCCTCCGCTGTCGCGCCAGTCGTGACTGCATCACCAGTTCTGATCCGTGTGGCCGCTGAAGGTCTTCCGGCCGATGCACCAAACGAGTCCGTCCTGATTACTGTGGATACCTCGAAGAACATGGCCTACCTCTTTCGCGACAACATACTTGTTGCAAAGTCGCCCGCGGCTACCGGAAGCGGGAAGTTGTTGAAAAAAGGACTCCGCAGCTGGCTCTTCTACACTCCGCGAGGAAAGCATCAGATCGTGCGCAAGATCGTTTCACCGATCTGGACCAAACCCGACTGGGCGTATCTCGAGGAGGGGAAACCTGTTCCGCCGATGAACGCTAAGTCGCGAAAGGTCGCTGGGAAACTGGGCAAGTACGCGCTCGATCTGGGCGACGGCATCATGGTGCATGGAACGGATGAGCCGGACTCACTCGGGAAGAAGGTGTCTCACGGCTGCATTCGGGTCGGTGACAAGATGCTGGCTCAGGCATTCCGCGCAGCGTCGGTCGGGACCTACGTCTACATTTACTGAGAGAGTCTTCAAAGGCGAGAACGCATGTGTGGCACAGGCAATCCTGCCTGTGACGGGGCACTGGGAGTTCGAAGCCAATCGCACACCAAGGCTCTCGCTTGAAAAGAAACAAGTACTCCCGGTCCCAAATTCACTCCAGAATCATGAAGCCCAAAGTTGAAAACTTTGGCCACTGATGCACACTCAGTTCCGACTGGTTCGGCTTTTCTGCCGGGCCCTGTGCCGATCGGCTCGATCACTCATGAGAGTGGAAATAACCAGATAGAACCCGATTGCACTGGCAGCCAGGTATCCGACCACAGCGATTGCCGGATAACCGAACATGGTGAACTTCGCGGGCACCCGCAGCATCAGTGACGAACCGATGATCAGCGCCGCGATCACCAGCCCGACCGTAATTCTGTTGGCGATCTTGTGCATGCCTCGCAGAAGGTCTTCCGCGTCGTCCAGCTTGTGGGTGAAGGTCAACCTGCCAGCAACTGCCTGATCGACGAGATCCCGGGCCCGTGACGGAAGATCGATGGCCAGCTGATTGAGATCGAGCATCGAGGTGTAGAAGTTTCGCGGATGAAACTTCTGGCGTAGTTTTTTGACCAGGAGTGATTCGGCGTAATCCTGAATCACGGTCTGCGGATCGTAGTCAGGGTCGAGTTTCCGTGTGATCCCGTCGAGATGCAGCAGAGTTTTGGCCAGCATCGCCAACTCGCTGGGAACTTTCAGTTCGTTCGAACTGGCCAGCGAGATCACGTGAAAGATCAGCGCTCCGGTATTGACCCTTTTGGTTTCCACGGTCTGGAAGGTGGTGACCAGACTGGAAATCTCCTTCACGAACTTCTCGCGATCGAATCCGTCCTGAATGACGCTCATCTTGATGCAGGCGTCCGCGACATCGTGGCCGCGATTCGCAGTGATGCTGAGCAGCAGCTTGATGACCAGATCCTGAAATTCACCGCTGATCCTGCTGGCCATCCCGAAATCGAGAAGAACCAGTCTCCCATCTCGGACGAACACGTTGCCGGGGTGAGGATCGCTGTGCCAGAAGCCGTCAACGCAGATCTGCTTCAGGTAGGCCCTTGTCAGCACGGCCGCCAGATCGGCGTAGTCGTGATCAATCAACTCCAGTGGCGTGAGTTTGGAGACCTTCTTTCCCTTCACCAGCTCAGTGGTCAGGATGTGGTCCGTGGAGTAGTCGCGGATGACACCAGGCACTTCAATCTCGTCAAACTCAGCGAGGCTCTTTCCGAGCATTTCCGTGTTGTGAGCTTCCTGCAGGTAACTGAGTTCACTGAGAAAAGTCTTCTTGACCTGCTGTACCGTACTGACGAGATTCATCTTTCTGGCAAGGGTGCTTCGACCTTCGAGAAACTCGGCAATCTCCTGGAAAACTTTCAGGTCCTCTTCGACCATGGGGCGGATATTCGGGCGCTGGATCTTGACCACGACCTCGCGGCCGTCCCGGAGCATGGCGCGATGAACCTGACCAAGCGATGCAGCGGCGAGAGGCTTGACATCGAAACTCTCGAAAAGCTTCGAGATTCTGGCCTTGAGCTCAGTCTCGACAATCGCTTCCACCTCTGCGTAGGAGAACGGGGCGATGTCGTCCTGGAGCGATTCCAGCTCCTCGATGTACTCCTGCGGCACGAGATCCGGTCTGGTCGAGAGAACCTGTCCGAATTTGATGTAACTCGGCCCCATACTGCGCAATGACGCTGAGAAGGCCCGGGCGCGGGCCCTGACGTCAGGCTCCAGTTCCTTCTGAGCCTCCTCCTGAACGAAGAGTTCGTCCGGATCAGTTTGTAGCTTGAAATCCTTCAATCCGTAGCGTGAGAAGAGAATCGCCAGGTCGCGGTATTGTGATATGTGCCTCGTCTTCAGCATTTGCGGCAGTCTCTGCAAGAGAATTGCCGCATTGCGAACCACACTGATTTTGACCCCCCTCCTGCCGATTTGTTACGATGCGCGAGCAGTTCACTCCGCCACTCCCGATCCTTGAGTAGTCAGTAGTTCAGTAGCCAGTAACCAGTAGAAAAGCGCCGACCGTCCTCAGACATCTAATCTACTGGCTACCGACTACTGACTACGAAAGTATCGGCCACTCCAACATACCTTCAGGAGCACCCCCTCTCATGGCAACAACCCGCAAGTATCTCTTCACCTCGGAGTCAGTGACCGAGGGGCATCCGGATAAGGTCGCCGACCAGATTTCGGATGCGATTCTTGACGCTGTACTCGCCGAGGATCCGGCTGGCCGAGTCGCCTGCGAGACTCTGGTCACGACAGGGCTGGCCATGATTTCTGGTGAAATCACAACCAAAACTTATGTGGATTTTCCTTCTATTGTCCGCTCGACGATTCGCGAGATCGGATATACGAGAGCCAAGTACGGCTTCGACAGTGAGACCTGTGCGGTAGTTTCGTCCATCGATCCGCAGTCGCCTGATATTGCTCAGGGCGTCGACACGGGCGGAGCAGGCGATCAGGGTCTTATGTTCGGTTACGCGTCGCGAGAGACGGCAGAGCTGATGCCGCTACCGATCATGCTTGCGCACAAACTGGTGCAACGGCTGAGCGAGGTTCGAAAAAACGGAGACCTCGATTTCCTCCGACCGGACGGGAAATCGCAGGTCACGGTGGAGTACGACGGAAAGCGCCCGGTGCGCGTCGCTGCCGTGGTTCTTTCCACGCAACACTCACCGATTGTCTCGAATGCGGACCTGCACGAGGCCATTCTGGAGAAGGTGATTCGCCCCATCGTCCCGGCCGAACTGATGGATTCCGGTACGGTATTTCACATCAACCCGACCGGACGTTTCGTCGTTGGTGGACCGCAGGGTGATACCGGTCTCACTGGTCGCAAGATCATCGTCGACACCTACGGTGGCAAAGGCCGTCACGGCGGTGGTGCTTTCTCCGGGAAGGATCCAACCAAAGTCGATCGCTCCGCCTGCTATATGGCCCGATACATTGCCAAGAACATCGTAGCCTCGGGTCTGGCTGATGAAGTCGAAGTTCAGCTGGCCTACGCCATCGGAGTCGCCGAGCCGGTCTCTGTGTCGGTTGATACGTTCGGAACGGGCCGCATCGACGAAGACAAGATCTCTGAGATCGTGAGATCGCACTTCAACATGACTCCGAAAGGCATCATCGATTCATTGCAGCTGCGACGTCCAATCTACAAAAAGACGGCGGCCTACGGACACTTTGGACGCAGCGAAGACACCTTCACCTGGGAAAAGACCGACAAAGCAGACGCACTCCGCAGCGATGCCGGAATCAAAGAGACTGCGAACGCATAGGCACGGAAGTCGGCCGGGTCCTGGAGTCTGGGGCCTGGCCCTCGGACGCCTCACTTCTTCCACGTCATTCCGATGAGCCGCGAGATTCCTCTTCGCATGGCACGCCGTGCAAGCACCGCAAGGAGTCCCGTGCTCATCGGAATGACGCCGTCGCAATGCCCTTATTCTGCGCTACAACTGGAAGAGCATTGTCGACTCAGTCTTCATGATCAGCCGGGACTGTGCGAGCATTCGCTGTAGCGCCGCCGCTGCTTCTGGCGTGAGAAGGAGTTTGCGTTCGACTTCTTTGCGGGTCATGGACCCACGCTGCGCCTGCGGCGCGATCCCACCGGGAAATACTGCCACGTGGGAAAATCCTGCCTGACGAAGCGTAGCAGCCGGTGCGGTCAGGTCGAGCCTTTCCAGAAAACTACCGACCCTGCCGCTGTCGAAGTTCCCGCCGCCCTCGGCTCTCCGATCAAACCAGAACAGCTCGTTGGTGCCGAGCACCAGAGTGCGCGAACTCGCCGGAAGCGCCGAGTTGATTTTCAGAATGTCTGAGGCGTTGCCACGCGCTTTCTGCACGTACGCTTCGGTGGTGACGCGACCCATCAGAAGTTCCGCAGGCCGGAGTGATTCCTGGTAGTAGAGAACGAAGAGGAGTTGCCCGGCCGACAGAGCCAGCAGGCTCGCCTGGGCGATTCTGGCGACTCGGGGGAGTGCGAGGACCGCTGCGCCAGTCGCGGCCAGCAGGAACAGCACGGGGGCCAGAATCCTGGACGATGGCGAAAGCAGGAGGAGGAGGACGCCACTTACCGACAAGCTCAGAACGAGTCCGCGAGAGTCTTTTGACAACGCAGCATGCAGGATACCAAGCAACGCCAGAAAGATTGCGCTCAGTCCGAGTGCCTCGTCGATGAATTTTCCATCGAATAGATACGATGAGAACAAACTCCCCGCGGTCTGCCGGAAGCCGGTCACATCGGGCGCGCCAGCGGAGAAAAATGGAGCCAACGGATTTCCAGTCAGGAAGAGATTTCTGACGAAGAAGACCGACCCCAGCAACGCTCCTGCAACTGTGCCCTGCACGAGGACCCTGCGAAAGACAGGTCGTCGAAAGACCGCGGTTAAAATCAAGGGAAACAGAACGAAGGCGAAAGTGTACTTGCACAGAATGCCTGCAGCGACTGCGGTAGCAATTCGGCCGACTGACGGTGCTTCGGTGTCGTCACCAAGAGCCAGCAACAGGGCCAGCGATGCGCCGATGAGTGGCCACTCGTTCAGCGACCAGCCGGCGATCAGCAGCGTTGCGGGAACAGTCGCAATCGCCGCCGTGGCCACCAGAGCCGATGTGTCGTCGCCATGTTTACGGGCGACTCGCCAGAAGAGACGAAGGGCTGCGATGGCGGCCAGAAGATGCAGAAAGTGTGAAGCGAGCGCACCATCATTTCCGAGGATCGACAACGAGCTCACGTCGACCGACTCGATGGCCATCGGGAAGTAGGAGTGCGAATTAAGCGGGAGCTCGACGCTGCGTCCGTTCATCACCCATTGCTTCGGAACGGTGAGGTGATAGGCGAGCTCGTCGAGCGATTGGGGAGGTGCCTGAGCGAGGAGGAATGCCGTGCCGAGACTGATACCAAGCAGCAGCAGCGCAACGAACCCACGCGATTGAATATTCAGCGATTCTCGTTCGCCACGACCGTAGATACGCAGGGTTGCTGCTCCACAGATCAACCCTGCGATCAGTGAAATAGACATCACCGTGGCCGACGTCGAGGCGAGGGAAACAAGAAAAATCAGGGAACCGAACAGGGGATAACCGACCACGAAATCGAAAGTGAGACTCGGGAGGGTTGGAGCATGACCGTCGAGCCGGTCGATCAGTCGCCGAACCATCGAACCTGCGGCGATCGCACCGAGTGCCTGCGCAAGAGCGACCGCGAGCGGGAAGGAAAGGCGGGCTACCGCAGCATGCACCGGCTCGAAGACGAAAGCGAACACCACGACCGCAGAGATTGAGAGAGCGATCGTCATCAGCTCGAGTGCATGTGATGCACTCGGCTTCGGCTCAGGCGTGGGCGAACTCCGCTGTTTCATTCAACGCTTCCCGGATGGCGAGAACTTCACGAATGATCGTGCGCGCTGTTTCAACGTCCAGCTGAGTGGCCTTATCTGACAGCGCAGCCGAGGGCTGGTTGTGCACTTCCATGAAGAAACCGTCCACGCCCGCTGCCGCTGCAGCTCGAGCGAGTGGTCGCGCGAACTGCCGCGTACCGCCAGTCTGCGTTCCTTCGCCACCCGGCCTCTGCATCGAATGCGTGATGTCGTAGACCACCGGCGCACCAAAGGCGCGCATCAACGGAAATGAACGCATGTCGACAACCAGATTCTGATAGCCGAAAGTCGTCCCACGCTCGGTCAGAAACAACTTCTCGTTTCCGAGTTCGGTACCCTTGTCGAGAATGTTCTTCGCTTCCTCTGGCGAGAGGAACTGTCCTTTTTTTACCGCCACAGCCTTTCCGGTGCCGGCCGCCGCGGCAATCAGGTCGGTCTGTCTGCAGAGAAACGCAGGGATCTGAATGATGTCGAGTACCTCCGCTGCTGCGGCCATCTGCGAGGTCTCGTGGACGTCGGACAGAACCGGAAGTCCGGTGGCCTTCTTCACTTCCTGCAAAATCTTCAATCCTTCCTCGATTCCAGGACCTCGGAACGAATGGATTGAAGTTCGATTGGCCTTGTCGTAGGAGGCTTTGAAGACCAGATTGATCTTCATCTCGTCGCGCAGCTTCAACAGAATTTCGGCCATGAGGAAGGTGTGGTCGCGCGATTCGATGACGCAGGGGCCGGCAATGAACAGGGGAGCGTGATCACCGCCGAAACTGATCGAATCGGTGATGGCTATGGCGCGTGGTTTCATCGCACTTCCTCGACTTCCTGGAGGGATTTCTGCTGCTGCAGACCAGAGGCTTTGCGCATAGAGCGCTGGGTGCGTGCTGCAAGGATGAAGGACTTGAAGAGCGGGTGCGGATTCATCGGCTTGGATCGATACTCGGGATGGAACTGACACCCGAGAAACCAGGGGTGATCGCTGAGTTCGACGATCTCGATGAACTTGCCATCCGGCGAGATCCCGGTGACACGCAGACCTTTCTCTTCGAGTTGCGGGATGAACTCGGGATTGACCTCGAACCTGTGCCGGTGCCTCTCGTCAATCGAATTCGACCCGTAGCTGCTGCGTGCCAGCGAGCCCTCTTTCAGGTCGCAGGGATACTTACCGAGTCGCATGGTTCCGCCGAGTGCATCGACGCCAATGAGATCGCGCAGCTTGTAAATGACCTTGTATGGAGCTTCTTCGTTGAACTCGGTCGAGTTCGCACCGACAAGTCCAGCCACATTGCGGGCGAACTCGATCGTCGCGCACTGCATCCCGAGGCATATTCCGAAGAACGGAACCTTCTTCTCGCGTGCGTAGCTGATCGCGCGAAGCATCCCTTCCACTCCGCGACCACCGAAACCGGGTCCGACCAGAATTCCATCCACGTTCGTCAATTCACCGTGATAGCCCTCGGTCTCGAGCGACTCAGAGTCGATGTAGACGATGCGAACTTTCACGTTGTTGGCGATACCGCCGTGCACCAGAGCTTCATTGAGCGATTTGTAGGAATCGCCGAACTCTACGTACTTACCGACGAAACCGATACGAACCTCATCTTCCGGATGCCGCAGTTTTCGTACGATCTCTTCCCATTTGGACAGGTCAGAGACTTCCTCGTGAGGAAGATGGAGCTTCTCGAGAAGGATCTCGTCGAGCCCTTCGCGAGAGAGTGCCAGCGGCACCTGATAAATGAAATCCACGTCGAGGGCCGAGATCACGGCCTTCTCTTCCACGTTGCAGAAGAGGGCAATCTTGGCCTTCATCTCTTCAGGGATGGCCCTTTCAGATCGGCACAGAAGGATGTCGGGCGAGATTCCAATCTCCCGCAATTCCTTCACTGAATGTTGCGTCGGCTTGGTCTTCAATTCCTCGGCGGCGCGGATGTAAGGCACCAGAGTGAGATGCACGTTGATCGCGTTTCCTCGGCCGGCTTCCTGTCTGAATTGACGAATGGCCTCGAGGAATGGCAAGGACTCGATATCGCCTACCGTTCCGCCGATCTCCACAATAACCACATCGACTGAATCAGAGACCTCCCGAATGCATTTTTTGATCTCGTCGGTGATGTGCGGAATGACCTGCACGGTCTTACCGAGATAGTCGCCGCGACGTTCCTTGTCGATCACGGTCTGGTAAATTCGGCCAGTGGTGATGTTGCTCCGCCGGGTACCTTTCATGGCTGTGAAACGCTCGTAGTGCCCGAGGTCGAGATCGGTTTCTGCACCGTCGTCCGTGACGTAAACCTCACCATGTTGAAATGGCGACATGGTGCCGGGATCAACATTGATGTACGGGTCGAACTTCTGAAGGGTCACCCGGTACCCGCGGGCCTCGAGCAGTGCGCCGATTGAAGACGCGGCGATGCCTTTTCCGAGCGAGGAAACGACGCCGCCTGTAACGAAGATGTATTTCTTACTCATGCGATTTCCCCAGGCTTCTGCTGCAGATCAAAAAAACGGCCGAACTCGAAATCGTTAACCCGGTGAAGGCGGAATGCGCATTTGCGAAGTCCGTCCGAGAGATGCCACTTGCCGATTGAGACAGCGATGCATGAGGAGCCAGAAGGCTCACTCAGCGCTCCGGACTGGAGGACTGCTTGCGTAACTCATCTTCAATCTTCTGTATGTCATCGGGCCGGTCGACGCCAAGGTGAGGACGGCTCGTTTCCACGACTCGGATTCTAAAGCCGTTCTCCAGGAGCCGCAACTGTTCAAGACTCTCGCAGACTTCGAGAGGCGTCTGCTGGAGGCGCACGAACTTCTCGAGGACGTCGGATTTGTAGGCGTAAACGCCGATGTGACGCCGGGCCATGCTGCCGCCGTCGAATGGGACTGAAGATCGAGAGAAATAGAGTGCGGTCCCATCGATGGCGCAGACGACCTTTACGACGTCTCGCGATTGGAATTCGGAAAGCGACGTGATGGGGCAGCAGAGTGTGGCTGCATCCGTGTCACCTCGTTGCATGAGGTCGATGAGGGCGTCGACTTTGCTGATATCGATGAGCGGTTCATCGCCCTGAACATTGACGACCACGTCGAATGGCGTCCCGGTGCGTTCGCGCATCTCGAGAGCCGCCTCGTGAATTCTGTCCGTCCCCGTTGCGTGGGATGGAGAGGTCATGACTGCCGTTCCTCCGAACGCCTCAACGTGTTCAGCGATGCGAGGGTCGTCCGTGGCCACACAAACCCGGGACGATCGAAGGCTCTCGAGGGCACGGTCGTGAACGCGTCGGATCAGCGAGACGCCGTCGATGAGCGCGAGAGGTTTACCTGGAAAGCGGGTCGATCCGTATCTTGCGGGGATCACGATGAGTGCGGCCATTCATTCAATTCTATAATGCGCGCTCGAACCTTCCGTTCTCCGAGCGGGGTGGGTGCGTGGAGACCGCTGACGGCATGACCGCAGAAACGAGAGAGCTATTGCGACGGTGGACCGTGGCTGCGACCGCCGGATTTCTGCTTGCTGCGGGATTCCTGCATCTGTTTCTATTCTATGAGAACCGCTTCCGCTCCACGACCGGGAAGGCTTACTGGATCTGGCGCAGCAGAGTTTTCAACAAAGGGAACGCTACTGCATTTTTCGCTACGCGCGACTTCATTGTTCCGTCTGGTCGCGAGTTCGTCCGCATCAAAATCTGTGGCGATCCTGAATACATGTTGTTCTTCAACGGACAGGCGGTGGGCGGGGCGCACGGGACGGACAAGAGCAAACTGCACGTGTATGACGTAACCGCTCTCTCTCGACCAGGGGCGAACCGCATTCTGGTCGCTCTGCGCAGCGCGAACGGGGTCGGCGGTCTGATGGCGTCCGTCGATTTCTCACCGGTGCTGCAGAACGCGATCTACACAGACAAATCCTGGAAGCTTCATGATTCGTGGTCCGACTCACTGCTCGTGCGAGACAGCGGGAATCTGGTCCAGCCGGAGCTACTCGGACGCCCTCCTTTCGG
>JBKJUK010000276.1:0-29314 GCA_046590705.1 Thermoanaerobaculia bacterium
CGGACGGTGAGGCGTGGCCTAAGCCACGTTGAAACCGGCCGGCCGACGCGACAACGAAGCAGATGGCCCCGTTTCATCACGCGGCTTAGAAGCTAGGTCATGACCAGGCGCATGCACACTGCTTCCTCGCAGTCCCCGTTGAACTCGGACGACGCGAGAACCTGGGGATGCACTTCATCGCGATCGATGGTCTTGAATCCCCGTTTCTTGAAATACTCTTCAGCGTCATTCGTCAGCAGGTAGAACTCGCGAACGCCGCGTGAAGAAAGACGATCGAGAATCTCGCGAGTCAGGCGACGGCCCAGACCAATTCCGCGATACCTTTCGTCAACGGCCACCGAACGAACCAGCGCTACAAAGCTGTAGGACTCCGCTCCGCTGCAACCTACGAGTTGTTCACCATCCCGCGCGACGATGAAGGTCTTGAGATGATCTGCGACACCTTCTACCGGAAGGCCATTCGCTGACAAAAGGGCCAGAACTCCCTGCAGATCCTCTCCGTTCGCCGCCCGGATCTCGAGCTCGCTGACTGTCTTCATGAACACCTCGTACGAATGCCCAGGATCTTAACCGATCAGCTTTTGTGGAGCACAGGCAATCCTGCCTGTGGTGGGAGGACTGAGATGATTACCATGGAATCTGCGGAACATTCGTCCGCCACAGACAGGATTGCCTGTGCTCCACAAAGTTGCCTCTCGCCAAGCGTTCCTCCGCAACCCCGACTTCTACCGAAGTTCAAAGATTACCGACACGGTGAAACGGAGCTCATCAGAGCCCTGTTCGATCGGAACGTCGGCAGAAACGCGTGATCCCATGGCCATGGCTTTCCCATACATCGGCGGTTGCGGGGGCATGGCTGCTCCACCCTCGGTGATGGCCAGAGCCCGTCCCAGGGGACGACCTGCGGCGACGGCCAGGAGTTCTGCTTTCGCTCGTGCGTCGAGATACGCCGCCCGAAGTCCTTCGTTGCGTCCTTTGGTCGGATCGGCAACTGAGAACGAAATCCCCGAAACCTGATTTGCGCCCGCATCGATCGCGGCCTGCAGAAACTTTCCGACCCCATCGACTTTGTCGCGCGTGACGGTGACGCTATTGGTCACCTGGAACCCGATGATCCGGGGGCGGCGGTTCTCGAGGTACTCCTGCTGCGGGAAGATCGAGAAGTTCGATGTGCGGATTTCTTTGTCCTGAATTCCCCCTTTCTTCAATGCTGCAATCACGGCCGCAGTACTCTCGGTGTTCTGCCGCGACGCTGCATCTACCGTGGGCGCGATCGTCTCGACTCCAGCTGTGAATGTAACGCGGTCAGGCATGACCGAGCTGCGCCCCACTCCAGTGACGCTGACGGTCTCGGTGTAAGCGGCCTCGCGAGGCACCGTCACAGTCTGGGCAACAGCCGCTCCCGGAAGAAGCGCCGCCAGGACAACTGCAGAAATAGTCTTCATCATGGTTGTTCTCTCCAGAGTCGTTTCACGACTCATGTATGGGACGAATACGGGACAGGATAGTCTCGCTGCATGCAATGACGAGAAAGTTACATGCCGATCACGCGAATACAACCCTGCTTCCTGCGGTTGCGGAGGGTAGAGCCCTTTCCGTAGAATACGCCGCGCGTCCAGCCTCAGGCCAGGACTGCAGCCGCTGGGGAGGATCTCCCGCAGACCACATCAGGAGAATCCCGCAAGATGGCAGATCAGAACGACAAAGTCCCGGGCCAGGCCTCAGGCCGTTACTTCGTCGATACTCAGTGCATCGATTGCGATCTGTGCCGCGAGACTTCGCCCGCGAACTTCACCAGGAATGACGAGGAAGGCTTCTCTTACGTTTTCAAGCAGCCTGAAACTCCTGAGGAGGAGACGCTTTCCAAAGATGCCATGGACAACTGCCCCGTGGAAGCCATCGGCAATCACGGAGAGTAAGCGATTCTCAGTGCAGGGTTTTGTCGCTGCTGAGCTCACCCGTCCAGTCATCGGCGAGCAGTACTTCCACCAGCTCCTGAAGCTCTTCCATGTGAAAGGGTTTGGTGAGTGCCGCCGTGATGTTCTTCCCTTTGGTCACGGCCAGGATATCGCCTTTACCTGACGCAACGACCACCGGCACTCCTCGTCCCTGCTGGAGGTACCAGGCCATCCACTCCTCACCGCTCATGCCCGGCATGTTCAGATCGAGCAGAATCAATCTGGTATCGGGATGAGCCTGCAGCAGACTGATGGCCTCCTGACCTCCAGAGGCAGAGAGAACCTGATAACCCTTACGCTTGAAGAAAGTTTCATAAAGATCCAGGACTTCAGGATCGTCCTCGATCGCGAGAATCTTCTTTCCTGAGTTCTTCTCTAGTCTCTCGGTTTCCATTGAGATTCGAAGTTGCGAAGCGCATACCATTCTAAATAACTGACTTCGGCTGCGCGATCAGACAATCCAATTACAATGAGCCGTGATCGGTTTGCTTCTCTCGTTTGCGGCGGGACTTCTTGCCTACTTCGTGGCAGGCGCCTTCAACCCTGCGCCGGGAACCAGACGCCGGTCGATGCTGGGGTTCACTCTTCTGGCTGCATTAGCCGGTTATGCTCTGGCGACGTTTCTCGACTTCGGCGGCTGGGAGACTTTCGAGTTCCGCGGCGCCGCATTCAGCTTTCTGGTTGCCCTCTCTGCTGCCGGCATATCCCGCCTGATCACCCTGTTCTCACAAAAACGAACGAGGGAGCCATCTTGAAACTATCAATCGCTGCGATCGCCGCATGTTCGTTCATTCTTCTCGACTGCTCCGCGTATCGTGCTCAGCGTCAGGCAACAGGTACAGTACCTGGACCGGTCTCGCAGATCAGCGGGGCTGATGCTGACGCCCGGACAATGGCCAGCTTCCAGAAGCAGCCCACCGCACAGAAACAGTCCACATTGTTCGCTGCGCTGGAACTCTACAAGACCGAACTCGCACAGGACGGCAAGTATGACTGCTGCGTGAAGCCGGGCTGCAACGAATGCGTGATTCGAAACGGAGAGTGTCACTGCCGAATCGGAGTCGAGAAAGGCGGGCCGTGCTGCGGAGAATGCACCGCGGCCTGGATCGAAGGCCGCGGAAACGTAGCCGGCATTGATCGCGAGAAGGTTCTGTCACACCTCGGATGCGTTCGTGAACTCTACGAGAAGAAGATGCCGGAGACCGCGGTTCCTGATGCAAAGTCCGGAACTGCCGCACCTGTCGCTCCGCCCACCGGCCATTCTCATCACTGACTTCGCGGGTTTCGACGCGAACAAAGTGATTTCGCCATGGGTGTCCGATTCCGATCACAGATACGGTGAGTAGCAGTTCGGCGCTTCTGAAGTCGCGCGCTGTAGAATCGACGCTTGTCGAAAGTCCGTCACTACCAGCTGAAAACCCCGGCCCGCACACGTCAGTACAAGGTCGCCTACGAAACTGATCTCAATCAGGAGCAGCTCGACGTGGTGATGGCTGGGAACGGCCCGCTGCTGGTCATCGCAGGCGCAGGAAGCGGCAAGACCCGCACCCTCACCTATCGCGTTTCACGACTCATCGAAGACGGCATTGATCCCTCCGAGATTCTACTTCTCACCTTTACCAATAAGGCCTCGAGGGAGATGCTCTCGCGGGTCGAGCAACTCGTGACCATCGACACCAGGCGCATCTGGGGCGGTACTTTCCATTCGGTGGGAAATCGGTTGCTGAGAAAGTACGCAGAGCCGCTCGGCTACCAGGCCAACTTTACGATTCTCGACAGTGAAGACTCGAAGGAAATGATGGAGGGCTCGATCTCTGCGGCAGGGATCGACACACTTCAACGACGTTTCCCGAAAGGCGATGTTCTCATCGACATTCATTCCTTCGTGCAGAACACGAGGACCCCGTTTCAGTTGCATCTCGACGCCAACTACCCGCACTTCCTCTCCTTCGAGAAAGAGATCGAGCGGGTCTTCGAGTTTTACGCAGCTCGAAAGAAAGCAGCGAACGCCATGGACTTCGACGACCTGCTCCTGAACTGGCTCAGGCTTCTCACCGATCACACCGACGTCGCCACTGCCATGCAGCATCGCTTCCGCTTCATCCTGGTCGACGAGTATCAGGATACGAACAAGCTGCAGGCAGAAATCGTGGACCGGATGGCCGCTGTCCGTCGCAACCTGATGATCGTCGGTGACGACGCCCAATCGATCTACTCCTTCCGCGGTGCGTCGTTCGAGAACATCATCACGTTTCCGCAGCGGTTCCCTGAAGCAAAGATCTTCCGTCTCGAAGTGAACTACCGTTCGACACCGCAGATTCTTGCGCTGGCCAACGCCTCGATCGCGCTGAACCGGTATCAGTTCGCTAAACAACTCACGGCGACCAGAGGCGATGGACCCGATCCCGCGGTGGTGGGGGTCGACGATGTATTCGAACAGGCTTCCTTCGTCGCGCAGCGGATTCTCGAGCTCCGCGACGAAGGAGAGAAGCTCGGAGACATGGCCATTTTGTACCGCTCGCACTACCAGTCGCTCGAGCTGCAGATGGAGCTGTCGCGCAGGAACATTCCTTACGAGATTCGGTCAGGGGTTCGCTTCTTCGAGCAGGCCCACATCAAAGACGTTCTCGGATATCTGAAACTGACCACGAATGCGCGCGACGAGCTCTCCTGGAAGCGCGTGCTCAAGCTCTATCCCAAAGTCGGTGAGAAAAGCGCGTCCGCCATATGGGAGACGTTGCAGAAGGAACGTGATCCACTCGACGCCTTTCTCCGCGGAACGGGCAGTTCCTCAACGCGGGCTACGCAGAAAAGCTTCGACAGCCTGCGCACGACGCTCAGATTGATCGCGAGTGACTCGATGCGTAAGAATCCGTCGGAGGCAATCCGAGTGGTAGTAGAAGGTGGCTACGCCGATTACGCACGCGCTAAATTCGCGAACGCCAGTGCACGACTCGACGATCTCGAACAGCTGTCGCAGTACGCTCTCCGCTACGGTGATATCGAAGAATTTCTTGATGACCTGGCACTGGCCTCCCCTCTCACAGGTGAGGACGTGGCCGTGGTGGCTCCGGAAGATGAGAAGGTTGTGCTCTCTTCCGTGCATCAGTCCAAGGGACTCGAATGGCGAATCGTCTTCGTCATCTGGCTGTCGGAAGGGCGCTTCCCATCGGCGCGCGCGCTACGAGTTCCCGCAGGTGTGCTCACTCTGACCCATGCGCCGACAAACTCAGCGCTGATGATTCCAGGGACGAGCGTCAGCGAAGTCGAACGAGCCGAAGGAAAGCCTCTCGAGATCGTGATCCCGGGAGAGGAGGAAGAGCGGCGGCTTTTTTATGTGGCGGTAACCCGCGCAAAGCAGGAAGTCTATCTGGTCTTTCCGGTGCTGGCGCGTGATCGGATGCAGATGGACGTGTTGATGGAACCGTCGAGATTCATTCGCGAGTTACCAACGGAATCGTATGAGAAATGGGTGATCAATCCGGCCGAGTGAAAGGTTGACGTTGCGCGCGGTAATGGCCAATGGCGCGAAAGTGGCCAAAGTTTTCAACTTTGGGCTTCGGGGCGGATACAAAACTGCGCATTTCTGCGCCCGGCATTTCGTATGAAAAAGGTTCCCCGTTTCAGATCCGAGATCCGAAGTTGAAAACTTCGGCCACTTAGTTCTCCTGCTCAAAACTGTCATTCCGAAGGAGCACTCCGGGCCCGCTCGTGTCAACGGAATCCAGCTGCGACTGAGGAATCTACGCTCGAGGATCGCGCTCGTAATTCCCAGCGCGGTCCCTTCGCGTAGATCCCTCGCACCCACCCATACCGCCGCTCGGGATGACGAGGCCTGTTCATTCTTGTAAAACCGGCGTCACCCGCCGATTCCGCGCTTTTTCATCGTCGACGTTCATGGAAACAGCCTTACATTTCCATGATGCCGGGATAGTCGTCGGCGCGAACGAGAATCTCTCGCGCTTTGCTGCCCTGGCTCGGACCGACGATCCCGTTTGCTTCCATGATCTCGATCAGGCGCGCCGCCCTCGAGTAGCCGAGCTTGAGGCGGCGCTGCAGATATGAAGCTGAAGCCTGTCCCGTAGTCAGTACGACCCGCACGGCATCGTCGTACTTGGGATCGCTGAGGTACTCGATACCGTC
The DNA here is from genome assembly GCA_046590705.1 of Thermoanaerobaculia bacterium. GTDB lineage: Bacteria > Acidobacteriota > Thermoanaerobaculia > Gp7-AA8 > Gp7-AA8 > JBKJUK01. The sequence continues at coordinate 6,102 of JBKJUK010000276.1, forward strand.
GACACCGCTTTTCTCTTCAACCGACTGCGTGATCTCAGTGATGTACTCCGGCTTGCCCTGTTTCTCACGGGCGAACTCCACGATGGCGGAGATCTCTTTTTCTGAGACGTAGGCGCCGTGAATACGACGCAGGCGCGCCGTGCCAGGCGGCAGGAAGAGCATGTCGCCATTTCCGAGAAGCTTCTCTCCACCCTGTGCGTCGAGGATGGTGCGCGAATCGATTTTCGACGCGACCTGAAATGAAATCCTGGATGGGAAGTTAGCTTTGATGACGCCGGTGATGACGTCCACCGAAGGACGCTGCGTTGCGATGATCAGATGAATTCCGACCGCACGTGCTTTCTGCGCGAGACGAGTCACTGAGTCTTCCACATCTTTTGAAGCGACCATCATCAGGTCCGCGAATTCATCGATGATGATCACGATGAAATGCAGCGCGGCAGGAGTTGGAGTGGTATCGGTCTCCCCCATCTTCCTGGCGCGGCGGTGCGCTTCCGGATCCTTCAGCAGTGCGTTGTATTGATCGAGGTTGCGCACGCCGCACTCCGAGAGAATCTTGTATCGGTTCTCCATCTCCTGCACGGCCCAGAGCAGAGCATTCGATGCCAGCTTCGGATCAGTGACGATCGGATGTAGAAGATGCGGGATATCTTCATAGATCTTCAGCTCGACCATCTTCGGATCGATCATCAGGAAGCGCAGCTGATTCGGATGCGCCTTATACAGTAACGAGACGATCATCGAATTCAGACCAACTGATTTACCGGCGCCAGTGGCTCCGGCCACCAGCAAATGAGGCATTCTGGCCAGATCCGTAACCACCGCTTCGCCGTGAATGTCTTTTCCCAGAGCGAGAGTGAGGGGCGAGGTGGTCTGGGCGAATGCGTCGGTGTCGATGATTTCGCGCAGGGCGATCAACTCACGTACTTTGTTAGGAACCTCGATGCCGACCGTGGACGATCCGGAGATTCGTTCGATACGAATCGACTCGGCTTTCAATGCCAGTGCGAGATCGTCCCCGAGGTTCACGACCTTGGCGTACTTCACCCCGGCCGAGGGTTTGAATTCGAAGGTCGTGACCACGGGGCCTGGGTGATAGGCCGTGACCTCGCCTTCCACGGAGAACTCCCGGCAGCGGTCTTCGATGAGACGTCCGATTTCGAGATACTTTCTGTGCACCTCGTCATCGATATTCTTCGGTGGAGCTCCCGGCTTGAGTAGCTCCATCGGCGGAAGTGCATCCGATCCGCGGATTGGTCTGACGGTGGAACGCTCAGCCGAAGTCGGCAGCGGCATGACCGGACGGGGAAGATTGAGCGGAGCCGGGGCGGCCTGAACCGAGGGAACGCCAGGACGTGACTGAGCTCTTTTCGGCAGTGAGGCGGGGGGCGGCAGATCCTCGAAATCGTCCTCGATGATCGGTTCGCGTCGCGTCATCGGGAGGTCGAGTTCGAAGTCGGCATCCGGACCGGCCGCGGCGATCTCTTCTGCGGCGCGGCGAAGGTCCGCCTTCGTCACTTTGCGAATCTGGAAACGGCCTTGTCCCTTCACTTCGCGCACGACCAGACCTCTATCATCGCGTGACTCGCGTACGAGCGAGAGCCCGCTCTCGGTTGCCGTAGCAGCAAGCGGGCGAATCTGTTCAGCGCGATCGAGGTGTTTACGAACGACCGAGGTCTTCATTTTGGTCTTGCGTCGGCGCTCAGTAAAACGAGCCCAGCGAATCGACAGCGCTCGTCCAAGGCCGTAGATCATTTCTCTGAGAGCGATGAAAACAGCCGCGAGACTGATGCGTGTGGCCAGAAGCATTCCGACCAGAACCACGGTGGTCGCCACAATTCCCGCGCCGACGGCATTCAGATTCGACGCGAGCAGTTCGTGCAGTTCAGATCCGAGGTAACCACCTGACTGAATCAGCGAGCCGCGTATCCAGACCTTGCCGACGGTCAGGTCGAGCAGTGGAGGAAGAGCCAGCAGCATCACCGCGATGCCGAGCATCTTCGTATGCAGGTACTCGACATCGTGTCCCCAGAATCTGCTCCAGCCCAGGGCCAACAATGAAACCGGAAGGAGCACTGATGCGAAGCCGAGAAAGCTGATCAGAATCCAGGCGAGTGTCGCACCGTAGTAGCCGATGGCGTTGGAGATGGCATTCTCGCTGGAGGTGAAGAACGCGGAGGAATCTCCGGGATGATAGGTGATCAGACTTGCGGTGACGATCACTCCAACCGCAAGAATCACGATCCCTACGAGTTCTCCGCCACGCCGGCTCTTCATGAAATGAAGCAGCTCCATCGCCCACCCTCTCCCCGTAACCTCCGGAATGGTAGCAGATTGCGGCGTCGCTGAGGAATCTCCGGGAGTCGGATCCACCATCAGACAGATGCGCGTAGTGCGATCTGCGCCACCGCTCCTTGTCTGGCCGTCATTCCGACGAGCACGACGTGCTGTCGATCGTATCTGCGATGTACCGCGCGAAGAGGAATTTCCGGTCCGCGCCACGAGGGTCGAACTGATCGACCGTATTTGTGCGGAACGGAGATTCCTCTTCGCAGCTACGACTGCGTAAAACTACCGATCGCGTGGCTCATCGGAATGACGTGGCGAGCGGGCGCGATTAATCGCCCGTTCGCCTTTGAAGAGCTTCGCGGTCAGGGTTCGACGGTGAACTGCCCGCTCATCTCTCCATGTCCCCCGCCGCAGAACACTGTGCAGAAGAAAAAGAAGGTGCCGGTCTGATTGGCATCGAACGTCGCCTCGACTGTCTGGCCTGCCGGCATGTCCTTCGAGATGTTGAACTGTGGAAGGGAAAAACCGTGGGTGACGTCCACCGATCGCAACCGAAGCGTAACCCTATCACCAAGTTTCACGCGGAAAGGAACGTCGGAGGTGAAATTGAATCTCTGCGCGCTGACATTGATTATCTTCTGCGGGGAAGGTGCAGGCTCGGTGCCTGTGTCTTCGATGGCCGGAAGAAAGGTCGGATCGGTCGTGCCGTTGTCGATGATCGAGGCGTAGGCGATGACCGCATTGTCGGCAGAGAACGATGCGAAGGCATCCGTGAAGTCACCTGCCGCGGTCCCGAAGTAGTTGGCCGGACCGAGACTGCTGCGTGCAGGCACGGTCAGGGTTTGTGTGGAGACGACGACGTTGTTTTTGTCATTCAGTCGAAGGGTGACCACCGCTGCTGCGCTACCGGGATTGACGAAGCCGATGTTTGAACGGAACGTGTTCAGCTGGCCCGAGTTGCCGGTCGACTTGAGCTGAAGCAGAAGGCCTTTATTGCGAGCCGCAGTGACATCTACGGCCGCATATCCCTGTCCCGCTGTCCCGCCCGACACTGTGGCGAAGATCCGAGCGGTTGCGACGAAATCGTCAGGGCTCGAAAAACGAATTGCGCCGAGTCCCGTTGCGCCGCTGAACAGAACCGACACGACATCGTCGAACACGCGCTGCTGCCTGCGCCCGACCGTGAAATTCGCCGTGCGCGGCGCGGGGCTGGCGCTGCCGACTACGGGCTCGAAGGTCGCCGTGATGGTGATCTCCTTCGTGGAAGAAGGATTCACCACTCTGGCATCGGTCTTAAATGTACCGACGCTTCCGGTAATCGGCAGATAGACATCTTTTGCTGAAGCGAGGGTTGCACTCCAGAGCGTGACCAGGACAGCGACTGAGAGTTTCATACGCATCGGGATGACTCCTTCCTGCGATCAGACGTCGAGCGCGGATGTTTCGTTTAATTGATTCTAAAAAAGTGCTGGCTCCTGGTACGTACCAAATACGTCGCGCAGCGCGTCTGAGATTTCTCCCACCGACGCATAGGTCCGAACGCAGTCGATGATGGCAGGCATGGTGTTGGCCGTCGGATCCGCCGCCGTCTCTCGCAACTTCTGCAGTGAAGCGAGCACGGCCTGCTGATCGCGTTTCGCCTTCACCTCGTTCAGCGTCTGCAACTGCTCTCCGGCGACTGAGTCATCGATGTAAAGAATGTCGTACGGCTCCTCTTTCTCCATCCTGAAGGAGTTGACCCCCACCACCAGCTTTTCGCCCGATTCAATTGACCGCTGAAACTGATAGGAAGCATCCCATATCTCCCGCTGCGGGAAACCGGCTTCGATGGCTTCCACCATCCCGCCGAACTGATCGATCTTCTCGATGTACTCGAAGCAGCCGGCTTCCATCTTGTTGGTTAGCTCTTCGATGTAAAACGAGCCCCCGAGCGGATCGACGGTATTGATCACGCCTGACTCGTGCGCGATGATCTGCTGCGTTCGCAGCGCAATCCGCGCAGCCTGCTCGGTGGGAAGCGCCAGCGCCTCGTCGAGTGAGTTGGTATGGAGCGAATTCGTCCCGCCCAGAACAGCGGCCAGACCCTGCATGGCCACACGCACGATGTTGTTGTACGGCTGCTGTACGGTGAGCGAGCATCCCGCTGTCTGGGTGTGGAATCGAAGCATCATGGAGCGTGGATCTTTCGCTCCATAACGATCGCGCATCACCTTGGCCCAGACCCGACGGGCAGCTCTGAACTTGGCGATCTCCTCGAAGAAGTCGTTGTGAGAATTGAAGAAGAAGGAAATTCGCGGCGCGAATTCATCGACGTCCATGCCCGCGCGAATTCCGTACTCGATGTACTCCATGCCGTCCCTCAGGGTGAAGGCAAGCTCCTGCAGAGCAGTCGATCCCGCTTCGCGGATGTGGTACCCGGAGACGGAAATGGTGTTGTAGCGAGGGACCTCTGTCTGGCAGAACTGGAAGATGTCCGTGACCAGTCGCATGGAGGGACGCGGAGGAAAGATGTACTCCTTCTGCGCGATGTACTCTTTGAGGATGTCGTTCTGCAGCGTGCCGGAGATTTTCTTCCAGTCCGAACCCTGATTCTCCGCCACCACCAGATACATGGCCAGCAGGATCGGCGAGGTCGAATTGATGGTCATCGACACGGTCACGTCCTCGAGGTTGATTCCCTCGAAAACAATCTCCATGTCGGCCAGCGTATCGACGGCCACTCCGCACTTTCCGACTTCTCCCCTGCTGTAGTTATGATCGGAATCGTACCCGTACAGCGTAGGCAGATCGAAGGCCACGGAAAGCCCGGTCTGCCCCTGCGATAGCAGGTACTTGTATCGCTCGTTCGATTGCCGCGCGGTGCCGAAGCCAGCGAACTGCCGCATAGTCCAGAGCTTGCCGCGGTACCCGGTCGGATGAATGCCGCGGGTATAGGGAAACTGGCCCGGCAGATTGAGATCCTGCTCGTAGTCGAGTTCTGCAATGTGATCCGGTGTGGCCAGCGGATTGGTATCCATGCTGCTGACCGTGGTGAAGTCTTTCTTCCACTGCGACTTCTTACGAGTAACCGGCTCGAGTACTTCTTTCCGCCAGCGCTCGTCCGCCGTGCGCACCCCGGTCATCACCGACTGCGTGAACAACGGAAGCTGCTTCGCTTCGACCGGATTCTGAGGGACTACCTTGCTCGCCGGACCGAGAGGCTGCAGGTCCGTTTCATTGCTGCTCATAGCATCTCCACCATCAGCGACTGACTGAAGTCCGTCGCATCCCTGTTCAGAAATCGTTTCAAACCAAGCTGCGGTTCGCCTGTTGCGAACAATCGCCCAAACTCAGCCCTCTCAATCGCGTCTCCGCCTCTCCGTCGCAAGAGTGCTGCCGCTGACTGAAGCGCCGGAACACTTCGACCCGAGAGCCACTGCTGCGCCCACTGTAACGAATCGGAACCACAGGCCACAACCGCCTCGCACAGCCCGCCGTTCCATGTTTCATCCGCACTCAATTTCCTCGGACCCGTCAGCAGCAACCCTGACGACCTCTCTCCTATTCTCCGGAGAACGGCGGCGGAGATCAGGCCCCACCATTCAGTACCACGTCCCAGGTCCAGCTGAGAACCTTCCTCGACCAGGAACACATCCGCGAACATTCCGAAGGCGAACGAGTCAGGAGGCACGTTTGCCCGGCAAGCCGCGATGACCAGTGCGCTGCGATGCTGCACGCGTTCGAGCAACGCTGCTGAGGCGTTCTCGAGTGCGGACGGAGAAAAGTAAACCGCCGAGGATCTTGCATCGATGGCGCTGTACTCGTGCAGCGAGACAGGCCTCGTCAACAGGGTCAGCTGCATCAAGCTGGATCAGAAGGTGTGCGCTTGGTGGCCACCAGAAGCAGACCGGGGCCGAAGGGGATTCTGGAGAAGAGACCATCGATGGCGAAGAGTCCACGCATCGCCGAGACCAGAAAGCGATTCCGTCCGGCTGCGGCAATCGAGCGCAAAGCAGGATCACCGGAGGGCTCGACTCGTGACCTGCGCTTGTTCATCGGAAGCAGAAAGAGTGTGTCGTAGATCAGAACGACCGGAAATCCCCAGAATCGCGCTTTACGCACCGCGAAACGAGCGCGCTCGAACATACCTCTGAGTCCGCTTCGTGAATAACGACGCCGGTGCTCGTAGTAATCGTCCGAGGAAGTCCAGAGCATCTGCATGGCCGGCACGGTGACAACACATCTGCCGGATCCCGTGAGAACTCGTTCGAGTTCAATCACCGCACCTTCGTCGTCATCGAGATGTTCGAGCGTTTCACCTGAGGTGATCACTCCGAAGCTCGACGCGCGAAAAGGCATGGCTGAGAGATCGCCGATCACGACTGGAATCCCGCGCTCGGTCCGGACGAATCGGGCAGCTTCGATGGACGAGTCGATGCCGAACACCTTCAGCCCCTGCCTCTGCAGGCGTGAAGCGAGCTGACCGAGGCCGATTGCGGCGTCGAGTGTTCGCGTCCCTTCAGGCTGTCCCGCAGTCTCGCGAAGGATCATGCGCAGCCGATGCTCGTGCCGAGGGCCGAACATCTCGGGCTGCGTGCCCCAGGAGTGCGTTTGCGTCACATCCATGCGGTGCGCATTCTAGCCCGCATTTCTCACAGAGTTTCTGCTTCGGACGAGGAGGCGGCCCGGTCTGCTTCGTTACACGGCCTTTTCGCTCCTCGACATGATCTCGACTTCGACTTCGTCGCGAAAAGGCCGTGCGCCCCGCATTCAGCTCACTCTCCGCCGTCTTACGACAAAAGTCAGTGAGCTTGCGGCTCGCGCGCCGGAGGCGCGAACAGAGGGTAGCCGGTGGTAAGCGCAAAGCGCGCAGCCACCGGCTCCGCGGCGCACAATCATGTACTCGCCCCGGCAGGGGCGCCAGAGGAGATCGGAATGTCTGCACATGGTTGAGTCTTCACTAGCAGGAAGAGCATCCGACCGACATATCTTCCTGGAAGTGTTTCGAGCTCCTCGAAACCACTACATCGAATTCGATGAGCGATCCTTCTGGCGCCCCTGCCGGGGCGTATGTATGTGCTGCGACCCCGGTCCGGTGGCCGCGCGCTACGCGCTTAGCACCGGCTACCCTCGACGCGCGCCTCCTGCGCGTAAGGAGATCGCGACCGAACATGGTGACGCATTGCGGACCTGAACGGCGTCCTCGCCACGAAGCCTCGGTGAGTAGCTCGGTCTACTGCGATGCACCGACCGCAGCTCCCAGGATCTCCCGCATTGCCGCGGGCGCCTGAGCGAGCGCTTCGTCCAGCTTCGCAGCGTCTCTGCCTCCAGCCTGCGCCAGATCGGCTTTTCCACCGCCCTTCCCCCCGATGAACGGAGCGAGTTTCTGGATCAGTTGGTGCGCGGAGATCCGCTCGGTCACATCCTGAGTGACGGCAGCAAGAAGGGTGGTCTTCCCTTCCGTCGCGCTGGCAATGAGAACGACGCCGCTCTTCACCTTGTGACGAAACGTATCGGCAAGATTTCGCAGGTCACCACCTGAAACATCATCCACTCGGCGGGCCAGCAACCTCACTCCCTCGATCTCCACGATCTGGTCGTCGGCCTGCGCGGAGTTACCTGAAGATGGTCCTCCGGAGGCAAGCTTCATCTTCGCAGCGCGAAGCTCTTTCTCCAGCGTCTTCTGCTTCTCCTGCAGCGCCATCACCATGGCCGGAACTTCCTTGATCGGTACATTCAGCGTGGTCTGCAGCGCGCGCAGTGACGAATCGATTCCCTGCAGATACTCTACGGCTCCTCTTCCTGTGAGGGCTTCGATGCGCCGCACTCCAGCTGCTAGAGAGCGATCTGCCACAATCTTGAAGAGTCCGATGTCACCGGTTCGATTCACATGGCATCCGCCGCAGAACTCACTCGAATAACCGCCCGCGGAGACGACGCGAACATTCTCTCCGTACTTTTCACCGAACATGGAGACTGCGCCACTCTGACGAGCCTCGCTGATCGGCATGACCTTCTTCGATACTTCGTGGTTCATGCGGATCTGTTCATTGACAACCTGCTCGATCTGCCGGATCTGATTCTCGTCGAGTGATTTGCTCCAGGTGTAGTCGAAGCGCATGCGATCGGGGGCGACCAGCGAACCGGCCTGCTGCACAGTTTCACCCAGAAGATCTTTCAGGGCCTTGTGCAGCAGATGTGTGGCGGTATGGTTGGCTGTCGTGTCCAGCCGCTCGGACGAAACCGAGGCGGTTACGTTGCTTCCGAGCTTAAGGGTTCCGTCTAAAACGCGGACGCGAAGTACGATCAGATCACCAACCTGACGCTGCGTATCAGTCACCTCCGCTCTGCCGCCATCCCAGACCAGAGTGCCTTTGTCCGCGACCTGCCCACCACCTTCAGCATAAAAGGGCGTCGGCGATACGACGATCTCTGCTTCCGCGTCGCAGGCGATCTGCTCTGCTTCGACTCCCGCCGCGAGAATCGCAACCACCTTCGTCGGAACGTCGCTGGTTTGATCGTAGCCTACAAATTCAGATGGTCCGACACGCTCAGCAATTCTGGCGAACACCGCTGCGTCGGTCGTGTTCTGAAACTTTGAGGAAGCCTTGGCCTTCGTGCGGGCAACGGTCATCAGTTCTTCGAAGCCCTGGCGGTCGATGGTGACGCCTTCTTCTTCGCCAAACTCGGAAATGAGATCGACCGGGATGCCGAAGGTGTCATACAACCGGAACACTTCTTCGCCACCCAGCACGCGCTCTCCACGCCGTCGGACATCGTCGAAGACCTGCCCGATCCTCTCCATTCCCACGCTCAGCGTTTTCGAGAACCGCTCCTCTTCGGATTCCAGCGTCTGCAGAATCGCTGCTCTTCGCTGCACGAGTTCCGAGTAGATCGACATGGCCGAGATCACGGAGTCGACCAGCTGAGAGAGAAGCACTGGATTCTGCAGCTTTCTCCCGAACCGAATCGCCCGCCGAATGATGCGGCGCAGCACGTAGCCTCGACCTTCGTTCGACGGTATGACTCCGTCGGCGATGAGAAAAGTCGCCGATCTGGCATGATCGGCCAGCACTCGCATGGCCGTATCCGCTTCGCTCTCGAACGAAGCTGTGTACTTTGTACCGCTCAGCGACTCGATGCGCGAGAGGATCGGAACGAAAAGATCGGTGTCGTAATTGGACGCCGCGTTCTGCAGGATGGAGACGACCCTTTCCAGCCCGGCCCCTGTGTCGACGGACGGTGCCGGAAGCGGCGTGAGTCGCCCGGAGGCATCGCGGTCGTACTGCATGAAGACCAGATTCCAGACTTCCATGGTGTCGTCGCCTTCACCGTTCACCAGCGAAGGCAGATTCTTCGACAGATCCTCACCGCGGTAGTAGTGAATCTCGGAGCAGGGACCGCATGGGCCGGTGTCGCCCATCGACCAGAAGTTATCTTTCTTGCCGAACCTGAGAATGCGATCAGGTGAGGCACCTGCAGCAATCCAAAGCTGCACGGCTTCCTCGTCAGCTGGAACAATTCCATCACCCTCGAACACCGAGAACCAGAGTCGCTCTACTTCGAACCCGTAGGTCTTGGTGAACAGATCCCAGGCGAACTGAATCGCATCTCGCTTGAAGTAGTCACCAAACGAAAAGTTGCCGAGCATCTCAAAAAACGTGTGGTGCCGGGCGGTACGTCCGACGTTCTCGAGATCGTTGTGCTTTCCACCGGCACGAACACATTTCTGCGACGTCGTGGCGCGGCTGTAATCCCTCTTCTCACGTCCAAGAAAAGAATCTTTGAATTGGTTCATCCCGGCGTTCGTGAAGAGCAGAGTGGGGTCCCCTGCTGGGACGAGAGAAGAACTCTCGACTCGTCGATGATCCCTGCTCTCGAAAAAGCGAAGAAACTCTTCGCGGACATGGTCGGTGGTCCAGTTCATCAATAATCCTTTTGTTTCTAAGCGTCGTGCGACATCAGCTATGCAGCGTGCGGCAACCGGATAAATCAGTCCCGGGAGGCTCGCTGACGGATTGTCATCTCGACTGCGCTGGCGACATTGCCATACGCGTATCCCTGTTTCAACAGAAAGCTGGTCAGTTTGTTTCTTCCCTCGTCGGTGATGAGCACTTCTGCTCCGTACCGCCGCTCGAGCGCCCTGGCCTTCTTCTCGGTGGCGCGGGCTAGATGTTCAGCCTCCGGCTCGTCCACCACAGCACTGGCGATGCCGTCCCGCACCGTGGTCTGTTCAACGCCCAGAGCAGCCAGCTCCATGGAGATCCGAGCCACTCCGCGCTGCTTGCGGAGCCTGGTGCGAGCAAAGGCCTCGGCAAAACGTCGATCGTCCAGCCACTTCTCAGCGATCAGGCGCTCGAGAGCCGAGAGAATCACCTCCGGGAGATACCCACGCTGTTGCAGGCGCCGCTGCAACTCCAGTCTGCTCCGGAAGCGAAACTCGAGGAGACGCATGGCCGACTGATAGCAAAGTTCGCCGTCGGCCGCCTCCGACGAGTCAGGATCGAGCCGCCGATTCTTCATCAGGCAGCATTGTAGCGAGTTGCGTGAGGCCATCCTGATGGGACTGTGGACCTGTGTGGCACAGGCAATCCTGCCTGTGACGCGACGAACTGAGTTCGAAGGACGATTCGTTCCCTGTCACCGACGACTCCCGTGCTCTTCTTCGACGACATGCGTGACAAGAAGTAATGGGTAGGGAAGTTACTCCCTCGCCACACAGGCAGGATTGCCTGTGCTCCACCGCGCCCCCGTATCCAATTAGAGCACCAGATCGCGGGCGCGCGCAACACGCCCCTACTCGGTGCCACTTCCAGCCTTCCTAGACCGTATTCGAAAAGTCGAACGGTGACTCATCCGAGAAGGGATCATTATTGTCGCTGGTGACGGACAGTTTTGCGTCCATCTCCTCTCGAGCAATATCGGATGTCGACTGAATACCCTGGATCTTGAGCTTGAACTCGTCCGGATTACTGGCGCGGCGCAATGCTTCATCGAGCGTGATCAGACCATTCTTGTACAGCGTGTAGATCGACTGATCGAAGGTCTGCATGCCGTACTGCGACGTGCCTGCGGCGATGGCGTCCTTGATGAGCTTGGTCTTTTCCTTGTTCTCGATACAGTCGCGGACGTAGTTGGTGGTGATGAGGACTTCGGCTGCAGGCACGCGTCCGAGACCGTCTGCGCGCGGCAGCAGACGAAGGGAAACGACCGCTTTGAGAACAGCCGCGAGCTGCAGGCGAATCTGCTTCTGCTGATGTGGAGGGAAGACCGAGATGATTCGGTTGATGGTTTCGGTGGCGTCCATGGTATGCAGCGTAGAGAGCACGAGATGTCCAGTCTCGGCTGCGGTCAGTGCGGTTTCGATCGTTTCGTAGTCACGCATTTCACCGACCAGAATGACGTCAGGGTCCTGGCGAAGCGCCGAACGGAGAGCCTGCGAGAAGGTCTTGGTGTCCACCTCGACCTCGCGCTGATTCACGATGGATTTCTTGTCGCGATGCAGAAACTCGATCGGGTCCTCAACGGTGATGATGTGCTCGGTCCGATGCGCGTTGATGTAGTCGATCATTGCCGCAAGGGTGGTCGACTTGCCTGAACCTGTGGTCCCCGTGCAGAGAATCAGCCCGCGACGTTCCTCGCAGATCTTCTCGATCACAGTGGGAAGCATCAGCTCACGAACGGAGAGAATTTTGACAGGAATGACTCGGAGAACCAGTCCCACCGTCCCCCGCTGTTGGAAAATGTTGCACCGGAAACGCCCGAGGCCCGGCACTGAATAGGCGAAGTCGATCTCGTAGTTGTTTTTGAATTTCTCTTTCTGTCTCGACGACATCATGGAGAAGGCCATGGCAATCGTATCTTCCTGCATGAGACGCTTGAGCTCGACGAGCGGCGTCAATTCACCGTCGACACGAATGACCGGATGCGAGCCGACCTTGATGTGAAGGTCTGAAGCGCGCCGTTCAGCGGCGATTTTCAGGAGATCATTGATATGCACGAAGCACCTCGGAGAGAAGTCATAGACACGATTGTCAGGATGCCGCTGATTTTAGCGCGATTCGTCCGGGTGAGCGAATGACGGACACTGTTGTGATGGTTAGCTCCCGTCGATTTCAGGTACCGGCACCAATCTTTCAAAGGGACGGGCAATGCTGAAGAGAAAGCGTACAGACCTGCCGTTGCAGTGCATCGAAGTCGGTCCAGCAAGCGGTGGGGCCGGTGACGGGCTGATCGTCGCGATTCATGGGAGAGGAAGCGATTCGGAAGATCTGGCCGACCTGGTTCCCATGCTCGATCCGTCGCAACGATTCCGGTTCATTTTTCCGAACGCTCCCCGGCCCTTCGAAACATCACCCGGATACACCTATGGCTTTAGCTGGTTCACCGGCTGGCCCGCCGAAACGAAATCGATTCAGGAATCGCGCAAGCTGGTCGCCGAGACACTGACCGCACTGCAGAATGAGTACGGCCTCGACGACAGCCGCACCATACTGTCCGGATTCTCGCAGGGCGGTCTGATGGCCCTCGACGTCGGCTTCCGCCGACCGTCACCACTGGCCGGAATCGTGGTCATGAGCGGCGCGCTCTACGAAGTCGAACTACCCAATCTACGCAGCGACCAACCGGTGCTGATCGTCCACGGAGTCAACGACAACGTCATTCCCGTACTGGCAGCACGCCGGCTGCGAAGCGTACTCGCCGAGCATGGAAACGAGGCTGAGTATCACGAGTTCCGCATGGGGCACGAGGTGAGTCAGCAATCGATCGCCGCAGTAGCAGAGTTCGTCCACCGCAAGCTGAAGACCGCAACAGATACCGCGCACTGATTGACGATGATCAGACAGCTGTAGGGACGCGTAGCAACGCGTCCGCAACCCTCGGCCGAACGTTCAATGATCGCGGTTTGCGGTCCGGACAAATCGCAGCAGCACCTCTCCGGTTTCCGTACCATGCAGACAAAGATTCGTAGTCATAGGAGAGGTGACGCATGGGGATCGTATGGTTAGTCTCGTTATGCTCCGCGGCCCTCTGTGCGGCGACGGTGATCGCGCATAGGAAGAACCTGGTCAGCGCTCCGTTAAGCTGGCAGCTTCTGGCGTGGTCGGGTATTCCGTTTTCGCTTGGCGGCCTGGTTTTCGTGCTTCGGTTCTGGAAACCAACAGCAGGACCGTACCTCGCCAACCATGTCTATCCTCTCGGCCCGTACCTGAATACATGGCAAGTTTCATTCGGCTTCGCATGGCTCGCGTTCGGCGTGCTGTTCTTCGTCCTGGCGGTTCAAGGCGATCGGAACTGGCGCACCTGGTGGGCTCTCGTTGTCACCTGGATTCTCGTGTGGCTACCACATGGCATCATCGGAATCGGATTTGCCGCCGCAGGCACGAACCAACCGAGTGTCCGCCTATATCAAGACTGGGCCTCACATTTCACTGGGTTGGTAGTGCTGGCGGTCGATTCGGTTGCACTGCTGACGCATTTCGGGCTCGCGCTGGCTGGCTTTGGCCTCGCGGCTCGCGACCTCTGGCGAGGCAAATCGCGAAGCTGATGGCTCGCATCTCGTGGCCGGAGTTTTCAACTCCGGTTTGTGCCAGATGACTGCGAATGCGATGGCAACATCACCGTCTCGAGACGACCCGAAGGTGAATGAAAACCTCGGCCCACCAAGTAAGGCAGACCGGCACTTCGTGACCGGAGCCTGGCGCGGCGCGTACCCCGCATCTACTGTACGAAAATGAGTAACACCCCTGTCGGATCCCAGATGTGAAGAACGAGCGCGTCCTCGACAGCTTCAGGCGGCTTGAAACGGACATTTTCGAAATCAGCGCTTCCCGCGATTCTCCGCGCCTGCTGATGCCAGGCCTCCACATCGTCGACGCCGATGACGACCATGAAGTTCTCGGCCCATTCCTTCACGTAATAGTTCTGCAATCGAAATCGATTTCCATCGAGTTCGAAATCGGCAGTTCCACCCCATCCCTCAGACATCTCGAACCCCATCGCCAGGTAGAAACGCTTCGACTTTTCGAAGTCTTTCGCAGGCATGTACACCTTGAAATCTTTGATCGACAGCGACATCCATGAACTCCTTCCCATTCGTCGCCGAACAGCCGTCGATGCACCACAACTTGACTGATCTTCAGCATTGACGTCTTATTTTGGCCTGTCATCAGTTTCTGGCCATACGGAAAGCCGCCGACAGACCAGATGGACGGCGGGCGTGACCATTGGTGCCGGGATTGTCATCAGCTCCGACTCCGAACATGCGGCGTCTGACGCGCCGTTGGCGTTGTGACTCCTGTTGAATCGCGATCCCCGGACGTGGCCCTCCATGCTACCGGTAGCTGTCATCGTCGCGGTGCGCGCAACCTTTTCCCCTGCTTGTTGCCGAAACTGAGGTTGATGGTCTGACCAGGCAGGGCAGTCACTGTCTGGGGATTCGGCGTGGTCGGTGTCCAGCCGGGCTGGAGCACTTCGGTAATGGTGTGCGGGCCTGGAGGCACGGCCAGGCAAGTCGGCAGCTTCCCTGCGGAATTGGTGGTGATGGCGCCAATCTGAATGCCGCTGGAATTCGAAACATTGAAGGTCCAGGCAGGAAGCTGAGGCTCACCTGTGTCCTTCGATCCGTTCCCGTTGGGGTCCTCGAACTTGGTCACACAGATGATGCCCGAACGGCACTTACCCCCGGAACCGGCGTTGGAGATACTCTGGACCTCTGCCTGCGTGAGGGCTCGGCCGAAGATCTCCAGTTCGTCGATCGCAATCTCACATCGGCTTCCGAGCGGGCGAATCTGACCAATCCACAGCGGTACGGTGCTCATGACAGGTGCCGCGGCTGCCGGAAACGTTGCCCCTGTCGGGACTCCGTTTAAGTAAAACGTGCCCACTCCAGTGGATGCATTTACGGTGACCGCGACATGAAACCACGAGCCAGTGTTTGTAACTGGATTCGCATTGGCAGTAAAGGATGTGCTACTGGTGAACGTTGATCCGTTCACCCGCAGCTTGATGACGGCGCTGCCCGCTGTCGGCTGTTCGAGGTACAAGGCGTACCCGGTGTTCGTACTCGTATCGAATTTATCCACGATCGGGGACAGGAATCCGGGGCCACAGCCAACCGCTCTGACCCAGGCGTCGATCGAAAAACTGCCTACGATGAAGTTGAGGTCATTCTGAAGGGGAACCGCGATGTACGGCTGCCCGGTGAAGTACAGCGCCCCACCCACCTGCCCCGCCACAGGCCTTGGGCCCGCTCCTGCGCCCGTTCCCAATGGCCCCGGCACCGGTGTCCCAAGGTTATTGACGAAGGTACCGCCGGTCTGGGGTGCTATATCGTTGATGACGGTGGCACCCTGCAGCTCATCCAGCGGATACCAGACCACCATGGTCCGCGGCGGAGCGACACAACAGCCTGGCAGAGTGATGCACTGCCTGACTTCACACACGACGCCGCCTGGACCCACCAGCCTTACGTTGAAACAGACGGTCGTTCCCGACACGACGCCCGGGCCACTGATCGTCACCGAGACCGTCGTCGAGGCGCCAGGTGCCAGCGGCGGAATCGCAATCGAACCGGGCGTGAGGATCATATTCATGGGAGAGATCGCAGAAAGATTGATCGCTGAGACGGTCGCGCTCGAAAAGTTCGTCACCGTAAACGTGTGCGTGAACGAGTTGTTTGCATTGCAACTGGTCGAAGGGTTACTTACCTGCAGGCAGCAGAGACCGGCGCTGGCTACGGCGGCGTAATCGTTCACGCCACCGCTGGATTCGCGCTCCCCGTCCGGCAGCCCGGAAGTGCCAGGCGTGGGAGAGTTCGTGGTGTTCACCGTGGTGCCCTGGATTCCAGGGAGACTCGTCCAGGTGACCTTTGCGCTGTTTAACAGTTGACTGCAGTCGAGGCATTTCAGCGACGCTGAATACTGCAGTGTTACCGAGCCATTCACCGGGATGCTGCCGACCGTCAGAAGTAGATTGGATCCCAGGGTACTGTTCATGAGTCCTGTGACCGCGCCGCTGGTATTGATTTGAACGTTGCTCAGGTTCGTCAGGCAGGCTGGAAGGGAGTCGGTGAGCCGCACGTCGAACGCTGTGGCCGTTCCATTGTTCGAAAGCGTGATCGTATACGCGACGGCTGCGCCGATCGTCATTGAAGGGGCTGCCGCGATCTTGGTCATCGCGATATTCGGTTCCACCACGACCGCCGCAACGCTGTTCGCTGCTACCTGCTGACCATTCACGAGAACGGCGAAGCTGTTAATGCGCGCGGCTCCGTTCTGGTTCGACGCGCTGTTGCAAACTAGCGCGTTGAATTCGAGAACGATGAGCTCCTGGGTCGCATTATTGTTCGAGTTGGTGACGTTGCCGAAGTCGAACAGCGGACTGCCACCTGCACAGTTGAAAGGGCCACCGGTAACGATCGGGACGGCACTGCTCGCGGTGATTCCACTCGTGATCGTTGTGACAATCGCGGTCCCGGGAAGATAGCTCAGACCGGCAGGCAGAAACTCCTGCAGTTTGTAGTTGTTCGGCGAGACGCTCTCCGGCACGACCACCTCGAGCCGGTATCGCACAACCTCACCGATCGCGAGTTGTTCAGGCGAGACCGGCGCGCCCGAAGGCGTGCCCGCTGTGTGCGATTCGGAGGTCGTTTTGATGAGCTTCGTCGCGCGGGGCAGAACGCAGAGCTGTCCTGTGTCCTGAAACGGTCCGCCGAAATTGCCGCCTACGAAATCCGGTCCACCAGGGGTCGAACTATAACTGTCGACCTTGGCGATGTTGTCGCAGCAGCGCGGCTTGATCTCCCTTATGACGCAGGCATCGAATGTAATCACCACGATGTTCGATCCACTCGAGTTCAGGCCAGGCAGCGGGTTCTGCAGCGTGATGGGATTGTTCCCGTTGAGAAAACCGCTGCCGGCAGTAAACGGTAGCGGAGCACCGGTGCCATCGGTGACACAGAAGGTCGCGAAATTCGGATCGAAGCACTCGAGGTTGCTTGACGCGTCGAGCGGGAAAATATCTCGCAGTTTGATGTCGTACGCAGGAGATCCACCCCTGTTCTCGACGACGATCGCGAAGGTGATGCAGTCGTATGCGTCCAGACCGGAAACATTGCTATTGATGGGGGTGACAGCAAGGTTCGCCGAATTGATCGTTCCGCTGAAACGCCGGCAACTGGAACCGGGAAGGGAGAATGGGACGGGTCCGACCTGCGTTGGTGAGAAGACCGCATTTTGCGTGTTGCCGGCGACAACGCCTTTGGTGATCCGCAATACGGGTTCCCTTACGTGCACCTGCGCGATCGCGGTCTGACAGATGGTCACGCCGAAACTATCGCTCTCACATTCCATGGCCTCGTTGGTCACGTAAAGGCCGTCGGCGAAAGGTGTATTGCTGACCGCACGTGTGAAAAGCAAATCGATCGTGTGCGTCTGATTGGCCGGGTCGTTGAACGACCCGTAGTTGAACTTCAGGCTGTTGGTCGCAGCATCGGTGCTGTACACCGGAGGCGGTGCAACGGAGAGAGTATTTCCAGGACCGAGACAGCTGTTACCGACCGCGGGGATTCCGCACACAGAGTTGCCGAAGACACCGCCGGCCACTGAAAATGTCGGGACCGGCAACCAATCCTGGATCGTCAGACTCTCGGCATCGCCGGATGGAATGACCTTCTTAAGCCTGAACGTGACCGCGTCGCCGGGGAAAACGTCCGGCCCCACTGCGCAGGGAGACGTGTTCGGCCCGCATAACTCGGCGCTGCCCCGCTTCACCGCATACACCGATTTCTCGAGCGGACCTTCCGCGATGAGTATCTTCACCGCACTGACATCCACAGCGAAAAAACCGGTCGACGAAGGGATCGAGGGAGGAGGACAGGAACCGCCATTTGCGACGAGGGCGGCGTCCATCCGCACGCTGTTGGTCAGAGGATCGTCCTTGTCGACGAAAGCATCATGAGGAGGAGCTACCGGGCATTGGAAAGCGTCGCTGATCACCGTTCGAAACGTGATCGTGCCCGTGGCAGGCACATTCGAGAGAGGCGCCGCGGCATGACCGCCGGTCAGGATGCCACTCCTGTGTCGCCACGGACCAGTCGACCCGGCCAGACTGACCATGGCTGCCGAAATACTGATGGCGAGTTTCGTGCGCGGGGGCGGCGCGCCCGCACTGCACGACAGAATGCTCTGCGTCCAGGCAGAGGCCGGAATCGGCCCGGAGGTCGTGCCACACTGGTCGGTCACGGTCAACATGAGCGATGAAGGAAGGATGGTCTGACCGTCCGAGAGTATATCCTCGACTTTCAAACCTCCGGCCGTCTTGAAGTCAGAGAGCTGGAAATTCAGACTGTATTGAAGTGTGTCGCCCGGAATCGGTTTTGTTGGAGGTGAGGCGCCACTCAGGTCCGCGACGGTCTTCTGAATCGCCACGCACTTATCAGCCAGCGTGTGATCGGCAGGCGTTACATCGCTCACCACATGCACCGGGCTCGTATCGCAGACGTCCAGTGGGGTCCAGTCCCCCTCAGCTCTGAAGTCGTTGATGGACTGAACAGAGGCGCAGGAATTCGACAGAATGAGATTGTTACCCGCATCCCGTTCGGGAACGAAAAACTCGAACACGATGCTGGCGTCCGGACCCGTTACCCCGGTGATCGAGGAGCACTTCAGGATCAGCCAGTTTGCTGCGCCGCTGTTGGCCTGGTCCGGTATCGGCAGTTGAACCGGCTGGAAACAGGACGTCGTGATAGGTAGCACTGCGTGAAATGCGAGGTTTCCCGGAAGACGATCCGTCACCGTCAGGTTTTGAATCGTCTGTCCATTCGCAATATCCAGATTGATCTGATAGCGGCGCAGGAAATTCGGACCCGATACGGTCTCGTCCTCGGGACCGAGATACTTCTTGTTGACCAGGAAGATCGTGGTGACGGTCTGCTCCTGTGCAGCCCACAATGTGGAGTCGGTCTGTTGATTGAACGGCGGCACGCCCGAAACAACGTCGCTGACTACAGGCCAGTCGGGAGGGGCGTCCAATCCGGGTGTTGCACCGAAACGAAAGCCGCCGCGCGCGTAAATCTTCAACGGTGTGTTTACGTCCGCGCGGTTGCTCACACGAACCGTGACCTCTATGACGATCTCCGGCTGCGTGGGATCGAAGCTTCCGAAAGGAAGCTCGAGCGTCACGAGTTGCGATCCGGCAGGAACCAGCACCGGAAGGATTCCAGGATACGGATGGCTCAACGGGACCTTCAAAGGTAAGGGAACGCACGGCGCAAGACTCTGGTACGTCACCAGCGGCACCGGGCCGCCATTGACCTGGATGATGTTCGCCTTCACCAGGGTCATTCCGTCACAAAGACAGGCTGGCGTTTGCGGCGCTTTCAGAAGGTTCGCGCCCCCGGCATCAAGTACGAGATCGACGAATGGTCCGTGACCCATGACCGCGTTCGTGGACAGCGTGTTCCTGAACCTCACTCTGAAGGTTACATCCTCGCCGATCAGAACCTGTGCAGGCACGTCGGGGTTTGGAGGAGTCTGATCGAATCTCACCTGAGGCGCTGGAGCGATTGCAAACAGTGACGGTGCGTTGAGGCCCGCCAGAATGACTAGGAGTACGAGCGAGCGAATGAAGGGTCGGGCCACCGACCGACCGAAATAGAACCTCGTTCTCAGATTCTCGAATTGTTGCCACTTCCTCACATTCATTTCGTCAGCAATAGGCAATGGAACTCCTCGCAATCACACCTACCATACAGCAGTGTTCGCTAATTGAGGTCATCCCCGCACCCTCGCTCAAACGCAGGTCACGATCGTGGATTCAATCTCCCGGACGTATCGAAAAACCTCCCCTTCCCCGCACCTGTAACTGAAATGCACCGCTTCATCGGTTGACTTCCGAAATGAAGATCCTATACTCAGCGTTCTGAGATTAAGTCTCAATTGAAATGCTCGACACCCTTCACAGCTCAGCCTCGGAAACAGCGGACGACATAGAGCAGACAATACTGCCCTCCAGCCGCAGGCTCAGCCAGTGAGAGGGCATGGGCTGGCTAGCGCTGTTCCTGTCGAAGATCTTCGACGCCTGATCCTGGTAGGGAACCCCAACGTCGGTAAGTCGGTCATCTTCGGCGCGCTCACCGGCCGGTATGTCACGGTCTCCAACTATCCCGGCACCACCGTCGAGATGACCTCCGGAGTCGCCGACGTGCTGGGACAGAAACGGGAAATCATCGACACACCCGGCACCAACAGCCTTATCCCGCAATCGGAAGACGAAAAAGTCACCAGGGATGTGCTTCTCATGTCGCCGGGCGCCGAGATCATTCAGGTCGGCGACATCAAGAACCTCCGCCGCACCGTGCTGCTCTCGCTGCAGCTGGCCGAATACGGACTTCCCTTCACTCTCTGCCTGAATATGGCCGACGAGGCCAAAGCTCGCGGCATCAAAGTGGACATCGAGCGGCTCACCGAAGCTCTCGGGATTTCCGTCGTACCTACATCCGCTGTACGCAGAGTCGGTCTCGATCGCCTCCGTCGCGAAGCGCTACAACCAAGGGCCTCGTCGTATCGCGTCACCTACAGCCCGGTCATCGAAGAAGGGATCGCGGCCATTTCCGCGCTACTTCCGGAAACCGGCTTCGAACGTCGCGCCATCGCCCTGGCCATCGTTGCCGGCGACGAGACCATCGTCCCCTTTCTCGACACCAAAGTGGACTCGAAAAC
The DNA here is from genome assembly GCA_046590705.1 of Thermoanaerobaculia bacterium. GTDB lineage: Bacteria > Acidobacteriota > Thermoanaerobaculia > Gp7-AA8 > Gp7-AA8 > JBKJUK01. Next base: position 27,092 of record JBKJUK010000276.1, read on the forward strand.
CATGCGCGCCTTCGATGCCATTCGCGAAGGACTGCAGACACGGCTCTCCGAACCTCTTCCCTACCTCATCAACCGCGACCGCTTGAACGAAGTCGACAAGCTGCTCGCCGACATCTACTCAGCCCCCCGCCAGAGCGTCGGAACATTCAAAATCTGGCTGGGCGCCATCACCATGCATCCGATCTGGGGTATCCCATTCCTCGGTCTGGTTCTCGTCTTCGCCTGGTGGTTCGTCGGGAAAATCGGAGCAGGAGATATCGTCGACTTTTTCGAGAACACGCTTTTCAACGGATGGATCAATCCCTTCGTCATCCGCGGCTTCGACGCAGTGTTCCAGTTCCCGCATCAACACGTGTTCGAAGAAGGCGCCATCACTGCCGTCTATAAGGCCACGGCATCCGCAGAGGGATGGCAGGTCGCCGCACGCTTCGTACACGACCTGATCATCGGCCCTTATGGCGTGCTTACCATGGCACTCACGTATGCCATTGCCATCGTGCTGCCGGTTGTCGGCACGTTCTTCATCTTCTTCGGCCTGCTCGAGGACTCCGGCTACCTTCCGCGACTGGCGGTCATGGTGAACAGAGTCTTCAAACTGATGGGACTCAACGGCAAGGCCGTTCTACCAATGGTCCTCGGCCTCGGGTGCGACACGATGGCTACACTCACCACGCGCATCCTGGAAACGAAAAAAGAACGCGTCATCGTGACACTGCTGCTGGCCCTTGGTGTTCCCTGCTCCGCGCAGCTGGGAGTGATCATGGCCATGCTCGGCGCGCTCAGCTTCAAGGCCACGCTGATCTGGCTGAGTGTGGTGGTCGGCACCATCTTCCTCGTGGGCTGGCTCTCAGCGCAGCTCATCAAGGGCGAGCCGTCTGACTTCGTACTCGAACTGCCGCCGATTCGTGTTCCCAAGATCTCTAACATTCTCATCAAGGTTCTGGCGCGTGTGGAGTGGTATCTCAAGGAAGCGGTCCCGCTCTTTGTCATTGGGACGCTGATCCTCTACGCGCTCGATGCCACCGGCCTGCTGATTTACTTTCAGAAGGCCATTTCGCCACTCGTGGTCGGAGTTCTCGACCTGCCTTTCGAAGCGGCCAATGCCTTCCTGATCGGATTCCTGCGGCGTGACTACGGTGCAGCGGGCCTGTTCGTCATGCAGAAGAACAACCAGCTCGATCCGATCCAGACCGTGGTCGCGCTCACGGTCATCACGCTTTTCATTCCCTGCATCGCGAACTTCTTCATGATGATCAAAGAGCGCGGCATGAAGAGCGCGCTTTACATGACCGCCTTCATCATTCCCTACGCCTTCGGCATCGGCTGGATGATGACCTGGCTCCTTCATTACTTTCAAGTGAATCTGGCGGGATGACATGAGTACAAATCCGAGTTACACCTGCCCTCTCTGCTCGAACTCATTCGGCCACAATGGCGAAGTCTGTCACTCGAGCTGTCCAATGTCCCGCGGCTGCAAAATGATCAAGTGCCCTCGCTGCAACTACGAGTTCGTCGAGGAGAGTTCGATCGTGAACTTCTTCCGCAAAGTCTTCAAACGGCGAGAGCCGGAGGAAACGGTGAATCTGCCATGATGATCCACCCGGTAACTGACGAGATTCTGGAGCGGCTCTGGTGCATTCGTGAAGAAGGCGGCTCCGTATCATCAGCAGACCAGCTCGAGCTTCCCAACGACGGCAGCGAACTGGCGCTGGCCCTCGAGGAACTCGTTGCCATCCATGCCATCCGCATGGGCGCGAACATCGAACTGCTCGACAGCGGCGCTGAACGCGGCCGCGGAATCGTTCGCCGACACCGCCTCGCTGAGATTCTCTTCATGGAAGTGCTCGACGTCGATGCGAAGGACGCTGAAGCGTCGGCTTGCGAATTCGAACACATGCTCTCCGAGCGAGTCGTCGATCGCGTCTGCACCTTCCTTGGACATCCACCGAAATGTCCGCATGGAAAGCCGATGCCGCAGGGAAGCTGCTGTCACAAGTTCGATCGCAAGGTCGATCCACTGATCATGCGGCTATTCGACCTGCCCATCGCGTCCTCGGGGAAGATCGTGTTCATCGCCCCGAAGAATCCGGCCCGGTTAAACCGCCTGGCGAATCTGGGAGTCATTCCCGGCACCAGCATCCGTCTCCTCCAGCGAAAACCTTCCATCGTCATCGACTGCGGCGAAACCGCGATCGCTCTGGAAGAAGAGATCGCCTACGAAAT
>JBKJUK010000233.1:0-6989 GCA_046590705.1 Thermoanaerobaculia bacterium
CATATTTCCTCGCGCCGATCCTGCCACTGCTGCCAGCCTTTCTGGTCTTCTGCCTGATTCCGTTCGGCCCGCCACCAACGTTCACGATTACGCGGGTGAACGTCGGCATCCTGCTGATTCTCGCGCTCACCTCGACTGCCGTATACGGAATCATCCTCGGCGGCTGGGCATCGAACAACAAGTTCTCGCTGATGGGCGGACTCAGGTCAGCCGCACAGATGGTCTCCTACGAAGTGCCGATGGGTCTTTCCATCGTCGGTGTTTTGATGCTCTCGCAGAGTCTCGATCTGGTGACCATCGTCAGATATCAGGAAGAGAACGTCTGGAATGTGATCCCACAGATCGCGGGGTGCTTCGTTTTCCTGGTGGCCATGACCGCAGAGAGTAATCGCACTCCCTTCGATCTGCCTGAAGCGGAATCTGAACTGGTAGCAGGTTTTCACACTGAATACTCCGGGATGAAGTTCGCGTTCTTCCAACTCGCGGAGTTCGCAATGATGCTCGTGAACTCCTGCCTGATCGTGACCATGTTTTTCGGTGGCTGGACAGTCAGTTTCTATGGGTACGGAATCACAACGTCGCTGCTGGAGAGCCTCGGGCCGGCGGGCGCCTTTCTCGGGTTCTTGATCTTCCTCACCAAGGTGGCGTTCTTCATCTTTCTTTTCATCTGGATGCGCGCCAGTTTTCCGAGATTTCGCTTTGATCAGTTGATGGATCTCGGATGGAAATGGCTGATTCCTATGGCACTCGCGAATATCATTGTCACGGCACTGGTCGTACTCGCGATTCAGAGTCTCGGCTCATGAGAAGAAGATTACGAAATCTGGCGTCCAGGATGCTGCTGCTCGATATCTTTGCAGGGCTGGGCCTGACCTTCCGCACCATGCTGCGTCCGAAGGCGACCATTCGTTACCCGGAAGAGAGACTCGAGCCGGCAGATCGCTTCCGGGGAATGTTTCGCTTCTCCTACGACCGCTGCATCGCCTGCAAGCTGTGCGCGATGGCCTGTCCCATCGACATCATCTACATCGACGTTCACGATGAGATGCATGAAGAGGATGGAAAGAAGAAGAAGGTGAAGATCCTTGACCGCTTCGATATCGACGTCAAGCGCTGCATGTTCTGCTCGCTTTGCGAGGAGGCCTGCCCGACCAAACCGAAGTCGATCTGGCTGACCACGAAGACTTACGAACTGGCGGCCTATGATCGTGGCGATCTGTACATGGACATGAAGGACCTCGAGTACTGGGAAGGTGTCCCGCGCCACCGTTCGATCGAGCAGGTGAGCGGCGGTGCGCCGGAAGGTAAGCCCACTCCATGAATCTGATCTCGTCGGGACCGGCGCTGGTGTTCTTCATCGTTGGGAGTCTGGCCATCGCGTCGGCGATTCTGGTGGTGGCTCTCCGCAACCCTGTTCATTCGGCGCTGTTTCTTCTGCTCACCTTCGTGTCGGTAGCGATTCTTTTCTTTCTGCTTGGCGCCGAGTTTCTGGGAGCGGTTCAGATGCTGGTCTACGCCGGCGGCATCATGGTGCTGTTCCTGTTTGTGGTCATGCTCATCAACGTGCGGCGCGTGACTGCCGAGCCGTCGTTTTCCGCCTGGTGGAAAGGTGCGCTGATGATCGGCGTCGCTCTCATGGTCGTGCTCACCGCGATTCTTCGCTCCGGAAGTTTCGCGCCCGCCGTCGACAATCCGACAGGTCTGGGACGAGAGAAAGTGGAGACGGTGCGACTGATCCGAAAGGACACTGGCAAGGTCGTCCGCAGGCGCACCACCGAGATCGAGAGTCGGAACTCAGAAGCGATCGGAATGAGGCTGTACCGCGATTACCTCATTCCATTCGAAATCGCGTCGGTGTTTCTTCTGGTGGCCATGATTGGTGCCATCGTGATCGGTAAGCGGGAACTACATGCCTTGGAAGAAGAGCGCACGCCGCAATTCATTCTCGATCGCGTGGCCGAAGAGAAGCGCATCAAGAGGCTGCATGATGCCTGACACCAACGCCTTCCTGCTGCTGGCTGCGGTGCTGTTCGTAATCGGACTGACCGGCGTGATTCTTCGGCGCAACATGCTGACCGTACTCATGTCCATCGAGCTGATGCTGAACGCCGTGAATCTGAATCTCGTGGCTTTCGCCTACCGGTTCTCTTCGCTCGATGGTCAGATCCTGCCAATTTTCATCATCACCGTTGCCGCTGGCGAGGCCGCAGTCGGTCTTGCACTCATCATTCAACTTTACCGCCTTACTGGCAGCGTCAACGTCGACGAAGCGCGTGAGCTGAATGGCTGAGCGAATCTTGACAGCTGCGGTGCGTGAATCATGAACCCGAATCTGCTGTGGCTGATCCCCGCACTGCCTGCTGCCGGTGCACTTCTGAATGGACTGCGCGCCTTGCGCGGCCGCGAAGAAGTGTCACGACATCGTCTCACCTCGGCGATCATCGCGAACACTGCCACGGCCTTGACCGCTCTGGTCAGTACGCTGCTGATTCTGTTTTTCGCAAAGTCAGGTCAACAGCAAATGGTGACGGATGCGATCTCCTGGTTCGCAGCAGGCCAGGATTTTTCGGCCAGTTACGGTCTGAGGCTCGACAGGCTTTCCGCGACGATGCTGCTGATCGTGACCTGGGTGGGCGCGCTGGTTCATCTGTTCTCGGTCGAGTACATGCGCCGCGAGAAGGGTTACGCGCGTTACTTCAGCTTGCTGAACCTGTTCATGCTGGCCATGCTTCTGCTGATTCTTGCAGACAACTACGTGTTGATGTTTCTGGGCTGGGAAGGTGTCGGACTGGCGTCGTATCTGCTGATCGGGTTCTTCTACGAAAAGCGTATCGCCGCGGACGCCGGGAGAAAAGCCTTCCTGGTGAACAGGCTGGCTGACGTTGGTTTCCTGCTGGCTCTTTTTCTGATTCATCGGAGTTTCGGCTCCTGGCAATTCGAAGCGATCTTTTCCTCGACTGCAGCGGCAGGTGAGGGTTCCGTCTGGATAGCAGCACTGCTTCTGGTGGCTGCATGCGGCAAGTCGGCGCAGCTACCTCTGCATGTGTGGCTGCCGGACGCCATGGCTGGGCCGACTCCCGTATCGGCACTCATGCACGCAGCCACGATGGTGACGGCCGGCGTGTATCTGATCGCACGATCGCACCCGCTGTTCGACGCCGCACCTGCAGTCATGTCCGTGACGGCCGTGATCGGGATCGTGACGGCGCTCGTGGGTGCTGCCATCGCGCTGGTGCAATACGACGTGAAGAAGATCCTCGCGTACTCGACCATCTCTCAGTTGGGGATGATGTTCGTCGCGCTGGGTCTCGGCGCGTACACCGCCGCCATGTTTCACCTGCTGACGCACGCTTTCTTCAAGGCTGCACTGTTTCTTGCCGCCGGTTCGGTGATTCATGGTTGTAACGGTGAGCAGGATATCCGGCGCCTGGGAGGACTCGGAGTTTTCCTTCCCTCGACGCGGCGAACCTTTCTGATCGGAGCGGCTGCTCTGGCAGGTCTGCCGCCGCTGGCCGGTTTCTTCTCTAAGGACGAGATTCTGGCGAGTGCGCTGTCCCGAGGCGTGAAGGGACTGATGCCATGGGGGCCGCAGTTGGGATTGGCTTGCTGGATTCTGGGGCTCGTAGTTTCTGCGATGACTGCGTACTACATCTTTCGTCTCTACTTTTCGCTCTTTGCCGGCGATTTTCGAGGTGAGTTCACCTCGGGAGTTGCTGAGTCGGAGCCGCAGCACAGCGATCATTCCCTGATCGCGAGTGAGACCCGGCTTTCCCCCGAGTTTCAATACAAAGGTGCGGTCGGGGAGATCGGAGTTCGTAGAACCAGGCCGCACGAGTCGAAAGGTGGGATGCTGGCGGTCCTTGGCGTTCTTGCTTTCTTCTCGGCCTTCACCGGGTTGCTCGGCTTTCCGGTTCGAGCCTTCGGATTCGAAGGGCATTCACCCTTTAACGATTGGCTGCAGCCGATGTTCGCGAACACGAAGTTCATTGAACCTTCGCCGAGTTCGATCTGGCTCTCGATGATCGCCTCCATTGCGGTGGCGGTCGGCGGGGTGCTGCTGGCGCGCCGCCGCTATCAGAGTGGTACTCCGGTGGGGTCGGATCTTAGATCGAGTTTCTATCGGAAAGCCTTCGAGCAGAAGCTGTACTTCGATGAGTTCTATCGTGCATCGATTGTCCGCTGGTTGTATGGGACGAGCGCTACTCTGGCCTTCGTCGATCGCTGGATCGTGGACGGCGTAGTACGTTCGGTTGGCAGGGTGAGCGTGTCGATTCTGGGGTATGGTTCGGCCGCAGTCGATCGATTCGTGGTTGATGCGGGGGTGAACGCGGTGGCTGCCGGGGCGGAGAGGGGATCAACTCATTTGAGGCGCATGCAGAGTGGTGCCCTGCAGAACTACGTGCTCATCATGGGGACGGGACTCCTGCTGCTGGCAGCTGTTTATCTGGTGTTCTCATGATTCGCATACTGATTCAGAACTACCCGGGCACCGGGCGCTTCGTTCGTACCGGGCAGGAGGATGCGTTTGATTTCTCTATTTGATCGGCTGCCTCTGTTGTCGATCATTACTTTCGTTCCTCTCGCGGGTGCGCTGCTTGCGGCGCTGATTCCCGCGAGGCTGGGAAGTGCCGGCCCGCGACGCATTGCCACGATGGTCTCGGCGATCAACCTGGTACTCGTTGGCTTCCTGTGGGCACGATTCGACACTGCGCCCGCCGCTTCCGTGTTCCAGTTCGGGGAATCGCTGAGCTGGATCGCCGCGCTCGGAGTGCGCTACGAACTCGGCGTCGATGGGATCGCTGTACTGTTGCTTCTGCTGACGACGCTCATCAGTCTGGTGGCTACGATCTCGGCGCGCGACTCGATTGCGATTCGTACCAGGGAGTTCTTCGTTCTCATGCTGGTCCTGCAGAGCGGGATGATCGGCGTGTTCTGCTCGCTCGATCTGTTCCTGTTCTACGTGTTCTGGGAGGTCATGCTGGTGCCGATGTACTTTCTCATCGGGGTGTGGGGAGGGGAGCGCAGGCTGTATGCCGCCATCAAATTCTTCCTCTACACGCTGGCCGGCTCAGTGTTGATGCTGTTGTCAATTCTTGCGCTCTACTACTTCAATACCACCGGAATCCCGCTGCTGAATATCACGGGACTCGGCAATGTGCCGTCGTTCGATGTGCTGCAATTTCATCGAATCGGGCACCTGATTCCGGCGTCGCTGCAGTTCTGGATTTTTCTCGGATTCTTCTTCGCCTTCGCGGTGAAGGTCCCGCTGTTTCCGTTTCACACATGGCTGCCGGACGCGCACGTCGAAGCTCCCACCGCTGCATCAGTCATTCTTGCGGCAATTCTTTTGAAGACGGGTGCATTCGGATTCGTGCGTTTTGCGATTCCGATCCTTCCGTCCGCGACGCGCGAGATGGTTCCGTGGGTAGCTGCGCTCGCACTCATCGGGATCATCTACGGCGCGCTCATCGCGCTGGTGCAGAAGGACGCCAAGCGGCTCGTCGCTTACTCCTCGGTCTCGCACCTCGGGCTCGTGATGCTGGGGATGTTCGCCCTCAATCATGCGGGGATCAGCGGCTCCATCCTGCAGATGGTGAATCATGGTCTCTCGACTGGTGCTCTGTTTCTGCTGGTCGGCTTGCTTTACGAGAGAACGAAGACCAGAGAGATCGCACGTTTCGGCGGTCTGGCACGAGTGACGCCGCTCCTGGCGACTGTGTTTCTGATCGCCACTCTCTCGTCGATCGGACTTCCAGCGCTCAACGGTTTCATCGGAGAGTTCACCATCCTGCTGGGAGTCTCGCAACGAAGTCTCTGGTGGTCTCTCACTGGCGTGATGGGAATCGTGCTCGGTGCTGCTTACATGCTGTGGCTCTATCAACGGCTGTTCTGGGGACCAGTGGATCGGCAGGAGAATGAGACTCTGAGAGATCTTTCAGGTCGCGAACTCTGGACACTCCTTCCGCTGGTCGCTTGTATGTTCTGGATCGGGCTCTATCCAGCTCCGTTCTTTCGACTCATCGATCCTTCCGTTCGTTATGTAATCGAAAAGATCGAGCCAGCGACAGGTGCGGCTCGAAGATGAGTCGCGCCGACTTCATTCTTCTTCTGCCGGTTCTGATCCTCATGGCTGGAGGAGCGGTGATGCTGCTGGTCCCTTTGTTTCTGAGTGGACGAAGGACGAGCGCAGCCGATGTCACGGCCATCACCGTGCTCACTGCGTCGCTCCTGGCGATGACATGGCGGACATTCACATCGACCGGTGCGCTTTCAGTGATCGTATCGTCGATGATGAGCGCAGATTCGTACAGCAATTTCTTCCAGTATCTTCTGCTGTGTACCTTCATCGCCGTCGCACTTCTTTCAATCGATTTCCTGCGACAGGGCGGTTACGCCGCGTGGGAGTACCACGCCCTGCTTCTCTTCGCTGCCGCGGGCTGCTGGTTTCTGGTCGCGGCCACGCACTTTGCTTCGATGTACATCAGTCTGGAACTGCTGGCAATCAGCAGCTACATACTGGCCGGCTACTACAAGCGGGAGAAGAAATCGAACGAAGCCGCCGTCAAATATTTCATACTCGGAGCGGTAAGTTCCGCAATTCTGCTTTACGGTATCTCACTCGTTTTCGGAGCAGGCGGAACGATGCAGTTCGCGGAGCTGAGAAGCGTCACGCTGCTCGGTAATCGTGTGGCGCTGGCCGGTGTGCTCATGATCGCGGCGGGGCTCTGCTTCAAGATTGCCGCTGCTCCATTTCACGTCTGGACTCCCGATGTCTACAGCGGAGCTCCGACACCGGTCACGGTCTTTCTCTCGACTGCTTCGAAGATGGCGGCTGCGGCAGTGTTCGGACGGTTGTTTCTCTCGGTGTTCGCGCCGATGAAACTGGACTGGCAGTTCACGATCGCAGCGATTGCACTGCTCTCCATGCTGGTCGGAAACGTGGCCGCACTGACGCAGACCAATGTGAAACGTCTGCTTGCTTACTCGTC
>JBKJUK010000251.1:0-3654 GCA_046590705.1 Thermoanaerobaculia bacterium
CGAGTGTCAGTCGTGCTGTCCCTCCGCGGATGAGAACGACCACTCGCAGATCCTCTCCCTGGTCGAGCACGCTGTACGCGATTCTCGAGCCGTCATTGGACAGAGCAAGGCTGCCGATCTGACCCGTGCCTACAGGCGTACCGGTAATCCCTTTTCGATCAGCGATCAGGATGAGCGACTTGGCCGACCCACCTGGAGGCTGATAGACGAGAGTGCCATTGAGGGATACGGAGGCAAGCACCGCCTCGGTTGCGGAGTAGGCAACTTCTTCCGCGACGACCTTTGCCCCTCCGTCAAGCTTGAACGATCCGAGGTCGAACCGCTGGGCCAGAAGGGATCCGCCACGCCAGAACAGAAGGTAACCTGGCGGTGCGTACAAGGGCGAGGAGTTCGCTCGCACCAGCGACTGACGCTTGCCTGTCTCGAGCGAGATCACGTCGATCGTACTGGGGTCGTTCTGCGAGCCTCCCTCTGCGCGCTGCGTGAGAAAGAGCACATGCTTTCCATCCGGCAGAACGGCAGGCCAGCGATGGCTGATTTCGTCGGGCCCGAGGCGCGTCACGACCACCGGGGTGCCACCGTCGGCGGGTACTCGCAGCAGCCCGGCGCGGAAATCTGCGTTGTACACGATCGTGCCATCGGGAGCCCACGCGCCACCGCGACTCTGCGGCGCATCCGCGATCGTCTGCGGCGGACCATCGAGTCCAATCGTTTTCAACTTTCCGTTGGCAATGAACCCGACCGAGCTGCTGTCGGGTGCCCAGAACGGGTACGATGCTCCCTCGGTGCCCGGAAGCATCCGGGCGCTGAACGCGCCAAGTTCGCGCACGAACAGCCGGGTGCCATCCGCAGAATCAGCGGCGAACGTGACTCGTCGCCCGTCGGGTGAAATTTGTACTGTGCCTATGTCCGCAGTGAAGGAGAATCCTGCTGGCGGCGTGAGAGCAGTCACCGTCATCGGCGGAGCTGGCCGCGTGAGGTACCAGCCAGCCGCAGCCCCAACCAGCATCCATGAGAGGAAGAGCGCAGCAAGCAGTCCCTTCCGGCTCTCTCTTCGCACTTTGATGTCTGCTTCCGTGCCCCGCTCGGCGGTCCACAGCAACTCCTGACCGATGTCGTGCATCGACTGCCAGCGATCATCGGGGTCCTTCTCCAGACACCTGGCGATGATGTGATCGAGCGCTGCCGGAGTCGTGGGCCGGACTTCCTCGATAGGCCGCGGTTTGCCGCCAACGATTGCCGCGATGAGGCTCGTGCGGGTGGAGCCCTGAAAGGCACGGCGTCCGGTGGCCATCTCGTACAGCAGCGCGCCGAACGCGAAGATATCCGTTCGCGCGTCGGCTTCCATCCCTTCGAGCTGCTCGGGTGCCATGTACTGAAAAGTACCGAGGATCGTTCCCTCCTGCGTGAGAGGACGTTGGGCCGTAGCATCGGTGACAGAGACAACTGCAGTTGCGGTCTTGGCCAGTCCGAAGTCGAGAAGCTTCGCGCCACTTCGCGTGATCATGATGTTGCCCGGCTTCAGATCACGGTGAATGATGCCGGCGCGGTGAGCCTTCTGCAGCGCGTCGGCGATCTGGGCGCCGTACCGGAAGACTTCTGCAATCGGCAGCGGTCCCTTTTCCAGCCGCTCAGCCAGCGATTCTCCCTCGAGCAATTCCATGACGAGGTAACCATCACCGACGTCGTGCAGAGTGCAGATGTTGGGATGATTCAGTTGCGAGATCGTTCTGGCTTCGCGCTCGAACCGGAGCTTGAACTGCGCGCTGTGCGCCAGGTCGGGGGGAAGAATTTTCACGGCCACGAGACGGTCGAGACGCGTGTCGCGAGCGCTCCAGACCTCGCCCATGCCACCGGCCCCGAGACGCGAGACAATCTCATACGGGCCGAGTCGGGTACCACTCGTTACATTCATGATTGGAAGGGACGGCTACATTGTACATTTTTACTTTTCCTGTATGGGGCAGTTGCGCCCCGCCTGTGTAACTCGGCCATGGGACACCAGAGTTCCACACCGCAGTGCAGCCAGAAAGGCAATCACCAAATGGGGCCAGGCCTCTCACGATCACCAAATGGGGCCAGGCCTCTGGTTGTTGTCTTCCTTAGCCCCGTCACGGCAAATCGATCGACCTTCACCAAATGGGGCCAGGCCTCTGGTTCTCGGTCTCCAGGCAAAACATAGAGAAGGCATCACCGCGACTTACTGGGACACGGCTGACTTCAGAACCACCTGTCATCGAGCGGACGAAAAACGAAGACATGACCCCAACCTCGCTCAATCTCCGTCCTGCCTGCCGCCGCTTCCGCAGCGCCGGCTGTCGAGAGTCTGGGGAGCGTGAGACGCGGAATCGCAACAGACAACCTGCAACTCACGAGTCAGAGCCGGTCCTGCGGGGTACCTTCAGGCACTTTGCTCTCGTATTACACTGATCGCATCCGATGTCCGATCACGATCTGACTGACGCAACGCTAGGCCGGTATCGCATCTCGTCCCTTCTCGGCAAAGGAGGCATGGGAACCGTCTATCGTGCGGTCGATACGACACTCGATCGCCAGGTCGCTCTGAAGGTGCTTCCGCCGGAAATGACCCTGCACTCCGATCGGCTGGAGCGGTTCATCCGAGAGGCGAAGACGTCGTCTTCGTTAAACCATCCAAATCTGGTTCCGATTTACGAAGTTGGAAGCGGCGTGGTGGCCGGTGAAACGATTCACTTCATCGCCATGGAGCTGGTCGAAGGCGGCACACTTCGCCAGCGTACCGCGGGCGGCCGGCTCGAGCTTCGGCGCGCACTGCAAATCCTCTCGCAGGTGGCCGATGCGGTCGCAGCCGCGCACGCGGCGGGAATTACACATCGGGACCTGAAGCCGGAGAACATCATCGTGAGTGACGCCGGATACGCAAAGGTGCTCGACTTTGGCCTCGCGAAACTTCGAGTTGTGCAGTCGGACGACGATGCGAAGACGGAAGTCAAAGGCACTGATTCAGGAATCGTGATGGGAACAGTTGGCTACATGTCACCTGAACAGGCACAGGGCCGCGTAATCGATGGCCGGAGTGACATCTTTTCGCTCGGCTGCATCCTCTATGAGCTCGTTGCCGGAAGGCGTGCCTTCCAGGGCGACTCGACGATCGACACATTGCACAAGATCATCAACGCGCAGCCTGAGCGACTCGCTACGCAGCGTCCCGATGCGCCGCTCGAACTGCAGCGGATCGTTTCTAAAGCGCTGGTGAAGGATCCAGACGAGCGCTATCAGTCGATGAAAGATCTGTCGATCGATTTACGTCACCTGATTCGTGAGCTCGAATCGAATCCGTCAGATGTGATGACGGTCTCGAGCCATCCTCATGCACCGATCAAAACGTCCAGGCGAGGCCTCTTGATCGCCGGGATCGCAGCGCTCGTACTTTTCGCGGTAACCGGAATCACGCTCTGGCTCCGCCCCATTGCCACATCTGAAACTCCAGCCAGAAGTCCTATCAAAATCACCCGCCTGACATCCCTCGGAAAAGTAATTTCGGCGACGATCTCTCCCGACGGAAAATTCATCACGTATGTGGTTTCCGACCAGGGATTGCAAAGTCTCTGGCTGAGACAGATCGTTAGCGGGCGCGATCTCGAGTTAATCCCTCCTGGACGGCAGGCATACTGG
>JBKJUK010000004.1:0-3373 GCA_046590705.1 Thermoanaerobaculia bacterium
TGCAGGAGCCATACTTACGATTGTCGGCGACTCCTCGCTGCGAGGAGCAACCCGTTCATGTCTGTAAAACCGGCGTCGTGCGCCGATTCCGAACTCGGAATGGCTCCTGCGGATGCGTTCTGCGTTCATCAGCCCTCGTGAGCTATTGAACGGTCACGGCATCTGAGATTGCCGACGTTGACCCGTCGCCGTGAATCGACAACGCGGCCACCCGTGAGCTTTCGGGGAGCAGATCGACTTCTGCCGAGAAAAGTCCCTGCGCGTTGGCCCTGAACGATCCGAGGTATCGATACTCGCCGCGCGACCCGTAACCGATTTTGCGGTTTGATCTCGAGGCTGAAGCACGGAAGGTCATGTAGAGTTCCACGTCGGTGCCCGGGCAGGCTTTCCCAGCAATACGAGTCTGACCACGGCCGCTTTTCGCAAGGTCCACTTGCGGAGAGGAGACGTAACCGTTAGGTAGCTGCTCGTTCGGGCTACAGCCGGTGCTGATGGTCGTTTCGTTCGGCACCGAGAGAAGAATCGCTTCGCCTCCGTTCTCGTCGAAATTGTTGCGCGTGACGAGATTACGAATCGGATTCGCTCCCGGGGTCGTGAGTCCGACCACGACTCCTGATCGTCTGCTTTCGTCGATCTGATTGCGCTCGATGCGATTCGCGACGGCACCTGTGCCGAGAAGAATCGCAAGCTGATTGAGGTGAAACGTGTTTTCCTCAATCAGGTTCGCGCTGCTTGGAGCGCCGGCGACTTCTGAGGTCACGTAGATTCCACCCGCCAGACCTACGCCGTCCGAAACGGAGCCGTTGTCGCCGAAGTACGACTTCGATATACGGCTTTCTGTCGAGCGAAGTACGACGCCGAATCCTCCGTTCTGTGTTGCTCCGCAGAAGGTCACCGCCACTTGTTCGAGATCCAGCTTGCTGCGCTCGAGGGCAAGGATTCCGTTTGAGAGTTGATCGACGATGTAGGCAGTCCTGAGTTTCAGCGTTGCGTTGCCGCTGAGCCGAATTGCAGTGGAGCCAAGCAATGGGGGACGCTCGCCATCCGGCCTGCGCCCGATCACGAGATCACTGGCCTCGACTTGCGAGTTGACCTGGATGGCCAGCCCGCGATTCTCGATGGCAATCTTCTTCAATGTTGCCGGCACATCGAACGTGAGCACGGCACTGGTGGCATCACTGCTCGCAAGCAGAAGTTCAGCCGGAGCGGGATTCTGGAAAGGGATGTCGCTGGTGCCGACCCGGTCCGGCAGCGGGAATGAGTACCGGTTGAAACGCGCGCGGGACTCTCCGTTCAGTCTGTTGTAGGGAGTTCCGTCAATCACCGCGGTGCCTTCCTGCAACGCGGGTAGCGAAGAAAGTAGAGTGATCGTATGGTACCGCGCATTCCCGGTACCTCCGGTGGGAGTGGTCAGCGGCACGAAGCGGAGTGAGTTCGGTCCGATCACGGCATTGGCATTCAGCAGAAATTGTCTGAATGACCCTTGAATTGCTCGTTCATCGTTGCTGGCATCGTCTCCGTCCCTCACCGTGGTGACCACGTCGAAGCTGAAGAGGAAGCGATGGACGGCCAGTTGTGACTCTGTCGATCGGATCATCGAGACGTGCTCAGAACTGAGGAGAGAACTGGCGTCGTCTGAACGATCGGCGGTTCGTCCGCCAAAGCAGGGTCCGAAGAACCGAGCGCGCGCGCTCGGCCCCGTTGCGGAGCAGAGCGATCCGACCGGGCCGGCCACCTGCTCGGCCCAGGCCGAAGAAGCAGAGGGAGAAGGTCGGGCTACTCGGATGCTCTTCGAGTCGACCGCGATCCAGTAGTCACCCTTCCTGATCTGAAAGAAAAATTCACCGCGTCCGTTCGTCAGGGTCTCCATCTCTCGAACATCGACCGCGTCGGGGAGAAGGTTGCCGTTATCACGATACAGTCGAACCCGCACCGCAGCGAGAGGCGACACGTTACGAAGGGAAGCCGTAGCCTCGGGCGCATCCAGCACCGATCCCGAGATCGTCATCATTGCATTCGAGTCGGGGGGCGGCGTGGTCCCGGACTGAGCCATGACCGGCGAGATATCCAGGGCGAATAGCGCGATGAGAGCGGGTAGGATCGAAGCTCGAGCTGTTGAGTCAGTCAGGGCGGTAAGTGTCACATTCATTCGTTTGCTCATTCAGAACCTCACACTCGATTTCTGATCTTCCGCAGACCGTGTCGTATTGCGGCAGTAGTCGCATCACGACTCTCATTCGAATCACGACGCCGTTTCTTTCTGAATCGTACGACTAACCCAAAGGAGAAGTGTTCTCAGTGACATGTGATTCAAGAAGCTACCTTATCCCGTTGATGGGCTTAAGGCGAGAACAAGCGCGAAACTGCTTGTTCTCGAGTTCTTCACGGTTGCGCTGAAACTGTATCAACGCGTAAAGGTGTGAAGAAACCATCTCATGGCTTATGGTTGAATTTCCAATGAGGATTCTTTGCGGCACTTCTCCTCCTTCCTCTGTTTTTTCTCGAGACCGAGTGGATCAGGGAGATGACAGATGGAATTTGGAGGTAGGCTGGTGTAGTGTCTCCTGCAGCTTTTGATTTGAGCGCATGCCGCCCACGGCCGACTTTGGCGAGAAGTGTTGTCGGCTTTGCGGCCTACACGAAAGGAACTGAATGAACTATCTGACTGCTCACTTCCGAGACGTTTTCTCCCTAGCGAGTTTGGCGGAATCGCTTGTCAGAGCGCCGAACGGCCGACCGGCGCCGACGAACCTGGAACTCGACCGCCAGCTCTGCTCCAGCAGCACCACCATCGGAAAGAGCATCAAGGTAAAGGGCGCCACCGCGGATCTCGATGTCCGGAAGAACTGGCTTCCCTTCGACGGCCACGGGACGAGGGTTCAATGAAATACTTCAAGGGGCAGCAGTTCGTCCCGATGAAAGGCACTGCCTCGATGTATTACGAAACGGACGACGCCGACAACGTCGTGCGTTTCATGACTGCCTTCACTGAGATTGGCGAAGTGGAGAAGACGATGCGCCCGCCGATCAAGAAACTTTTCCGACCCGAACTCCTCGAGAGTATCGAAGCTGCGGAATTCGAGACCTGGTGGAGCCAAGAGAAGTAGGCTGATCGGTGGCGGCGAAGGGCGCCTCTCGACTCATGTCGTAGCTGCGATTTGCCGCGCCTCGGCCCTCACAAACTGACCGACCGGATAGCCGCAGCTACGCGCTGCATTTCTTAGCAGCGACTTCGGGAAGCCGTCGGGAAAGAACGAGTGACGCCTTTGAGTGACGACTGCCCCTGGTGAAGTCTCGACCACGCGGACTAGTGATCGACCCATGCAAACCTACCTTTGTGGTTCAAGTCGTGAGCCACTCGGGAAAGCGGTCG
>JBKJUK010000087.1:0-18688 GCA_046590705.1 Thermoanaerobaculia bacterium
GGCCATCGGAAACGCCGAGACTCGCTGGGCCGATGTGCAGCAGATTCTCGACGCGCTCTGATGGGGGTTTTTGTTCCGCCGGTCAGACCGGTCGCGCCGGAACTGGATGTTGACGAGGGGTTCTCGATTCAATCGCTCAGGTCAGACGCGGAAGACTGGGCATCGGAGCGGTCATGGATCCCGCGACTGCCGCTCACGATTTACCTCTGCTATGCACTTCTGCAGCACGTCCGCGATCCGGTGTATGGGAGCTTCCTCTTCGGCTGGGTGACTGTACTGATTCACGAACTCGGTCATGTTGTGCTCGGATTCGGCCCGACCTTTCTCATGGCGGCCGGTGGAACGCTCGCGCAGATTGCTGCGCCTCTGGCCATCATGGCCGGCTTTCTAAAACAGCGGGATTACTTCGGCATGACCGTGGCCGGCTTCTGGCTTTCGTTCAGTTTTTTCTCGATGTCGACGTACATCGCTGACGCGCGCGAGATCGCTCTCGACTATGTCACGGTAGGCTCGGGTGAAGGAATCCACGACTGGGATTACATGCTCACCGAGCTAGGGATTCTCGAGTTCGACAAGCTGCTGGGCGGTCTGGTCTGGCTTCTCGCACTCGCGACAGGATTGTGCGCGATGGCTGCGTCGTTCTGGATCCTGTACAAAATGATGAAGAAATCTCCCCAGGTTGGAAACGGCTTCCGAGTGTGATTGACTGCAGCCTGATGACTGAAACCATCGCCACCATTCCCCTGCATATCCTGGCCGACGAGCGTACGCTCGCCGCAGCCCTGAAGACCACCGAACTTTTCTCGAAGCTGCGAATGCCTTTCGCCTTTGCCGGAGAGCTGGCTCGATCTGCCTGGCTCGGCGTTCCCGTGGCTCCTCCTTCCATCGAAGTCCTGGCCTTGATCTCGTCTGACCGGAGCCAGCAGATTCCAATGATGGCTTCCAACAACGGTTTCGAAGTCGACCGAGACGCTGTCGAGGCGGCCAGCGAACTGGAACTCATCCCCCTCGGCTTCCCGCACCCTGACGGTCCGGTACGGATCCATGTGCTGATGGCCTCGAACGCACTCTACGCAAAGATGATCAACGGCAGCGTGAACGCCGAGGCAGGAACTTCGCAGCTTCCGATCGTGAATGAGGCCGATTACGCGTTACTGCTGCGGCTGGGCGACGACGAGAGGAGTCGCGAGGATTTCGAGGAGCTTTTGAAACGGAGTGCTGCATTCGACCGGCAGAGTTTCAACGAGAAGCTGATCTCGATCGGACTGCGTGGCCGGGTGGTGAACCAGTGAAGTGGATCGCCACGCAAAGCGATTTCGACGGAATGATCGCGCATCTGCGCACGCAGCAGGAATTCGCCATTGATACCGAAGCGGATTCTCTGCACAGCTACTTCGACAAAGTCTGTCTGATTCAGATTACTGCGGCGGGCGAAGACTACATCGTCGATCCGCTGGCGAAGATCGACATCGCTGCTCTAGGGGAGGTGCTGGCTGCCCCTGAGATCCGCAAAGTGTTGCATGGCGCGGACTACGATCTCCGGATTCTCAACCGCGACTTCGGCTTCACCATCAGCAACCTCTTCGACACCATGGTCAGCGCGCAGTTCCTCGGATACGAAGGCGTGGGACTCGCGGCGCTCTTGAAGCGTCATTTCAATGTCGACGTGGACAAGTCGTTCCAGCGCGCGGACTGGGCCATGCGGCCGCTCACGCCGCAGATGCTCAAGTACGCTGCACTCGACACTCAGTATCTCTCTCGCCTCGCGGCAATTCTCGAAGAGGAACTTCTGCAGCTGGGAAGGAAAGCATGGGCGCTCGAAGAATTCGAACGACTCACCATGATTCGGTTCCGCGAGACCGAGATCGACCCGGAAGCCTTTCGTAAGGTGAAAGGGATTGCAGTGCTCGATCCGCGGGGGCTGGCCATCTTCGCGGCGTTGTTCCGCTACCGTGACACCGAGGCCAGACGGATCGATCGTCCTCCATTCAAAGTGCTGCGGAACGAAGTGATGATCGAGATGGCGGGTGTTGCGCCACAAACGCGCGAGCAGCTTTTGACTGTGCGCGGTCTGAGTCCCGGTCAGGTTTCTCGTAGCGGTGACGAAATTCTCCGAGCAG
This sequence comes from Thermoanaerobaculia bacterium, assembly GCA_046590705.1. GTDB lineage: Bacteria > Acidobacteriota > Thermoanaerobaculia > Gp7-AA8 > Gp7-AA8 > JBKJUK01. Next base: position 2,121 of record JBKJUK010000087.1, read on the forward strand.
TGCGTTCTGCGCTCGAACTTCCTGATGACGCCTTGCCGGGGAGAACGCCGCAGAAAGCATGGAATCGCGACCGGGAGGTCGAGCGACGAGTCGAGAAGATGAAAGCCGTCCGCGATCGCCTCGCCAAAGAGTTGAAACTCGAGGCGTCGATGCTGGCGCCGCGGCATGTCCTCACAGCCATCGCCTCGATCGACCCTCCCGATCTCTCCCAGGTTCCGGCCATGCGCGAGTGGCAGAAGACAGTGGCCGGCGATGCGTTCCTCGAAGCGATCAGCGAGGGGACGAAGAAGCAGGAGAAGCAGCCCGGTTTGTTCGATTAGTTCATCGTCTCAAAGATTCGTGCGATAGGTGTCTGACCTGCTCCTTACGCCCACCACCAAAGTTGAAATGAAAACTTTGGCCACTAACGGCGATGTCTCCGGGCGCGTACGTTCGCTGAGGGGAAGCGCGTGAACCCGAGTGGCCGAAGTTTTCAACTTCGGTCTTTTCGACTCGCGATCACCGGTTTGCCTGCGGGGGCACAATGATCATTCGCGAATTCAGCCTAACACGTCCTCAATTCGCACCCGACAACGTGTTTTGTTAGCGTCTGCCACCAGCTTTTCCGCTTCACGGTATGCACCGGTATGGGTCGGAGCTTCAGTTGGGTTCTGCCGAATGCAGACGATCCTCGACGCCGGCACCCATGACGCCTCAGCAGTTTTGACTGAAGCTCCGGCCCCAGGAAGACGGTCGCGACAGTCAACACGAGATCACGATTTCGACCTCCCGCGCAGCGCCTCGATCTCTCTCCGCAGCGCGCGGACCTCGTCGAGTATCACTTTGGTGTGCGCCTCTCCCTCGCCCCTGAGATCTTCTGCGACCTGCGACTGCATGGCGTTGACCACTACCGCGATGAACAGGTTCAGCACCATGAATGTCGCGATGAGCAGGTAGACAACGAAGAAGATCCACGCGTAGGGCGACTGCGCCATGACGGCACGCGCGATCTCGGGCCACCCCTCGGCCGTCATCACCTGAAACAGCGTAAAGAGTGAGGCACCGAGTGAGCCGAAGAGCTCCGGCGCGATCTCGCGGAACAGTTTTGTGGCCAGCACCGCCGACACGTAGAGCACAAGTGCCATCAGACCGATGATCGATGCCATTCCCGGCAGGGCCGTGAGCAAAGCGCCGACCACCGCGCGCATCGAAGGCACCAGCGATACCAGCCGCAGGACACGTAGTACGCGTAGAGCGCGCAGGACGCTAAGCACACCGCTGGACGGGATCAGTGCGATCCCGACGATGACGAAATCGAACACGCGCCAGGGATCATGGAAGAAGCGACTGCGGTAGACGAAGAAGCGCAGGAGCAACTCGATTGAGAACACTCCAAGCGCAGTGCGGTCGATTACGTAGAGCCAGTCGCCGAAGTGTGTGACGAAAAAGGGAGAGGTTTCGAGGCCGAGTGTGATGGCGTTCGCGACGATCAGTGTGGTGATTGCCTTCTCGAAAAGCGCACTCTCGATGAACATCCGAACTCGATCGCGCGGGCTCGGCGCGGGATCGCTACATTCCGCTACGAGAGCGAGGCTTCGGACGACTCGGTTGACTCGCTGGCGTCGCTTCATGCGTGGGGCTTCGCTGTGCCACGCAGCTGCTGCAGGGCCCGGTGGCCTTCAGCCCGGAGCCGCTGCAGCAGTCGTCGCGCCCAGTGGAACTCTCTCCCCAGGATCGCCAGGCCGAAGGGGATGACGATGACAGCAGGACCGGGCAGAACGATGAGCGCCACGCCGAACGCCAGGACCGTCGCTCCGATCACCCCGACGAATACTTTGCGCGCAACGCGCCGGCTGTAGCTCGAGTCGGTGTGGTCCTCAACGCCGATCGTTGCATGCTCCCCACCCTCTGGGATGTCGACGATCCTTTCGACTGGGTCACCGAGCAGGCGCGCGATCGCCTCGCGCGAAGACTTGAGAAGGTGGCTCTTCATGGGGTTCCCACACTGTCCTCTCGGCGTCCTGCAAGCAAGGATGCCATCACGCCTGTAGCCAGAATCAAGAGCACTACGCCCAACAAATAGAAGTTGAAATGCGCACCGAGCAGACTCTTGAGCCACTCGGCGACGAACATCTTCAGGCCCACCACCAGGAGCACCAACGCCAGCGACAGTTTCAAGTAGCGGAACTTGTCGATCATGCCCGCCAGCGCAAAATAAAGCGATCTGAGGCCGAGAATAGCGAACACGTTGCTTGTGAACACCAGGAACGGATCGGCCGTGATGGCGAATATCGCCGGAATCGAGTCCACAGCAAAGATGACGTCCGTGGTCTCGACCATGATCAGAGCAAGCGCCAGAGGCGTGAGCATCCATGTGCCGGCCCGGGCCTTGTCCACGGCTTCATCCGGCACGGCCTCCGAGCCCGGAGTCTCGCTCTCATAGGAGGTCGGCGCCCCGGCGCGCACGACAAAGTGCTCACCGTGAAAGCGGGCCGTTACGGGGAACAGGCGTCGGGTCAGCCGTACCACAGGGTTCTTATTGGGGTCAGTCTGGTCGGTCTTCAGGAAGATCATCTTGATCGCAGTCAGGATCAGGAATGCGCCGAAGACGTACAGGACCCAGTGAAACTCGGCGATCAGTTTCGCCCCGGCGGCGATCATCACGCCACGCAGCACCAGTGCGCCCAGGATGCCCCAGAACAGAACTCTGTGCTGGTAGATCGCCGGCACAGCAAAAAAGCCAAAGATCATCGCGATGACGAAGATGTTGTCGACACTCAGCGATTTCTCGACGACGTATCCCGTCAGGTACTTCTCCGCAGCAATCCGGCCGTCATTGACCAGGCCGTCCGCAGCGTCAACCGTCGTCCCCAGCCCGAACCACTGACCTTCGTACCCGTGATAGACGAATACGGTAAAGGCCAGTCCCAGGGTGATCCACAAGGCCGACCAGAGAAGAGCCTCCTTCACTCGTATCACATGGGCGTGACGATGAAAGACTCCAAGATCCAACGCAAGCATCAGAAGCACAAAGCCGATGAACCCGGTCCACAGCAATATCATTGAATTCCTTTGTTTGTCGTAGCAGGATCACCGTCGAAGAAACTCGAGGGCACCAACAATAGGTCGCTTGAAGTAGCGTTTCGAAATCGTGTCATTCCTCGCTCGAGCGAGTGGCATACCGAAGCAGGCAACCGACCCCGCCAAGCGCCATGAGTAAATCACTGTGCCGAACGATCTTAACCTCGAGTGACTGACGTTCGGCTAGCTTGACCATCACTTCCTTGAGGTTCGCCGATTGCAACCCGCTCGAGTTGCAATCCGGACAGCTATCGGGCTGAGGAGAGAGCGCTCCGGCCCATCCGCAATGACTGCAGCGCCACGCGGGCCCGGGCTCGAATGCGCAGGCCATGACCAGGACGTCGGCCTGGCTGCGTCGCAAAGCCTCGAGTGTTGCCGCGGTTCCTGCTGCTGCCAGCCCACCGCGCCTGAGGGCGCTCACGAGCTCGACCACTGAATCGAGCGACTCCTGTTGTTCGCGGTCGATGAAGCTCGACAACGTGGCCGTCACAACGTCCGCAACATGCGCGCGCTCAGACGCGGGGACGACGTCAACGAGCTTGGCTTGAAGGTGCCTGGGCAGGCGGTTCCGGACGCGCGCTGTCAGCCGCGGGCTTCCGGCAAGGATAAGGTGAGTATGCCCGCCGGCGGCCATCAGCCTGTCCAGCAGTTCGAGTTTCTCCTTCAAAAATCGCTCGTCGCGGTCGCGCCTGTGATTCTGGTAGTGCTCGCGCGTCCACTCCCTGCCCACACGCTCGCGCAGCTCCGGCCGCTCGGCCCAGAGCTCGCGCGTGATCGACCCAAGCGTCACCTCGAGGATCCTGACTTTCTCTTCCGTTGAGATCATCACGACGTACCGGTGGTAGGTATCCTTCAGCTCGACCAGGTGGTAGATGTCTGGTGTGGTGTTCACTGACAGTCGGTCAGGGAGCGGAACCTGAAACTGCAAGCCCAGAAAGAAGGGCCGACTGCCGGCGCGTGCGAACGCCGCCACGCCTTGCGTCATCGGTCGAATTTCCGTGTCCAGGTAACGCTGAACACTCTCGAAGGCCGCGTCAAAGTCGTCGCGTTCCTGGCCAGTGAGAACCTTGCGCATGGTGCGGACCCGGCCGTCAAACAAAGACGGCTCTGAGCCGTTCCGCTCGACGGCAGAATGCACGTAGCAGCTGATGACTGGCGCCTCTGTCGGTTCCAGCGCGATGAGCGTTCGAATGTGGAGTCTGAGCTGATCCAGACCCATTCCGTGGGACACCGGTTCATTGGTCACCTCCTGAGGTGACTGGATGTCTGACCTTTCGGGAACCACAGTGTTCCTGCGTTGGGTTTCGGTGACGATCTGACTCTTCGTGCGCTGCACCTGCCGCGACGAACGCGCGCCAGGTATTGCTGGATCGACTCTCATGGCTTTTCTCCTTCTACTCAGTCCTGAACGCAATGTAGGCTCGTGGGCATCTGTCGTCTATTAGAAAGTTGCGTCGCGATCTGTAGTAAAAACCGTTGTATGCTTCTTGGATGGAATGGCTGAACTACCACCACCTCCTCTATTTCTGGGTTGTCGCGAAGAAGGGAAGCATCACCGAGGCGAGCAAAGAGCTTCGACTCGCCCATCCCACCATCAGCGCTCAGATTCACCGGCTCGAGGAGGTCCTTGGCGAGAAACTCTTCGAAAGGAAGGGGCGCCAGTTAGTGCTCACCGAGTTCGGTCGTGTCGCCCTCCGTTACGCCGACGAGATCTTTTCCCTCGGGCGCGAGTTCATGGACGCGGCCAGGGGACGAGCGGGCGGAAGGCCGACCCGCTTTGTGGTTGGGATCTCCGACACACTCCCGAAATCCGTCGTGTACCGAATCCTGGAGCCGGCCTTCCACCTCGAAGAGGAGGTCCGCGTCATCTGTCGCGAGGGGTCTGCGGAAGGGTTCATGGGGGAGTTGGCGATGCATACGGTCGACGTCGTCCTCTCGGACGCGCCAGCGGGCCCGGCCACCTCAGTCCGGGCCTTCAGTCATCCTCTCGGCGAGTGCGGTACCTCTTTCTTCGCGGCACCTGAGATCGCGAAGGCTTGCCGGCGCAAATTTCCTCGCTCGCTCGACGGCGTTCCCTTTCTCCTGCCGGGAGCCAACTCGGCACTCCGCCGAACGCTGGAGGAGTGGTTCAACTCTCTCGACATACGGCCAAAAGTCATCGCTGAGGTTGACGACGCCGCGCTGGTAAAGATCGCCGGAGAGGCGGGCCTTGGTGTCTTCGCAGCGCCTGATGTGGTCGCGATGGAAGTTAGGCAGCGCTACAAGGTTCAACTCATTGGACACGCCACCGAGGTCCGACAGCGTTTTTATGCGATCTCGGTCGAGCGGAAAATCAGGCATCCTGCAGTGGTCGCCATCAGCGAGGCAGCGCGGAAGCACATCTTCACCTGAGACGGACTCTGCTCCGTCCCGGCTGACCTCGGCGTGGCGGGCTTCTGCGGCCGGTGCTGAGTCGCGCTTAACTTTCTCTGTCAGGGCAGGGTCAGTAGAGCAAAGGCTTTTCAGATGAGTTCTCAGTTCTCACTGTGTGCCGGATGCGCGAAAGACTTCGGCTGGAACGACCGGGCATCAGCCGAAAAAAAGCGCGGTGCAGGTCTGATTCATGTGGCCGATCATGCTCTCTCCGTAGGTGTGAAAACCGGCGGTCGGAAAGTTCTTGTACAACTCTGCGTACTCGCGGTGAAGGTCGGACTGATCGAGTTCCACGCGGCGATAGACGCAGTTGAAGATAATCGCCGCACTCACCTTTCCTCCGCACTGCACAGCTGCGTGGTCGAAGGCTTTTCTAGTGGCGTCGATGATCGGGGTCTGCTTCATTACTGTGAGCTCCATCCCATTTTCGATAGCACAGAAGAACTGCAGCCCACCGTCAGGCATGGCTCGACTGGGACTGCGTATCCAGGCGTCATTCCCCTCCACCATCGCCCATGGATAGCGCATGAACACGTTGAAGTTCAGTTCTTCCTGCGGCACGCCGATCAGGTGAGAGTAGGTGGAGAGGACGGGCTTGTAGTCAATCTCATAGACCGTGCGCGTGGCTTCGTGGGCGCGCGTGACACGAAATCGATGACCGGTGGATTCGGCGCTGAATGTTTTGGTGACGGCCACCGGAACCAGTACCTCCATCAACACCAGTACTGCTCCGCGGCTGGAGGTCTTGCCGTCGAGGAAGATCGCGGTATGTTTGAACTCGAGATCGTCGCCAGCCGAGCCGCCCACGAAGAGCAACCCCGGTGCGGCGGTACCGAGCGCGTGGTTGACCTCCTCTTCAACCTGGGACAGCCCGTCGATGAGCACGATACCGACGTACTGCCTGGGGTCCACCGCGCGCACGTCGATCTTCAGATTGGAAGCAAGTTGCTGCACGCCCTTGCGTACGGCGTCGCCCGTGTTCTCTCCGAAGTCGACCAGCACGCCCGCAGCGCGCTGAACCTTGTCGGCACCAATTGCCACCAGCGCTACGCCCCGCTCCTGCACGGCGCGGTCGCTGATTTCTCCGGCCGTAGTGCATCCTGCTACCGTACATTGAAAGCGCTCCGCGAGAAGGTGGGAGAGCGTGCTGCCGTCGTATCCGTCTGGAACGAAGAAGACGATGGCGCCGGGACGGTCGTCGATCTGACCGGCCAGTTCGTCGAAAGCCTTATGGGGATCCGTCTGCGTTGTCCAGGCACTAAGCGTTTTGGTCGTGTTCATCATTGTCTCCGGAAAGCGGATAACCGAGGTCTTGGAACACACTCAATATCTTCGCCACTATGGTTGAGTCCGACTCCTGATCGGAGTGAATCTCCCTCAGGTTGATGCCGGTGCGCACGAAGACACGCGTGATGATGATTTCCCTCAGGGTATGATTCGGGATGCAGAACGTCGCAGCATTGCGTGCGGCGGAAAGGGTGCGGATTTCGGAGCTCACGCGCAGCCAAAAGCAGAATGCATGCCGGTGGGGACGTGCGCCGTCTCAAGACGTTTAGCTATCAAAAGTCCGTACGCCAATTCTTCGGCCGGAAGATCAACGCACACAGCGCCGTGCGAGTGAGAGGCAGGCGAGCCCACTGCAGAAGAATAGGCAGCCCTATTCCAGAATTCTTCGTGGTTTCGACAGCTGCATCCGGTCGCGCTCGCCGAGCAACTGTGCGGCCACGCTGATCGCGATCTCGTGCGGCGCGTTCGTACCGAGCGCCAGACCGATCGGACAATAAAATGCCTGACGTTTCTCGTCATCGAGTCCGACCTCGGTGACATCCTGACGCAAGCGAACCGCCTTGGCTTCACTTCCGATGACCCCCACGTAGGGGAAGCTGCGAGTCCGGAGAATTTCCAGAAGAATCGGTTTATCTGTTGTGTGACCCATGGTCATTAGGATCACGAAGGCATCGTCGGGAAGGGTGGCAACCTCGGACGGCATGTCAGTGCACTGTCTGGCCGTGAGTTTTAGTGACTGAGGGAGCTTCGACAGCCATTCCTCGCGCGCGTCGATGACGGTGATGGCGCAGTTGAGTTCTAGGAGGATCGCGGTGAGCGCTTGAGCGACGTGGCCGGCGCCGAAGATCACAATGTTCCATGTACCGACATTGAACGCTTCGAAATAGAGTTTGACCGAGCCGCCGCAGGTCATGCCGATGTCTTTGTTCAGGTTCCACTGTACGAGCGAAGTGTTCTGGCGAAGGTCGGCGTGAAGGATCTTCTGCGCTTCTTCGATTGCCCGGCGTTCCACCTTCCCTCCGCCGACCGTCCCGTATTCGAGGCCAGCGCTGGTAACGATCATTTTGGCGCCGGCCACACTCGGGATACTTCCGATTCCATCGACGAGAGTGATCGACACGCAGGGAGTTCCTGCATTGATCAGTTCAAGCAGCCGCTCAAAGAAAGTACGCATCATACCGTTGCCTGAAACTCAGCATGTACTATCGCCGGGGATCCCTCACGCCCCACCCATCCGCCCGCTTCTAAGAAACTCATAGGTTTTATGCGGGTTTGCGGGCGGAAGAATTCCGCCCCAACGCAGCAGCATCCGTCATTCCGAAGGAGCCCGCCGTACTCGGTATCTAACGCAGAGCGAACTGCGACTGAGGAATCTACGCGAAAGGATCGCGCTCGTAATTCGCAGCGCGGTCCTTGTGCGTAGATTCCTCGCACCCGCCCATCCCGCCGCTCGGAATGACGACTCTCCTGCTGATGCTCCGCAATCCTGTTTCTTTCTCTCAGTTGCCGCGCAGCGCGGTCAAGGGCTCGGGATGACACGCGGACAGAGCAGGTTGCCATCCTAACTTCCAGCCGACAGCGACGCGGAGCGTTCAGGCGCTTTGTATTCTGCAAGCCGCATCACGATCTCTTCGTTCGTTGCTGGAAGGTCGAGCTGCGGGATCCGGCCACCGGAAGCGAAAGAGAGTGCGTGCTTGATCGCGGTCCAGACTGAAATTGCCAGAAGCAGGGGAGGCTCTCCGGCCGCCTTGCTGCCGCGGATATTTACACTGTTGTCAATCTCCACATAGTCGACATTGAAGGTGCGCGGAACGTCCTGAATGTTCGGGATCTTGTAGGTGGTCGGTGAGTGAGACCAGAGTTCGCCGCTCGGCGCATAACGAAGACTCTCGGTGGTCACCCATCCCATTCCCTGCACGAAGGCGCCGGTCATCTGTCCATGATCGATGCCGGGATTGATTGGCCGTCCGATATCCATCAGGACATCGGAGCGCTCGACCACAACTTCTCCTGTAGCGCGATCAAGCGAAATCTCCGAGACTGCCCACCCCTGCGTGAAATATCGAAACGGCGATCCCACGCCTGTCACCCAGTCCCACGAGAGACCGGGAGTGGCGTAGAAGCCACGCGCGCCGAGATCAATCCGCTCGAGGTAGGCGAAACGAATGAGCTCGGGGAAAGTCATCCGCCTTGCTTCCGGCGCACGCCGATCAAAGACCAATCCCTCCCTGAACTCCACCGACTCCTCGGAGCGTTCCACACTTTCATCGGCGAGGAAGAAAAAATCTGCGGCACTGGCGACCAGTCGCTCCTTGAGCTGACGACAGGCGTCGACGGCAGCACTTCCGTTGAGATCGGCTGCGCTGGATGCGGCCGTGGCCGAGGTGTTGTTGTTCTTTTCCGTGGAAGTGGTCATGACCACGACGTGACTGGGATCAATACTGAACTCGTCGGCCACCAGCTGACGGATCTTGGTGTTGACTCCCTGGCCCATCTCCGTCGCTCCGGTGGAGACCTGCACCGTTCCATCACCGTAGATGTTCACCAGCGCATTGGCCTGATTCAGAAACTTCGTATTGAAGGAGATTCCGAATTTTACTCCGGTGATGGAGATGCCTTTCAGATGCGTCTTCGAGGTGCGGTTGAACTCTTCGACCTCGGCGCGTCGATCGACGTACGCCGATCGTTTCATCAGTTCGTCGAAAAGGCGCGGAAGATTGTTGTGCTCGAAGTGCTGTCTGTACGGTGTGAGCGCACGCTCGCCAGTTCCGTACATGTTGATTCGTCGGATCTGGGCAGCATCGATACCAAGCTTCAACGAAAGTTCTTCGATGATGTTCTCGATGGTGGCAACGCCCTGCGGGCCGCCGAACCCTCTGAATGCTGTGTTCGGAGGCATATGCGTGCGGCAGACCTTTCCGACGATTCGCGCATTTGGCAGGTAGTAGGCGTTGTCGATGTGGGTCATGGCCCGGCCCATGACTGCGGGAGAAAGATCGGCGTACGCGCCACCATCCGAAAATAGCTGTACATCGAGCGCAGTGATCAACCCCTCGGCGGTATGACCGACGCGGAAGCGCGACTGGAACGGGTGACGTTTTCCAGTGACCTGCATGTCATCGTCTTTCGTGTACACGATCCGCGCAGCGCGCCTGGTCTTCTGCGCCACGAGCGCAGCCATCACCGCGGGATGCGTGGCCTGACATTCTTTTCCACCGAATCCGCCGCCCATTCGCTTTGTGATCACTACGATTTGATTGAGTTGCAATCCGAGCAGTTCGGAAGTGACATGCTGCACTTCGCTGGGATGCTGCGTCGATGAATGAATCGTCAGCGTGTCGTTCTCACCTGGATAGACGATGGCAGCCTGCGACTCGAGATAGAAATGGTCCTGACCGTGACTGACGAACACTCCTTCCAGAACTCCCTCGCTGCCTGCCAGTGCGGAATCGACATCGCCGCAGACGATGCGTCGCTCTTCCCCGATGAAGCAACCCGCGGCAATGGCCTCGTCGATCGTAAGGATGGGGACGAGTTCTTCCACCTCCAGACGAATGGCGCGCTTCGCGTTGCGAATGCTCTCGCGGCTGGTCGCCGCTATGACCACAATCGGATGACCCATGAAAAGGATCTCGTCTTCCGCAAGCAGGGTCTCATCCTGAATGATCGGACCGAAGGTGTTGTGTGCTAGGTCCTTCGCTGTGAAGAGACCGACCACGCCATCGACTTTCCACGCATCTGAAAGATCGAGACTCAAAATCTTTCCGTGCGAAACGGGCCCCCAGAAGAATTCGACGATCAGCTCGCCGCGTACCCGCGGGATGTCGTCAATGTAGATCGACTGGCCTGTAACGTGACCGGCCGCAGAATCGTGCGGAAGATTCTGACCTACGACGCCCATGAATCCCGCCTGTCGCTGGTGTCGTGGAAAAAGCGCTCGAAGAGGTTGCTGATCAGCTGCAGCCTGAACTCCGCCGAGCCGCGGACGTCGCTGAGAGGAGTGATCTGACTCTTTGCAATCTCTCCCGCATGCAGCATTGTCTCGAGCGACAACGAGCGGCCCTGCAGAAACTCCTCGACCTGGTGTAGACGAAGCACGGTCGGTCCTACGCCGCCGACGGCGACGTGAGCCTTGCTGATCGCGTTTTCCGAAATCGAAATCAGGAATGCAGCGGTGACGGTGGAGATGTCGAGGTTCTTTCGCCTGGATACTTTGTATAGCTTCAAAAGTTCGGCGTCGGGCAGGGGAATCAGGATCTTCGTGATGATCTCGTCTGCCGCCAGATCGAGTTTCTTGTATCCGAGGTAGAACGACTCGAGCGGAATACGTCGGACACCTGAAGTGCCGGTCAATTCGACCGAGGCTTCCATCACGTAGAGAAACGGGATCGAGTCTGCGATCGGAGAAGCATTGGCCAGATTTCCTGCCAGCGTTCCTGCGTTCTTGATCTGCGGCGCGCCGAAGAGCCAGAGAATGTCGAAGAATTCGGGAACACGCTCCCGCATGAATGTTTCGATGCGCGCAAGCGTCACGGACGCGCCGACGTTCAGCACGGAGCCTTCGAGAGTCATCTGCTGGAGTTCTGCGATCCGTGAAAGATTCATCGACGCCGCGGGGCGGAGGTGCCGCTTGTTGTGCTGGACTCCGAGATCTGTCGCACCCTGGACGATCACCACGTCCGGATTAGCGGATTTGAATTGGACAGCTTCGTCGAGTGAATCGGGGATGACGATCCTTCGTCCGCCGCTTTCGATATCGACCGGCGAAGTGAGATGCTCAGTCAGCGCAGCAGCGATCTGCCGATCTGGATAACGCTCACTCATCGGCACAAGCGATTTGTGATCGACGCTCATGGCTGCCTGAATGATCGGTGTGTATCCGGTGCACCGACAGAGGTTGCCCGTCAGTGCGTCCTTCACATCCTTTTCGGATGGATCCTTCTTCTGCTCAGCAAGTGCGCACATTGCTACGACGAAGCCCGGCGTACAGTATCCGCATTGCGCGCCATGGCAGGCCATCATGGCCTTCTGCACAGGATGAAGTGCGCCCTCCGGAGCCAGCCCCTCAACGGTCACGATGTGAGTTCCGTTTGCGTGATAAACGAACTGGATGCAGGAATTGATGGGAGCGTATCGCAGTGTGTCTCCCTCAGGGCGGCCGACGAGAACTGTGCAAGAGCCGCAGTCTCCTTCTTCGCAGACGATCTTCGTTCCGGTGGCTCCGGCGTTCTGTCGCAGATACTGCGCGAGTGTCTGAAACGCCTCATGCGCACGAGGGGTCCGCGCCTGGCCGTTGAGATAGAAGAAGATCGAGCCGCTCATCGTCTCCGGCATGGTATCGCAGGCTCGCCCATCGTTGGCCGCCAAGCGGCAGCCGGATCGCGCACAGGAAGCGCACTACCCGCAGGCTGGGCGATCTCCACGCCCCACGACGAAACCCAGCGAGAAATGCGGGTTAACCTACATTCTTGCGGTGCGTTTTCGGACCGGTGCAGGAGGGTCGAGGTAGGGAGCGAGGAGAGGCCAGGACTCAGCGATTGAACCGTCAACAGTGTCGTTGTAGATTGCGCAGGCATCATTCGGTGAAGGCCCGCAGCGGCCAAGAAGCTGGCCCACAACACGCAGCCCCTTCACCAGGAGTGGAGCTCCCGAACTTCCGGAAGCGATCGCTCCCTCCGTAGTTCGGGTGTAAAGGAATGCCGGCTGCGGTGCTGACCCGCATGCGTTGATGGCAGTGTGAACGGCGCCTGTGCTGTATGTGAGAGGAGCTCCGCTGGCGTGCGATAAACGGTAGGTTTCGGTCCCTGTCTGGACGCGCGAGGGATCAATGCCGAGGAAGACACCACCTGGGGGTCTTCTGTTCAACCGAAGCAGCGCGACGTCGCTCGACGCCGACGCAACCAACAGTTTGGCTCCGTAGGTTCGCGTGACCGATGCCACCTGCGTACTTCCACAGGATTCAAACCGCAGGTTCCACACAGCTTCGATCGACGCTGCTTCCGCTGCGTTCGAGATGCAGTGCTGCGCGGTCAGCATGTAAGGCGTCTGGCTGTTGAGTGCGTCGTTCAGAACTCCACCTGTGCAGGAATACGAAGCATCTCCACGCACGAAGTTGATCAACGCGATGGCTCGTCCTGCATTGCGAATCTCACCTGTCTGATCCTGCTGCGCGCAAGCCGCGTCTTTCGCACATGACGGAGTGACCGTCGTGGCGAGTGTCCCGATCGCCATTTTGGCGATGGTGATTCCTGCGGTGACACTCTGCGCCGCAATGTAGACCGTCGAGCCATGCGTGGTCGGCGACCAGGTCGTGTCGCCGTTGGGTTCAAATCGTTCGAGTTCTTCATCGTCGGAGCCAGCAATCCAAAGCACTGTTCCCGGAGTGGCACCACTCATGTTCAGACGAAGTGTCCGGGCTCCATCGACGACGATCTTTCCAAGCACGTTCAGGGCGAAGGGGGAGCCGCCGTTTTTGCTCGAGCGGTCGGCGAGCAGGACGACTGGAGTCTCGAGTGTTTCGACGTTAGCTTCGTGTCGCAGGTTGGGCTCCAGGCGAGGCGCACTGAGCTTTGCGGTGAAGCGCGCCAGTTCGCGTGCCCCGGCACGGTCGATCATCAGGGGCTGCACCTCGCTCGTCGTGCTCGCGGTCGACAGAATGAGTGGCGGTATCGCCGCGGCGCTCGCCTCCAGGACGACAATCGGGAAGGAGGTGATGATTGCGAGCGTCACGAGGGGTTTGAGAGTGATCATGCCTGACCACAATTTCAAAAAGCGTGTCAGAGATGTTCGTGATGTAAGTCTATTTAAACAAACGATTTAGCGTGATTTTAATCTCGAATGAGCCGTCCAATTCGAAGATTTTGTTCAGAAACTGGACGGTTGCATCGACTCGGAGAGATTAACCTCCGGTAGTGGCCAGAGGAGAGCAGAAAAAGCAATACGCTGTTGCCTTCGAGTCGCTCAAAACCGAAAACGATGTGGGCCGTCAGCCTCTTTGAAGGGGCGCCACAAAGAAAAAAGGGCAGGCGGTCATGACCGCCTGCCCTTCTGGAACTCCTGTTCGACGACTAGGGACGGGCGGCGAAATGCAGCGCCGGATCCTGGGTCTTGTTGTCCGTCCAGACTCCGTAAACAATCGCGCTGCCTTCTGTCGTTGCGAACAACACCGACTCGCCCCCGACCAACTCGATCCCCAGCAACGAAGCAGCGGAGGATTGAGTGAAGAAGTTAGGAGCGAAGGACAGGCTCGTAACTTTCATGATCTCGCCATTGGCCCTGCGGACCGTGGCGGTGAGCGTGGCGCCCGATCCGAGCGTCCGCACGCCGATGTTGAAGCGTGCCGCTGCAATCGAATGTGGCGCGACGATCACGCCAACTTCACCCTTACGGAGGACGTCTTCTTCCGGTATCAGGTCCATCGTGAGACTTGTCTGACCGCCCGCGGCGATGCTGTAGACCCGTGCCATTCCGATCGGGCGTATTGCCGCTGTAGTCGCGATATCGAGGCTACCGATACCGGTCGTACCCATGGATCGCACTACGTCTGCCATCGCCAGTGTTCCGCGAGCCGGTACTGTTACCTCGAGACGAGGATCGGAATCAGCCGCACTCGCACCCGCAGGATGGAAGGTGAGCGTAGCGCCGATCGCTACGTCGGCCGGGTTGTGAAGCTGCAGGCCGGTCGCAAAGCGCGAACCGAGAGCGCCAGTCAGCGACCCTGCAACAGGGACTATGTATCTCCCGCTCGGGACGCGATTGACCACTTTGTATGCCACCTGCAGATTTGGATCATTCGATTCATTGTCGGTCGCAGCGCCATAGATAACGCCGCTCCCCGCGATGACCTCGAAACTGAGTGACTCGCTGCTTCCTGCGGGTTCGCCCAGGAGCGATGCAATTGCCTCCTGAGTCAGCGACGATGCCGCCACGCTCCGCTCGAACGAACCGAGGAGTTTGCCGGCCGCGTCACGTCGCGCAACTCGCACGGTAAGTCCTGAACTGAGCGCACGCAGGCCAACGCTGAAACGGGTGGTCACCGGATCGATCGGGGTTACGAGTACGGCTCGATCGCCAAGCGAAAGAGTCGATCCGATCGGAATGGCGCGCTGGATCATGCCTGCCGTTCCTGCCTCGCGACCATCATTGAAGACGTGCGCGATGATGGACGGAACCGGACCAATCAGTCGTCGAACACTCGCGGTGGTTACGCCGTTGAACGATGGTGGCAGCAGATCATCGATGAATTTCGTTTCACCTGGCAGCAGCGTGTATGCGTATTTCACGATCACGCCGTCAATCAGGAAACTGATCTCCCCCTGCATGGTGTCGGCGGTGCCGTTGACGAGGTACACCGTTGTGCGGAATAACGAACCGCCGAGACCTCGAGCGGTACCGACCACAGCGATGACCGCATCATCGGTCGACAAAGCGAGTGGAACAAGTGAGTACGGCGCTGATTGACGTGACAAACATCCGCCACGTGCGCCACTCACGGAGTAGCTGCCGACATCGGTCTCGCGAATCGAGGCGATCGTAAGCTCTTCAGAGATGGCACCCGCGATCGGAGAACCATTGAGGAACCACTGATAAGCGCTGTACCCGGCGGAGGCCCGCAGAGTTACCGGCTTTCCGAGTTCGACGGTCACCGGCGAGAGGATGGTCGGTGGCGTGACAATTGTCACCGTAATCTCTGCCGCACCGGACGCAGTACCCGATGAGACTCCGTCACGCAGGGAAACGATCGTGTAGGTGGTGCTCGCGACAGGCCTGACGGTGCGACGATGCGTTGACGAAGTTGCCGTCTCGCTCAACCCATCAGACCAGTTGAGGTTCCAAGGTCCGGTCCCGGTGAGCTCGACATTGATTGTAGCCTCGCCCCCGTCGCAGATTGCCGCTGAGCCAGAGACAACCGCGAAAACGGGGACCACGCTGCTTTCGATGTTTGCGGTGGTCGGGGCGACACTGACGATGAAGTAGTTCGCTCCGGCTGTACCGGCAAGCGTGAAGCCGCTGGCGGTAACGTTCTTGAGCGTTCCGATGTTCGAATCGTCAAACAATGCAGTGCCCCCGAGCACGCTGACATCGTCGCCCGGGAGAACACCGTTGAGAGTTCGCGAGGTGATGGTCGCAGTTCTGCTGCCGTCGAAGAATTTATTCGCGGCTGTAAAGCTGACGGTGATGCCCAGCGCGGTGATGTTCGCGGTGGTAGTTCCCACCGAGGTGAGCGTGTAGTTGCCCCCGTCTGTTCCACTCAGCGTTGCACCCGTGAGGGTGACCGTCTTTCCGGTACCGACGTTCTTGTCTGCGAACGTCGCCGTCCCTCCGGTGAGACTTACCGTATCTCCGGCAATGGCTCCCGTCACGCTCCGCGTTGCGACCGTCGCATTGGTGGTTCCGTCATACACACGGCTGCTCGCCGTGAAGCTTCCCGTCACGCCCAGGGCCGTGATGTTGGCGGTGGTCGTTGCTACAGAGGTGAGCGTGTAGTTCCCTGCATCCGCTCCGCTCAGCGTTGCACCAGTGAGCGTGACCGTCTTTCCTGTTCCGACGTTCTTGTCTGCGAACGTTGCTGTTCCGCCGGTGAGACTTACCGTATCGCCGCCAATCGCTCCAGTCACATTCCGCGAAGCGACTGTTGCGTTGGTTGTTCCGTCATACACACGACTGCTCGCTGTGAAGCTACCCGTCACATTCAGCGCAGTGATGTTGGCGGTGGTCGTGCCCACCGAGGTGAGTGTGTAGTTCGCTGCATCTGTTCCGCTCAGCGTTGCACCAGTGAGCGTGACCGTCTTTCCGGTACCGACGTTCTT
>JBKJUK010000254.1:0-12599 GCA_046590705.1 Thermoanaerobaculia bacterium
GCTGGGAAGCATCTTGAACACCGGGTTTTTCACTCGAAGGTGGGTAACGATCGCGGCTCCCATCAGGGCGGCGATGCCCGCGCCACCGACGACGGAGAAGACCGGTCGTTCGATCCCGACGAGCAAGAGCAGCGAGAACGTAAGTTTCAGAATGCCGACCATATCTCGCAGCCAGTCCGGCAGGCCAAACGCCTTGAACTCCTGCACGATGTTGTCGTACCTCACCACCCACACAAAAAAGATCGCCGCGGCCACCAGGGCCTGTAGTCCAATCGTCAGGTTCTGCATCCGGCAATCTTAGTTGTTTCTCTTGCGATTTCGCTGCAATCTTTCCTGGGAATCGAGTGGTAGCGAGATTTTTCCTCTTAAAGTCACACAGGCGTGCGCGGGCGGGTGGGCCGACCTCCAGGAAGCGTATCAGCAACCACTGGTGAGTAGCAGAGGATGAGAGTTTTGTGGGCCAGACCTTGGTTTTGCCTCGACTCTGGAGCAAGTTGCTCTGAAGCGCGAGGCCGGCAGGGATGCCGGCGGTTCGGCCACCTGGGAGGCGGCGCTCAGTGAGAGAGACGTTCACCAGCGTTTGGCCAACAGGTGCTGTCTCAAATAAGAAGCCGCTCTTCCGAGCGGCCGAGTTGCTGACTTTAGATTTTCGAAATTGGTTGCGGGGGCAGGATTTGAACCTGCGACCTTTGGGTTATGAGCCCAACGAGCTACCAGACTGCTCCACCCCGCGACACTTGTCGTTGCTGGCGAGTGCTCAGCAATACCGTCCTGAACCAGACCGTTTGCGAAGGCATTCCTTCCGGGTCAGGGGAGCGGCATTATCGCGATCACACCTCGAACAAGCAAGGCTTTTATCAGCGAACGACGAATTCTGTACGAGGTGCGTAATTCCGTTGTGGTTCGCTCTTGGCATAATGCGTCCTGCGAACACCATTCCTCGGAGACCCGGTTGCTCAAATCCCTGCTCGTCGTTTTATTCATGCTCACAGGCCTATCGGTACACGCTGAGACTCTGCCCGGCTTCCGGGTCGAGCGGATCGCTCCGCTCCAGGGTTTCGTCACGTCGCTTGTGTTCGATTCCAGCGATCGTCTCTATTACACGGCGACCGACGGCAGAATTTTTCGTCTCGAAACCTCTGGTTCAGTCCTGGTGGCCACAGTACCAACAGCCTCCGAGGGGAATGCAGTTCTGCTGGGGATGGCCCTTCTATCAGACACTTCCGCGGTTGTGCACTACGTCGCACCCGATCTCACGGCCGACCTCATCGGCATCGTCAACCTGGTCGACGGTACGCTGCAGCAGATCGCCAGTTTTCTCTGTGACAACGGCCGTCCCTGCTCGTCGGAACACCATGGGGGGAATCCGATCGTCAATCCTGAGGGATTCATCTACGTCACGCTCGGTGATTTCGGCGCGCAGACGACTGCGCAGGACCCGAATTCACCAGGCGGAAAGCTCTTCCGCATTTCAACGTCGGGTGTGGTCACGCGCATCGCCATCGGCCTGCGTAATGCCTTTGACCTGGCCTGGGAGCCGGTCTCCCGTCGTCTGGTCGTGACCGATAACGGTGCGGTCGGTAACGACGAAATTCATGTGGTTTCCCCTGGAGAAAACCTTGGCTGGCCGCTTACCTCCGGCAACGAGCCGCAATTCCCCGGTACCAGCCCGCCATCCTGGGTGTTCAGCGGAACGGTCGCGCCTACCGGAGTCTTCCTGGCGAATGGGGCCGGAGGCTTTGGTAAAGAGACAGTCTTCACTGCGGGCTTTGTCCCCAAGACGATCTACTGGTTTCCGAATCGTGCCTCCGAGGTTTTTGTTGAGCCGCTCGAGCTCATCAAGGGCGAGACTGCTCCCATCATCGATCTCGCTCAGAACAGCAAGGGCGAAGTCGTTTTCGGAACACCGGGCGGCCTGTACCGCATCATCCTTCCGATCAAGGGAGATGCGAATGGCGACGGAAAAGTCGACGACGCGGATTTCGACGCGATTTCCCGCGAGATTCTGGATGGAGACGGGGATCTGACGATCCACGCTCATCTGGGGAGTTTCCGAGGAAGCTGGGGAGCGGATGTGAATGACGACGGTTTCATCGATGCCAGTGACCTTGTCGCGCTCGCGAATCTCAACCGGCGACCATCCCGCACCCGCGCGCCGCGGGTGAGGTAACGGAAAACCTGCGGGTGGAAGCGGTTGTGTGGCACAGGCAATCCTGCCTGTGAGGCGATGCTCTGACGTCCAAGGACGATTTCGTTCCCCGTAACCGACGTACCACCCCTACGGCGACATGAGCGAAGCACGGCGCAATGGGTGTGGACTCACTTCTCCGCGCCACAGGCAGGATTGCCTGTGCCACACATATCTGCGCTTCAGGTGAGTCGTCCGCGAATTTTAACTTTCCACACCTTCTCGATACGAGTTCGCGAGGCCGTTACGAAAAAGGCACCCGAGAGTGGGCGCCCCTGCGACTGTCTCTTTTCTGGTGCAGAGTGTCATTGCAATCGCGCAGTTTCACTGGTCCTACGCCGTAAATCACGCAATCAGCCCCGGAAAGCTCGGCATCATCGCTGCAATCACTCACCCCGGCAACCTAACAAGGGGGAAAGAACATGAACGCAACAACCTCAGCGAGAACCAGAGCCGTCGCACTCGTGGCCGCGCTGCTGCTCGCGCCTACTCTTGGTCATGCCCAGACCAAAGTGAAAAGTGGTTTCAACTTATTCAGTCCGCAGCAGGACATGGAGATCGGGCAGCAATCGGCGGCCCAGGCTGAGCAGCAGCTTCCAATTTCCCGCGACGACCGCGCGCAGGACTTCGTGAACGACATCGGCCAGCGGCTTGCCGCAAATGCGCCGGGTCCGAAGTTCCGCTACCAGTTCAAAGTGGTCAACGCGTCCGACCTGAATGCTTTCGCGCTGCCCGGTGGTTACATCTACCTGAATCGCGGAATCATCGAATCTGCACGCAACGAGGGTGAAGTGGCTGGCGTTCTGGCGCACGAGATCGCGCACGCTGCACTCAGGCATGGAACGCACAACGCCTCGAAAGCATATCTGACTCAGGCCGGGATCGGAATTCTCGGCGGTATCCTCGGCGGAAAGGTCGGAGCCGGGGCCGGACAGATCATCAATGCGGTTGGCGGTTTCGGACTTAACGCTGTGTTCCTCAAGTACAGCAGGGAAGCTGAAACGCAGGCCGACATCATCGGTTCACAGATTCTCGCCAAGACGGGCTACAACCCGACCGACATGGTCAGCTTCTTTCAAACTCTGGCCAAGAGTGACAGTCGACGCCAGGTGGCCTGGCTTGCCAGTCATCCCGCACCGGAAAAGCGCATCGAAACGATTCAGAAAGAAGCCCGGATTCTCGGTTCAACCGCAGGACCATCTCCTACCGAGCGTCTGAACAGCGTACAGGCTTCGCTCCGTCAGGGAGGACCTGCACCTACCAGTCAGCAGATTGCACAGATGCAGCAGTCGGGTGGCCGGTCGAGGGACCCGCAGTCGCGTTCCGGCTCAGGAAGAGACCTTCCGCGTGTCGAGGCGCCATCTCGTCAGATGCGTACTTACACGAACCGAGGAGGAATCTATCAGTTGCAGGTTCCTTCGAACTGGGAAGTGGTCGGTGAGAACGGCGCAGCGGTGACCTTTGCGCCACGTGGTGGAGCCGGGGAAGTCGACGGCCGTTCCGAGGTTGTGTACGGCCTGATCGTGAATCACTATGAACCATTTGGAAACAGTCGCTCCTCGCGTGGACGGCAGACATCAATCGAGGAAGGAACTGATGATCTGATCGCACAGATCAGGCAGAGCAGTACACATCTCCGTCCGGTGCGTGGTTCTCAGCGTAAGTTTCGTCTCTCAGGCGGTACGGGACTAGGCGTGAGTCTGGCCGGTCGTTCGCCCTCCACAGGCATCGACGAGCAGGTGACTCTCATCACACGGCAGCTGGTGGACGGTCATCTGGTCTATATGCTTTTTGTCACCCCAGAGGCTGATGCGCGGAACTACGAACAGGTACTCAGCGCGATCGTGCAGTCATTCAGAGTGGATGACCGCGGCGACCACTGAGCTGAGATCACTGCAGCAAATTCGAGGTGGGC
The DNA here is from genome assembly GCA_046590705.1 of Thermoanaerobaculia bacterium. Taxonomy (GTDB): domain Bacteria; phylum Acidobacteriota; class Thermoanaerobaculia; order Gp7-AA8; family Gp7-AA8; genus JBKJUK01. Next base: position 4,104 of record JBKJUK010000254.1, read on the forward strand.
GGTCCGAAAGGGCCGCCCTTCTTTATGGATTCGCAATTTCCTGTACCCTCAGTCACGTTCACGCCAGACGACGGAGGAAACACCATGTATCCAGAACAGATCGTAAAACCAATGCGGGAAGAGCTCACGCGTCTCGGCATTCAGGAAGCACGCACCGCAGAAGAAGTCGACGCCATTCTTGGCGACAAGAAGGGAACTGCTCTTGTCATCGTGAATTCAGTTTGTGGGTGCGCAGCCGGCAACGCGCGGCCTGCAGTCGCGAAAGCACTGCAGCATTCAGTTCGCCCGGAGAAGATGGTCACCGTATTCGCCGGCAACGATGCGGAGGCAACTTCAAAGGCGCGCTCGTATTTCGCAGGTTTCCGCCCCTCTTCACCCGCCATTGCTCTGTTGCAGGACGGTGAAGTGGTCAAGATGCTCGAGCGCCACCAGATCGAAGGACGAGATGCCGAGCAGATCGCCACTGAACTGAAGTCTGCGTTCGATCAGTTCTGCGTTCCCGCCGCTGCTCCGGTTCAGTAGAATTCGCGCTGTTTCAAAGTACGATGAGGGGAGCGGCCGAGAGCCGCTCCTTTCTTTTGGTCCGCTGCAGAATGGAGGAAGTCATGCCTGTGAACCCGATCCCTGAGGGATACCACTCGATTACTCCGTATCTGATTGTTCGTGACGCCGCATCCGCGATCGAATTTTACTCGCGCGCTTTCGCTGCGACGGAGATGTTCAGGTTGGAAGCTGACGGAAAGGTCGGGCACGCCGAGATGCGGATCGGGAACTCCGTGATCATGCTCGCTGATGAAGATCCCGAGATGGGATTCAAGGCTCCCGCGCCTGGCACCGGGAACCCAGTCTCGCTGATGGTCTACGTTGAGGACGTCAACGTGACCTTCCCGGCTGCAATCGCAGCGGGAGCGACGGAAGTTCGCCCGCTGCAGGATCAGTTCTACGGCGATCGATCTGGTCAGCTGCTCGATCCATTCGGTCACCTCTGGGCGGTCGCGACTCACATGGAAGACGTCTCCCCAGAAGAGATGACCCGTCGTACTGAAGCGATGAAGGGCGGACAGGGCGCTTAGGGTCGCGTTCTCGTTCGAGCGGGTATCCATCCCGAGCAAGCGTCGGCGGTCTCAGGGTCGAAGAGTGCCGCCGCGGCGGATCAGTAACGTCATTTCGAAGGAGCACGCCGCGCTCGTTATGACACGCAGAGAGCGATGCGACTGAGGAATCTACGCCGAAGGATCGCGCTGAACATTTACAGCGCGATTCCTGCGCGTAGATCCCTCGAACCCACCCGCCCGCCTCTCGGGATGACGGCTCTCCTTCTGATTCTCAGCGAGCCTGTTTCTTTCTCTCAGTCGCCGTGCAGCGCGGGTCTGGGGCTCGGGATGACAGCTGCGCGAGATCGGTGTCAGTCCCTACCGATCGACGGTGACGCTTGTATCGGCACTCACGCGATTGCCGGCCTGATCCAGTCCTTCGACTCGCAGCTTTGCAGTCACTGCGCTGAAAAGGCGGTCGTCAGCGACCTCTTTCCGCGGATTGAAGTCGTACTTCAGCTCACCGCGGGGAGCAATCACGGTGGAGAAGCCTCTCCTGGTGATCTCTTCCGGTCCAAAACTCTGGGAGTAGACATTCAAGCCGCCGAACGCGACGACGTCGATGCGAACCACCTCGATGTCCACCGATGATCCGCCGAACTCGCGGATCAGAATCGTGAATGGGAAGTCGTAGGTATCGCCGGACACCTTTTTCGCCACGATGGGGTTGGGTGTCACAGTCAGAGTGATCGAGCCCTGTCCTGGCGCAACCGCTGGCTCCACGGAACGCGTGGAACCTTGTCGACCACTGCTGCAGGCCATGGTCAGGGTCATGAATAGTGACAGGACGATGACTGAAGTCAGGCGCACGTTCATTGAAGTCTCCGGGATACCGTTTCGACTCGAGTGGATTTTCTGCTCATTCATCAGTTCTTCGTTTCTACGACACCACAAGCGATTCGTTTCCCTGAATTTCCTGCGGGCTGGCTTTTCAAGTCGTCCGCGTCGGCATGCAGCACGATTGCTTTTCCTACGACTGAGTTAGGTCCTGCTGAGACTGTGATCGCTCTCGTCAGCACTTCCTGACGGATGACGCCATTCGAATCGGCGGTCACATTGCCGAAATCTCCTGCGTGGTGTGCGCTGTCGAGCGGTCCGCCGTGCGGTGAGCCGGTTGTGTCGAAATGAGGTCCTGCCGAGGCGGCGTCAGGCGCACTGCAGTCTCCAAGCTGATGGAGGTGCAGCCCGTGGACGCCCGGAGTAACGTTCGCAAGGTCTATGTTCACTCGAACCTGACCATCGGACAGTTCGGTGAAGCGCACGCTTCCCGCAGCCATTGATCCGCTTCTCGGTTCGAGTCGAGCACCCGCGCTCATGCCTCGTACGCCAAAACTACTGCAACCAGTTGTCAGGGTAACGGCCAGGATGAGTGCTGCTGGAATTGCCTTTCTCACAATGACTCCTTATGAACTTTGAGGATGATTTCGACGCGACTGCCGGGAGTTGGCAGTGCTGTTTTCACTGCACGATAGGTGACACCGTCCCGAACGTAATCGCGTATGGGATGGACTCGATTGCCGATTGCCCCGCCGGGGCATGAGTAGAGGCAGATGATGCAGCCCGACTTGAACGCATCCCGGTGACGCTCGTTCCCGCCGTAACGAAGGTCGAGCCGCGCAGCGGGTGCGCCTTGCTCGCTGAGAAGCTGGGCCAGAGGAATGAGCCGGGACTGTTTCGTGAAACGAACGAATGCTTCGATGATTGTGCCCTCCACCTGCTTGTCGGGTTCAGGGCTGGTTTTATTCTCGCGTTCGGTCCAGGAGGCGGCCGTCAGATTTTCACCGGCCTTTCCGCCGAGCGCTTCGATTCCGCGCCGCACTTCGAGGTCGCTTGCCTCAGCCCTGAATAGCGCCCAGGGCCAGGCGCGTCCGCCTTTCCAGACCACGGCGTGATGTCCCTTCACTCCTAGCGGGCGAGTCATCGCGTCTGGATGAACGGTGGCATAGAAGCTGACCGTTCGTGCGACGGGATTGACCGTCACCGCGGATCGCTGCGGAGAAGAGGCCTTTGCGCACCGGATTGAAATCACGGCTGTGGCAAGCAGGAGGGAAAGACCTGTGGTCAGCAAAACCGTTCTCCTGCTCCAGCTCATGACTCCGGTGTCTGCAACGAGCGGACCGGAACCGTGAGTGTCGCTGCTGAAAGAATGCGTACTTCCGCCCGGTCTTCGAGTTTTTCTGACGCGATCTCAAGCTGGGGGAAGTGAACTTCCCCGGCCTCCGGCCCTGTTCCCATCTGAGTTACTGGCTCCAGGAAGCTACTTTCCTGGCGATCCCGCCGATCCAGGACGAGCTGAGATTCTGGTAGTAAAGAGCAGCGCTCTTCTGCACGGCATCTGCGAGTGAGGGGTAGGGAGAGGTGAGTTGTGCGAGTTCACCGATCTTCACACCTTTCTTCTTCGCGAGAACAATCTCTTCGATCAGCGTGGACGCGTGGGTTCCCACCACATGGCCGCCCAGGATGTTTCCTTTGGCGTCGCCGATGAGTTTCACGAACCCGGCGCTGGCGCGATCAACGACGGCGCGGTCGACGTCATTCATCGGCACTTTGTATACTTTGGTGGAATCTCCGTGAATCTCGCGTGCCTCATTCTCGGTGAGGCCGATGTGGCCGACTTCGGGATCGGTGTAGAGGGCCCAGGGGATGTTGCTGTAGTCGACAGCGCTTCGCATCGGGAAAAGAATGTTGCGCACGAGCTTGACGGCTTCGTAGGCGGCCACATGAGTGAATTGCAGCGCTCCATGCACGTCGCCGCAGGCCCAGATCGAAGCGACGTTGGTCTGCAAATAGGCATCGACCGCGACATAGGTTCTGTTGAGTTTCACACCGGCCGCTTCGAGATTCAGTTCTTCGATGTTTCCCCGTCTTCCTGAGGCTACAAAGACTTCGTCAGTCTCGAGCATTTCTACCTGGCCAGTCGAGTCCTCGATGCGTACGATTTTCTCCCCATCTTTACCCTGTCTAACTTCCTTGACAGTCCAGCCTGTCCGTATCTTGATTCCCTCGGCTGTGAGAGCTGCTCTCACTGCGGCGATGACGTCGTGATCTTCGCGAACGATGATCTCCGGACCCATCTCGACCACGACCACTTCTGTTCCGAAGCGGTGGAAAATCTGAGCGAACTCGATCCCGATGTAACCTCCACCAAGCACCACCAGACGTTTCGGAAAGACATTGCCTTCGAGGAAAGATGCGTGATCAATGAAGCCTGTCTCAGCTAAACCTGGCACTGGTGGAACGCTGGTGCGTGATCCGGTAGCGATGACGATGTCTTTCGCTCGGAGACGTCGCGTACCGACCTCGACTTCTTTCGGGGAAACGAAGCGAGCCTGTCCTTCGATCACGTCGATCCCGAGGTCGCGGAACTTCTTTGGAGCATCATGCCGGGAGATATCTGCGCGAACAGAGCGCATGGAATCCATGATGGCCCGAGGCGAGATGAGCGGCTCAACGTTCTGCAGGCCGTACTTTTCTGCGTGACGCATCTGATGCGCGAGCTTGGCCGAAGCGACGAGAGCCTTGGTGGGCACGCATCCGGTCCAGAGACAATCCCCTCCGAGTGCTTCACGTTCGATCATGGCCACGCGCCGCCCGAGGCGGACGCAGCCACTGGCCGTGACGAGGCCTGCGGTACCGCCTCCGATGACTACGACATCGAAATCTTCAGGCATCTGAGATTCTCCTGTAACCGCAGTGTACTGGTCTCAACTGCCGTGGAGTGAGCGAATTGGAGGTGAACCCTGGCAAATTGACGGCCGTGTTCCAGGAATGGTTGCCGCTGCCCGGACCGCACTGCGCGGCGACTGAGAGAAAGAAATAAGATCAATATTTGCCGGTCTGCGTCTCAGCCCCGGCGGGGCGACATCGTCGTAGCCCAGGCCGTGAGGCCTGGGATTGATTTGCTCCGTTCTTTCTCGTGAGCCCCGGCGGGGCGGTATCGGGACGTTGAAATCTGGCAGGTCCAACGTATCGTATCGATCTTGACTTCCACCGCTGGCGAACACCACTCGGCACCGCAGAGAAGAAACCCCGATGCCGCCCCGCTGGGGCTCACGACAGATGGAGGTGTCATTCGTGTCCCAGACCTCACGGTCTGGGCTACTCAATGCCGGGCCTCCGGCTCTGTGAGGCGGGCGGGAAATTTGATTTGTTTCCTTTAGGCGGGCGGTGGCGCGGCTCCTTCGCACAGTGACGTGTCTTAGTGTTCAGCAGTGCAGTGCGAGTCGCGCAAACCCGCATAAAACCTATGAGTTTCATAGAAGGGGCGGGATAGGTGGGTGCGATGGATCTGCGCAAAGGGATCGCGCTTCAACGGGTGAGCGAGACCCCTGCTACGTTGATTTCAGACGCAGGAACGAAAACGGCGACCTTGCGGTCGCCGTTGAGATCGGTGGTTGAACGCGGTCAGCCCTGAGCGCGAACGTGCAGCTCGACGCGTCGGTTCTGCTGGCGGCCGTCTGGGGTGTTATTGCTCGCACGGGGACGTGATTCACCATATCCACGGGCTTCAATGCGGCTGCGGCTCACGCCTTCCTGGGTAAGGTAATCGCGAACGGCACCGGCCCGCTGCTCGGACAGATTCTGATTGTACGAATCCTCGCCTGAAGAATCGGCGTGTCCTTCGACCACGATTGTGGTGTCGTTGTAGCGGTTGAATACGCTGGCCACGTCACGAAGTGTGTTGCGCGAGGCGCCTCTCAGTGAAGATGACGCGGTGTCGAACAGCACTTCGTTCCGAAGAACCACGTTGAGCTCGTTGTCTGCGGTGCGTGAGACTTCCACGCCTTCGATCTGCTGGAGCTCGCGCTCCTGTTTATCCATTCTGCGACCAACGGCTGCTCCGATTCCTGCTCCTACTGCGGCGCCGGCGACCGCTCCGGTGCGTGGATTGCCGGATTGATTGCCGATGACTGCTCCGGCGACTGCTCCGGCCACCGCGCCGATCGCAGCACCCTCTTTCGTCTTTTCGTTTGGATCCGTCGTCGCGCAGGCAGTAGAGAGCAGCAGGAGCGCGAACAGGCTTGTGAGTTGCTTCATGATGTGATCCTCCAGTAAGTTTGTAAACAAGGGATGTGCCACAAATGAAAAAGGCGCTCGGTTTCGAGCGCCTTTTCATGTTAAGTGAACGATTTATCCGCGGGCACGAACATGAATCTCTACGCGGCGGTTGAGCTGACGACCATTCGCAGTCGAGTTCGAACTACGTGGATCAGACTCGCCCATGGCCTGTGTGTCCAGCCGATTGCCATTGATTCCCATGTTGTCGAGGTAATCAGCCACATTGCTGGCGCGGCGCTGTGAAAGTGCGCGGTTGTAGCCCGACGAACCTGTTGAATCGGTGTGACCTTCCACTTCGATGGTCGTGTCGTTGTAGCGATTGAACACGTCCGCCATTTCCCGAAGTGATGACTTGGCGCTCGAGCGAAGCGATGAGGAGTTGTAGTCGAAGAGAACTTCGTTTTTCACCACAACGTTGAGTTCGTCATCATCGGTGCGGCGAACTTCAACACCTTCAATCTGACGAAGCTCTCGTTCCTGCTTGTCCATGTACGCGCCGATGCCCGCACCAATTGCAGTTCCGGCCACGGTGCCGACCACGGCGCCGCGCTTCGAGTTTCCGCTGCCGGTGTTGTTGCCGATCACAGCTCCGAGGACGCCGCCGGCCACTGCTCCGATGATGGCGCCGCGTTTGGTCTTATCGCGTTGTGTCGCTACCTGAGCGAAGACGGTCCCGGTAAGACCGAAGGTGAAGATGAGTACCATTGCTATCCAGCGATTTCGCATTTCAATCCTCCTGAGATTCCCCGTGCATCGGGGGACTTCCTGGGTCAGTACTGCTGTGTCGATTTCGTTCATTGTTCTGTTCTTGCCGGGTTCCTCTATCGCAACGGGGGTGCCACAGTCTGGAATGCCGATGTAGAGTGTGTTTTCAAGTCAGGTGAATCGGGCAGTCTGAGTCGAGATTCCGGCCTGAGAGACCTCTGAGGTCCAATTGCCTGTAATTCGTTGGAGTACGAGCTAAAAGACTGATTCTGAATGTGGATATCGTTCGCTGAATTTATGGAGTCTGCGCTTTACGACTCGCACAATGGCTACTATTCCGGCCGGGCGCAGGGTCCCGAGACCGGCCTCGATTACGTCACTTCAGTGACGATTTCACCCCTTTTTGCGCGCTCGGTATCAGTGCTGGTCAGTGAGTTTTTGAACCGCTTTGAAGACGAGGTGTGCTCGATTGTGGACATTGGTTGCGGGGATGGCGCTCTCATCAACGCGCTGGCCTTGAGCTTCTCGAGGGAGAGCGGGGCGGTGAGGTTCTTCGGAGTCGATCGCGCACTGCGAAATCGCCCATCGGGCAATGTTGAATTCCTCACGGCACTTATCGACGTTCCGCCAGGCAGACCGACCCTTCTGCTGAGTAATGAGCTCTTCGACGCCTTCCCGATTCACCGCGTGGTGCGAACAGCCGGCGGGCTGGAAGAAATCGGTCTGGATCAAGAGCAGGATCTTCTCCGCTGGCAGACCCGCCCGCTCCCGCACGCACTTTCGACGTATCTCGATCAGAGAAGTATCTCTCTTGAAGTGGGCCAGATCGTTGACTTCACGCCTCAGTGGTTCGAGTACTACGGGCAGATGGCTGGAGCTTTCGAGCGAGCGCTGATTGTCACGATTGATTACGGCTTCGAGGGCCGGCAGCTGTTCGACGTCAGGGTCAGGCCGACCGGTACTGCCGCCGCGTTTCGTGCGCACGCGATTTCGAGAGATCTGTTGTCCAATCCCGGCTTGCAGGACCTGACGGCCCACGTGAACTTTTCCGATCTTCAATCGGCGGGAGAGTCCTGCGGCTATTCGACGTTGCTTTTCACGAGGCAAGCGCGCTTCCTTATCTCTCTCGGCGCGCTCGAAGATCCGCTTCTGGCGGCGGTTCCTGTCAGCCCGGATTCATCGGTGCAGGAGATGCTCGATCTGCGAGTACAGCGTGACGCGGCCAGGAGTCTGATTCTCCCAGACGGCATTGGCGACGAAATGCGAGTGCTGGTGCAGGGGAAGAACGTTCCCCTTGAAGGCTGGTCCTTTCAATCGCAGCCGATTGACAACATGCCGGACCGGAAAGCGAGCCGCGAGGACATCTGATCTGCGGCCGCTCTGGAGTTCTCGAAGGGGAGGAAGTGCAGCGCGCGGCGGGTCCGAGGTCTGGCTTCGAACTGAATGCAGCGCGTCACAGGCAGGATTGCCTGTGCTCCACAATCTCGAATACGAGATCGAGAGCGGGACGAAGTCCAGCGCGAGCGTAAACACGCACACCCGAAATGAGAGCGTGATCAAACGGGGTCAGATGCGAGGCGGAGCGAGGTCGGACGGTGAGGCGTGGCCCAGGCCACGTTGAAACCGGCCGACCGACGCG
>JBKJUK010000304.1:0-3306 GCA_046590705.1 Thermoanaerobaculia bacterium
ATTGACGATTGCGCCGTTCACCATGAAGACATTGTCGAATGACATGGCTCCCGAGATGATGATGTTTCCCCCCGGGCCATTCGAGTTCACGCCTGGCGCAAGTAGCGTCACCGCGGCAAGGCTTCGCTGCATCGGCAGCTGCTCGATGAGTTCCTCTTTGAAGTTTGTGCTGACCTGCGACGACTCGACGGCGGCGGTTAAGGGTGTCTCCGCCGTAACCGTAATCGACGTCGCGAGACTCGTCTGCTGCAGGTCGACATCGAGCCGATCCGTCCGCGTAGCGGTCAATGTGAGTGTACGCGCCACCGACTGCATCCCTGACAGGTCGAACGAGACACGATACTCGCCGGGCGGCAGTAGTGGGAAGATGTAGTCACCCGCGTCGCCCGTGACTGTGGTGCGCATACCCTGAAGGTTTGCGGATGAAACGGTTACGGTCACTCCCGGAAGACCCGTGTCACCGGAGCTGACTTTACCTGTGAGGGTCGAGAACGGAATCGACTGTCCAGACAGTGCAGCCGCGCAGAACGTCAACACTATGAACAACGTGGGTACTGGTCTCGACATGATGGCTCCTCGATCCCCGCGTACGATGCAATGGAGTTTTGAAAGCGGTAGAGTCAGAATACGCCACCATCTCGCCTAGCGGCAATGAAGATCAGTGCCTACGAGGAACCTGCAAATGTGAATCTTGCGCAGGGTTGATCTGGATCGTTGATCAGGTGAAAGCCGCCTCACCGCTGGATGATGTTCGCATCCGTGTCGAGTTCTCACCCACATGCTCCCGCCCGCAGTGTGGACACTCGATCCTGCGGCGCTGGTGCGCAGGGGGAATCTTCAGCCGCGTTTCGCAGGGACACTCGATCGTCGTGTAGCCTCGTGTCTTCCAGAGCAGGTCTGTGGTGTCGCGTACGCGCTGCACATGGTCCACCGCGTCCGATGGCGCCCCTGCGGTGAGGGCCACGGCCGAGGCGATCCCTGCGGCGGAGCCGATTACGGGGATCGGAAGTGGCATCGGGATCGTCTGCTTCGCGGACGGGATGGACATCCCGATCGGCGATGCCGCCCGGGCCCGCGTCGTGCCCGCCTCCTCAGCCGCACCGAACGGTACGACCCCAACCGCCCGTCCGCTCACCTTCCGGAACGCTTCGTCATAACTCTTCAGATCGGCACTCCCTCCCATTGATCGAAGAATCCTGATCCGCTCTGTAAGCGGTGGGTGAGTTGCGGTGAATTCAGCAAGGCCTCGCGCGGTCACCTTCAAGGGATTGACGAAAAACATCGGCGCCGTCGCTTCTGTGGCGGTTCTCACTTTTTGTGTAGACTGCCCGATCTTTTCCAGGGCATTGGCAAGCCCTTCCGGGTAGCGGCTGTACTGTGCGCCCGACGCATCCGCGAGATACTCACGCCGCCGCGAGATCGCCAGGTAAATGAACCGCGCAATGATCGGCGCGAGGATAATCAGCAGGATTGCGGCAACGAGAAGAATCACCTGCAGGCCGCCATCATTGCGCCGAGAGCTGGTCCGACTTCGCGAGCCGTAGAACATCATCCGCCGCGCTCCGTCTCCCAGAAGCACGATGGTGCCCATCATGATCGTCACCATCATCATGTAGAGAATGTCACGGTTCCTGACATGGCCGATCTCGTGTGCGATGACGCCCTGAAGCTCGTCCCGCGTCAGAAGGTTGAGCAGGCCGCTCGTGACGGCAACCGATGCGTGCTCCGGATCGCGACCCGTGGCGAATGCGTTCGGCGCCGGGTCGTCGATGATGTAGACGTCTGGAATCGTGGAGGTCCCGGATGCGATGCACATCTCTTCCACGACGTTGAACAGAACTGGGTGATCCGTCCGCGAGATCTTCGTCGCTCCACTGATCGCGAGCACGATGCGGTCACCCATGAAGTAGCTCACGAGTGTCAGCACCACCCAGAGCAGAAATGCCAGGACGACTCCGAACGGTCCGCCTCCACCGCTCGTTATCTCGCCGATGGCAAACCCCGTGGCCAGTAGCAGCAGCGCCATCACCACGACCAGGATCGCTGATCGGCGGCGGTTCGCCCGGATCAGTTCGAACATTCTAGAACTTTACCTGCACAGGCTGTCTCGCCTCGGGCGTCTCGGTCTCGAAGAACTTATCCTGTGCGAATCCGAACATGCGGGCAAAGATGTTCGTCGGGAACATCTCGACGCGGTTGTTCAGGCTCAGCACCGCGTCGTTGTAGAACTGCCGCGCGAAACTGATCTTGTTTTCCGTGGAGGCCAGCTCCTCCTGAAGTGCGAGGAAGTTCGTGTTCGCCTTCAGATCAGGATAGGCCTCGGACACCGCGAACAGCGATCGCAGCGTTTGTGAGAGCTGGTTCTCGACGCGGGCCTTGTCAGTAATGTCGCCCGTAATCTGAACAGCCTGCTGTCGGGCCTGGACCACCGCCTCGAGCGTCTCTCGCTCGTGGGTCATGTAGCCCTTTACTGTTTCGACCAGATTCGGTATCAGGTCATGACGCCGGTTGAGCTGAACGTCGACCTGACTCCATGCGTTCTTCACCTGGTTCCGCGCACGGACCAGGCCGTTGTACATCCCCATTGCTACCATCGCCACCACAGCGACCAGGATGACGAGAACCACCACCACTGCCATTCCGCCCATCTTCATTCCTCCAGTTGCTACGTCGAACTCTGACTGAATACTTCGCCGAGGAAGCTGGTCAGGACCGCAAGAGAGCGCTCCTGCGTCAGTCCCTGCGAGACAAGTCTCCCGACCTCTCCCCGATCGAACCAGAAACCATCACCGCGGGGACATCTGTCCATCTGAATTCCTGCGATCGTTTCCGCTTCGAGCCGCGCATCGCAGCGCGGACAGCGCCGCCGGTGCGCCCCTGCAATCGAGGGGACGGTGTCCAACCTGGTGAGGTCAGCGCCCGTGAGCTCGACCAGCAAATCGAGCTCACCATGGTCGAACCAGAGTCCGCGGCATGAGATGCAGTAGTCGAGCTCGATACCACCGCGCTCGACACCGATCATCTCGATTCTGCAAACGGGGCAGATCAAAGTTCGCTTCTCCTCGGCCGGGTGGTCACTTCGTCGGATCCTGCCGTTGTATCACAGCGGTGCGCGGACGCCGATTAAGTCGTCCCTCCACGAAGAGCGTCGACTAGAAGTGGCAGCAAACTCCGGGCGCCGGTCCTTCGACAGGTCAGACCATGTGACCGTGGGGTCACATCTTCGTTTTTCGTTTGCGCGGTCGTGGGACCGTCCCAGTGATACCAAGGGTCACATCTTCGCTTTTAGTTTCGTGCACCGAAGAC
>JBKJUK010000069.1:0-8032 GCA_046590705.1 Thermoanaerobaculia bacterium
GTTGTTTCGACTTTCACCTGATTCGATGATGATCGTGGCCATCGTTGGCGCCGCCACCGCGCTCTTCGCAGCAACCATTGGAATCGCGCAGAACGACATCAAGAAAGTGCTGGCCTACTCCACGGTTTCGCAACTCGGCTTCATGTTTCTCGCGGCTGGTGTGGGAGCGTTCACCGCGGCCATCTTCCACGTCGTCACGCATGCCTTCTTCAAGGCCTGCCTATTCCTCGGATCCGGCTCGGTCATCCACGCCATGGGCGGCGAGCAGGACATTCGGAAAATGGGCGGCCTGCGCAAGAAGGTCCCCATCACTTTCTGGACCTTCGCCATCGCCACGTTCGCCATCGCCGGCTTTCCATTCGCAGCCGGCTTCTTCTCCAAGGACGAGATTCTTGCGTCCGCACTGACCACGCCGTACTTTCCGAATCTCGGGAAGGTTCTGTACATCGTCGGCACGATCGCCGCTCTCTTCACCGCGTTCTACATGTACCGCCTGCTGTATCTGACCTTCTTCGGCAAGTTCCGCGGCACGCATGATCAGGAACATCACCTTCACGAGTCGCCAGCCACCATGACCATTCCGCTGGTGATCCTGGCGGCGCTTTCGGTAGTCGGTGGTTTCCTTGGTATCCCCCGTTTCGGTGGAAAGCTCGACATCCATTGGCTGGAGCACTGGCTGCATCCGATCTTCCCCGAAATCAAGAATGCCAATGCCGGAATTCTGGACATTCCTGCCAGCCCCGAGATCGCCGTGATGGTGATCTCGTCCCTCATCGCGCTGGCGGGCTGGTTCTTCGCGCGCAAACTGTATCGCGACCGCGCTGACGCGGCGGACGTGAAGTTCCATCAGGGAAGCCCGGCTCTCGCGCGCACGCTGGAGAATAAATACTACGTCGACGAGTTCTACGACGCTGCATTGGTCACTCCCCTGAACCGCTTCTCGCGCTTCCTCTGGAAAGTGATCGACGCCATCATCGACGGGACAGTCAGTCTGGCAGGCTACCTCGCTGCAGCCTTCGGCGACATCATGCGTTTCTTCCAGACCGGTAATGTTCGCAATTACGCCCTGATGATGTTCCTTGGCGTCGTGGTTCTGATGTGGGTATACGTCTGATGGCCATCACATCGTTGGTTGAGAAAAAGTAATTATGGAAAACATTCTCAGTATCGTTCTCTGGCTGCCACTGGTCGGCGCCGCACTGCTCGCCGTGACACCACGGCAATTCGAGAAACCGATCAAAGTCATCGGCCTGGCCGTGTCGCTCCTCACCTTCCTGGTATCACTTGGAATCGTTACCGGCTTCCGCGAAGACTTCGGCGGCTTCCAGTTCGTCGAGTCTCACACCTGGATCGCCGACTGGAACATCAACTACGCGCTGGGAGTCGACGGTATCTCGCTCTGGCTGGTGATGCTCACTACCCTGCTCACGCCGGTGGTACTGCTCTCGTCATGGAACGGCGTACACAAGCAGCAGAAAGCGTACGTCATCGCCATGCTGGTGCTGGAGTTCGCAATGATCGGCACGTTCATCTCGATCGATCTGCTGCTCTTCTACATCTTCTTCGAACTCGGCCTCATTCCGATGTACCTGATCATCGGAGTCTGGGGCGGTCCGAATCGCATCTACGCGGCCATCAAGTTCTTCCTCTACACCATTGCCGGCTCGCTGCTGATGCTGCTGGCCATCATCTATCTGGTCGTGCTCAACAGCCGCATGAGCGGGACGATCAGCTTTGCCATCACTGATCTCTATGGCTTGAACATTCCGCTGGCAGCGCAGACGCTGATGTTCTTCGCCTTCGCCATCGCCTTCTGCATCAAGGTCCCACTCTTTCCTCTCCACACCTGGTTACCCGACGCGCACGTCGAGGCGCCGACCGGCGGTTCGATCATCCTGGCCGGCGTGATGCTGAAGATGGGAACCTACGGGCTGCTTCGACTGGTCCTGCCGCTCTTCCCTGACGCTGCCCGGCAGTATGTCTGGCTCTTCGCGGCGCTCTCCGTAATCGGCATCGTCTACGGAGCGCTGGTGGCCTGGGTTCAACCCGACATGAAGAAGCTGGTGGCCTACTCCTCAGTCTCTCACCTCGGGTTCTGCGTTCTCGGAATCTTCGCCATGAACCAGACCGCCATCGAAGGGTCCATCCTGCAGATGGTCAATCACGGCCTCTCCACCGGCGCACTCTTCCTGCTGGTCGGTGTGATCTACGAGCGAAGACACACACGTCTGATGTCAGACTTCGGTGGGATCGCCCGGGTCATGCCGCTCTTCACGGTCTTCTTCATGATCGCGACTTTCTCTTCGATCGGCCTTCCCGGCTTGAACGGTTTCGTCGGAGAATTCCTGATTCTGTCGGGCAGCTTCAAGACCCTTCCGGTACACGCCATCATCGGCGCCACCGGCGTCATCCTGGCCGCGATGTATATGTTGTGGCTGGTGCAGAGAGTGTTCTTCGGACCGATCGACATTGAAGAGAACAAGACCATCGCCCCGATGGCCTGGAACGAGATCATCGCCGTAGCGCCACTGATCGTGCTGATGTTCTGGATCGGTTTCGCGCCCAACATGTTTCTGAGAAAAATGACGCCGTCCGTGCAACAACTCCTGGCGACGATCAGCGGAGCGCCACCCGCGAGTACGCCCGCACCGCAGCTTGCTGTCAATGCGAAAGGGAGTGTGCGATGACGAACGCACTCGGAGCAAACTGGTACCTCGGCATCCTGCCGGAAATGATTCTCGCGGTCGCGGGAATGGTCCTCATTCTTCTGGAGGCAGCGGCACCACGGCTGCGGGCGACGTTCGCACCTCTTACCATTGTCTTCCTGCTGCTCACAGCATGGAGCGAGTTCCTCGTGCCTCAGGGAACGTACTTCTCTAACAGCTATGAGATCAGCACACTCACGATTCTTTTCGACCTGATCTTCCTGCTGGCAACGCTGCTGGCGGTCATGTTCGCCCGCGACTATCTCAGGCGCGAAGGCGTCGAGGCCGGCGAGTTCTACGCCCTGCTCCTGTGGGGAACCTTCGGCATGATGATGATGGCCAAGGGACTCGACCTGCTCATCGTCATCCTTGGACTCGAGATTCTGTCGGTCTGCATCTTCGTACTGGTTGGCTTTCACCGGAAGATCGCCGTCTCCAACGAGTCGAGCCTCAAATACTTCCTGATGGGTGCCTTCGCAACCGGCTTCATTCTTTACGGCACGGCCTTGTTCTACGGAGCCAGCGGTTCGACCAGAATGCCGGAGATCGCGCGCGCGCTCAACGCCGCCGGCCCGACTCCCCTCATGACCATCGCCTTTGTCATGTTCATCTCCGGGGTCGGTTTCAAACTCGCGCTGGCGCCATTCCATGGATGGGCACCCGACGTTTATCAGGGCGCTCCCACACCGGTCGCAGCCTGGCTCTCCGTGGCCCCGAAAGCGGCCACACTGATTGCACTCATTCGCGTATTTCAAGCTCTCGGTCCGATCCTCGATGAGCGCCACTGGAGCGGCATCGTGATGTTGCTGGCGATCCTTTCCATGATTCTCGGCAATTTCGTAGCCACGGCGCAGCGCGATCTCAAACGAATGCTCGCCTACTCAGGCATCGCCCAGGTCGGCTACATGATGATCGCCATGTTCACTCTCGAACATCCGCAGGCCGTCGCCGCGATCACTATCTACGCACTCACCTACGTGCTGATGAACATCGGTGCCTTCGGCGTGGTCTCTCTTCTCCGCAAGAATCAGAATGACTCACAGACTCTCGACGACATCGCCGGACTAGGATTCCGCCGGCCATTCATCGGGATTGCGCTGGCAATCTTCATGTTCTCCCTGGCCGGCATCCCACCGACCGGCGGCTTTATCTCGAAGTTCTACATCTTCAAGGTTGCTGTGGAAGCAGGCCAGATCAAGCTGGCCATCATCGGCATCCTGACCAGCATCGTTTCGGTCTACTACTACCTGCGCGTGGTTTATTACCTCTATATGAAGGAGTCGAGTGAGACTGTCCCGACGCCGAATGCAGGAATCCTTTCGAGCGCTGCATTAGCCTTGTCGGTGATCGGGCTTCTTCTGATCGGACTCTATCCGACTCCACTCTTTCAGACCGCAGCAGCGGCCTCGCTCCTTCTCTCCACGCCCTGAGCCGGTGGGTGAATTTGTGAAGAAGCAGGGCGGCTCTCGCGCGCTGAGCGACCGCGAACCGATCTCCGAACTGACAACATACAGACTCTCCATCTATCTCCAGTGCCTCAACGATCTGGAGAGTCAGGCTGTAAAAACAGTTTCCTCTCATGAACTGGCCCGCCTCTTTCATCTCAACTCAGCTCAGATCAGAAAGGATCTGGCCTACTTCGGCGAGTTAGGCATCAGAGGAGTTGGTTACAACGTAGCGACGCTCAGGAAACACCTGGTGGAGACCATCGGCATCGACAAGACCCGAAACGCGGTCATTGTCGGAGCAGGAAACCTGGGGATGGCTCTGGCGGACTACAAAGGATTCAATGCGGAAGGCTTCCATATTGTCGCGCTGTTCGACATCGATCCGGCCAAGGCCGCGACGCAATCGAGAAGCGGAATTCCCGTTCTGCCCCTCGAACGGCTGACGGAGCGCGTCGCTTCGAACAACGTAGAAATCGGAATCATCGCCGTTCCGGGTGAAATGGCACAGAACGTCTACGATGGATTGGTGGACGCAGGCATTCGTGCAGTGTTAAATTTCGCCCCCGTACAAATCCGCCGCAGCCGCGGCGTGAAGATAAAAAATGTCGACTTGAGAATCAACCTGGAGTCCCTCTCCTACTATCTGAAAAACGTGGAAGAGGGCAACTACCCCGAAGAAAACTCGACCGAGTAGCGTTTCCCGGCCGACGGAGGATGTTTTGACGCAAACCAACGCAGCAGAAGCAGAGAAAGGCGAATCGCTGAACCCTTTCGAAATTGCGCTTCATCAGTTTCATGCAGCCGCAGAGCACCTCAATCTCGACCCGGGTATGCGAAAAGTTCTGGCCTACCCGAAGCGCGCACTGATCGTCTCGATCCCTGTGAAAATGGACGATGGTTCGATCAACGTTTACGAAGGCTATCGTGTCCAGCACAACGTCGCACGTGGTCCGGCCAAAGGCGGCATTCGCTACCATCCGGATGTCACGCTCGACGAAGTCAAGGCACTCGCTGCCTGGATGACCTGGAAGTGCGCGGTCGTCAACATTCCTTTCGGCGGCGGCAAAGGCGGCGTGATCTGCGACCCGCAGAAAATGTCCAAGGGCGAAGTCGAGCGGATGTCGCGTCGCTTCTTCGCCGAACTCACTCCGCTCATCGGTCCGGAGAAAGACATCCCTGCACCGGACGTCAACACCAACCCGCAGGTGATGGCCTGGTTCATGGACACCTACTCCATGACGGTCGGATACACGGCACTCGGAGTCGTCACTGGAAAGCCGCTTTCAGTCGGGGGCTCACAGGGCCGGCAGGAAGCGACTGCGCGCGGCGTGCTCTTCACCGTCGCCGAAGCTGTGAAGAAGCAGGGTCGGTCGCTGGCCGGAAGCACGGTTGCCATTCAGGGATTCGGAAACGTCGGTGCGAACTCGGCGAAACTGTTCCAGGAAGCGGGTTGTACAGTCGTCGCGGTGTCCGATGTCTCAGGCGGCATCTACAACAAGAACGGTCTCGACGTTCCGGCTCTCTTCGCATATGTCGACAAGAACCGGCAGGTGACTGGTTTCAAAGAATCCGAAACCATCACCAACGCACAGTTGCTCGAACTGGACGTGGACATTTTGATTCCTGCCGCGCTGGAGAATCAAATCACCCGCGCCAACGCCAACAACATCCGCGCACGCATCATCGCCGAGGCCGCCAATGGTCCGACTACACCCGAAGCCGATCTGATTCTCAATGACAAGGGCTTCCTGGTCATTCCGGACATCCTCTGCAACGCAGGCGGCGTGACAGTTTCCTACTTCGAATGGGTGCAGGGCCTTTACTCCTTCTTCTGGGATGAAGCGATGGTCAACTCCCAGCTCGAGAAGATCATGGTGCACGCCTTCAACGACGTCTACGAGACCACGCAAAAGTACAAGGTAGACACACGCACCGGCGCACAGATCCTCGCGGTAAGCCGCGTCGCGGAAGCCAGCATGGTCCGCGGCCTCTTCCCCTAAGCCGCGGCCTCATCGCATCAAGTCAAAGACTCCGGGCGCGCGCTGCGTGTCCGGAGTTTTTCTCTTTAGGTCTGATGCCGCGCGTGCAGGAATCGGCTTCGTGGTATAGGAGGGAATGTGCGTGAAACCCTGACCGGATCTTCGCCTTCGCTGCTATTGATCTTCATTCCAACAACGACGTTCTGACGGTGATCGGCGATGGGAGCGTGAGGTACACTCCGGAATCAAGGATCTTACGAATGAAGTTGTCGTTACGAATCATCACAATATGCCTGGTGCTGTCGAGCAGCGGCCGCGCGGGAGCAGAGGTCAAGGACCCAGTCCGTTGGCAGAAAGGTTTGAAGTCTGGCACCTCGGTAGGGCGCGACGTGCAAGGGCGGGTAGCTGCTATTCAGTTTGGAAACGGCCAGATCGTTCGCAATGAATTTGACTCCCGAGGCCGAATCATCCGACAAATAACCTCTGCCGGCGAAAGTGTGATCTATCAACGCAACGCCAGCGGTCGCATGGATGAGGTGGTCAGGAATGGAGTGAGAACCCGCCGCTTGTACAGCAAAAGCAATTTCATGCTGGCGGAACTGTCCGGGCCAACGCCAGCGCACGCGCGACTTGTTGCGGACAAACTAGGCATTTCCATAACCGGCGCAGGGCAGCTGGAATCTGCCACGGTTCAGTACGACGAAGCTGGCCGAGCCGCATCAACAACGATTGGCGCTGCAAAGATCGAGTACACGCACGGTCCTGGGGCCTCAGAATTCCGAAGAACCATAGGTTCCGGTAACTGGTCTTACAGCCTCGAGCAGGAACGCAAGGGCGATAGATCCACTCATGTGGACTCAGCTGGAAACGTGGCGGTGATTTCCCGCGAAGGCAGTCGCTTACGATTGTCAGACAACAATGATCGGACCATCGCGATCTGTGAATACGACAGCTCTCAGCGACCCGTGCGGATCCAGATCGCGGGCTCTATTTCGATGTCGTACTCATACGATGTCAATGGAGAGTGGGACGCGAAAGTGATCAGAGCTGCAGACGGCACTGTGTTGCGAACACTCTCGCGTATGGACTATCCCGATATAGATTTTTCCTTTTTGCCTCGAGGCAAAGCTCGATCAGCCACAGGCGACGTGAAGGTTTTGTACAAGGAAGGCGACGTCACCTACGACGTAGGAACGAATTTCGTGTCAAGAGTGAACGGAAAAACTGGAGCGCTCGAGTATCGAACCTATTCTTTTCCGAGCCAGCAGGCGTACTCAGATGACGAAATCAGGATGATGCCTGATGGGTCGTTGATCTTTTCTCCGGCGGTCCCGTATGGCGACTTCACCGAAGTGAGTAAGACGACGTATCCATACAGGATAATCGTGCCTGGAGCTGCATCTGCCGTCTCGGCTAAGGGAGACACAGGATCGACACTCGCGGCTCTGCGGATTCGCAGGGCTGAAAAAAGGAGTAAACCTCGCGCTCAAGGTTACAGTTACCACTACTCCTGCAACTGGATCTCCGGAGGGTCGACGGGGTCGGAAGGGAGTGGGACTCGTACTGACTATGAAGGGAGATGGGAGTGTTCTGGCTACTGGACTTACACGCCTGACAACCCATCTGGTGGCGGCGGTTATAGCGGGGGAACATCGCCGAGCGACCCTCTCTGCACACCCTTAACTGAATCTCAACAGAGACAGATCGCCGATGGCAAAGCGCTCGCCGAGACACAACTCACCAGCCTCGATGACTGCAACGCGCTCTTCTGCCAGTTCAATCGAAACGGGCCCGATGTTCTCGCCTCCACTACGTATTTTGATGGAGCGAATACTGATCCCTGCCAGCAAAATCCGGGATGGGGTGCCTGGACGAACGTCGGCTCTTCCACTGTTTACAT
>JBKJUK010000112.1:0-4426 GCA_046590705.1 Thermoanaerobaculia bacterium
GCGTGCTTGTTCACAACGACGACTTCACGACCATGGAGTTCGTGATTCATGTGCTACAGAAGATCTTCAATCTCCCCGAGGATGCGGCTGTGGAAATTATGTTACATGTGCACGTGCGCGGGGTGGGTGTGGCAGGCATCTACACCTATGAGATCGCGGAGATGAAAGTGGCCGCAACTCTGGCGCTGGCTCGCTCCCACGAATTCCCGCTGCTCTGTACCATCGACGAAGCCTGACCAGACATTCAAACGTAGTACAACCAGCAGCCGGGCTGTTATCCACCTGAGAATGATTACAAAACAACTACAGGCAACGTTCGCAAACGCCGTTCGTGAAGCAGTCACGCGGCGACACGAGTACATCACGCTCGAGCATCTTCTCTACGCGCTGCTGGACGACGCGTCGGCCAGCAGTGTGATTCGCAGTTGTGGCGGCGACCTGACCGTGCTCCGAGAGGAACTCGAACACTTCCTGACCGAAACCTTCGAGGTGCAGGCTGGAGACGAAGACGTCACACCCGCCGAGACCGCCGCGTTCAGACGTGTGCTCGAACATGCTCTGCTGCACCTGCAGAGTTCGGGGCAGAAAGAGCTCGACGGCGCGCACATGCTGGCCTCGATCTACAACGCTGAGAGTTCGCACGCGGTCTATCTCCTCGAGAAAGAGGGAATGACGCGCCTCGACGTCCTGGCCTTCATTTCACATGGAACGGCACATGCCGACGCCCAGCACGAGCACTCCCATGCAGAAGGCGATGACAGTGCGCCGCAGCCGCGCGATCCGCTGGCGGCCTACACCGTCAACCTGGTCGAACGCGCAGCTGCCGGGGAAATCGATCCCCTCATCGGGCGCGGGCCGGAGCTCGAGCGCACGATTCAGATCCTCTGCCGCCGGAAAAAGAACAATCCACTTTTCGTCGGCGAGCCGGGTGTCGGTAAGACGGCCATTGCCGAAGGGCTCGCGCGCAACATCCAGGAAGGCAAGGTGCCGAAGGTTCTGCTGGGTGCCGAGGTGTATTCGCTGGACATGAGCGCGGTGCTGGCAGGAACGAAGTATCGCGGCGAATTCGAGCAGCGGCTCAAGGCGGTCATCGCAGCGTTGACAGCGAAAGACAACGCCATTCTCTTCATCGATGAAATCCACACCATCGTCGGTGCCGGCTCAGTCAGCGGCGGAAGCATGGATGCCTCGAACATCATCAAGCCTGCACTGGCCGGTGGCCGTCTTCGGTGTATCGGCTCGACGACCTACGCCGAATACAAGGCAGCGTTCGAGAGGGATCGTGCGCTGGCAAGACGCTTTCAACGCGTCGAGGTGGGTGAACCGACCGTCGATGAGACCGTCGAGATCCTCAACGGGTTAAAGAGCTACTACGAGGAGTTCCACGGTGTGAGCTTCACACCGGAAGCCATTACGCTCGCAGCGGAACTCTCGGCGAAGTACATTCAGGAGCGTCATCTGCCCGACAAGGCCATCGACGTTCTCGACGAAGCAGGCGCACGATTTCGCATGCTGGCCGATGACTCAGTCGGAGCAAATGTAATCGGTGCGCATGAAATCGAACAGGTCGTTGCCCGCGTCGCAAAGATCCCTCCGAAAACCGTGGCGTCATCAGAGAAGGACCGGCTACAGACCCTGCAGACTCGACTCGAGTCTCTGATCTTCGGTCAGGACCACGCGGTGCGGCAGATCGCGAGTGCAATCAAGCTGTCACGATCGGGACTCGGCCTCCCCGACAAACCGGTAGGCTCGTTTCTTTTCTCTGGTCCCACTGGCGTTGGAAAGACTGAACTGGCCAAACAGCTGGCCGGGCAGCTCGGCATCGAATTCATTCGTTTCGATATGAGCGAGTACATGGAGTCGCATACGGTTTCACGTCTGATCGGAGCACCGCCGGGATATGTCGGCTTCGACCAGGGAGGGCTGTTGACCGAGGCCATCATGCGGACCCCGCACGCAGTGCTGGTGCTGGATGAAATCGAGAAGGCGCATCCGAATCTCTTCAGCATTCTGTTGCAGGTGATGGACAACGCCACACTCACGGACAACAACGGAAAGAAAGCGGATTTCCGCAACGTCGTTCTGATCATGACCACCAATGCCGGTGGTCGGGAGTTGACGGATGCAGCGGTGGGATTTCAGAACGAGAAAAGTGGGAAAGGACGCGGGGCGATCGAAAAGATGTTCGCACCTGAATTCCGGAATCGTCTCGACGCCTGGATCCCGTTCGAGGCGCTGACTCCGCCGATCATCGAGAAGATCGTCGTCAAGTTCATCGGCGAGTTGCAGGCCCAGCTGGCCTTGAAGTCGGTCAAGCTCGAGGCCACGCCCGCCGCCATCAGCTGGCTGGCGAAACATGGGTACGATCGGTCGTACGGAGCAAGGCCTCTGGGGAGACTGATTCAGAGCAAAGTCAAAGAGCTTCTGGTCGATACGCTGCTGTTCGGCGAACTGCAGAACGGCGGCAGCGTGGTGATTGATGCAAAGGATGACGAGATCGTTCTGAGATTTTAGATTGGGTAACGACTTCGCCTCGACGTCATTTCGAAGCCTCATAAAGAATCACGTAGGGACGCGCAGCAGCGCGTCCGATACCTTATTTCTAACGCCGCAATAATGCGCACTGACTCGTACAATGACGATGTATGGCATCACGCTTTCCGGATCCCCGTTCCAGCCGCAGCGATGTCATCGCGCTGGGCGATGATCTGAGCCCCGAGCTGCTGCTTGACGCCTACGAACATGGGATCTTCCCCTGGCCCACGGAAGGCATCCCGCTCCCCTGGTTCTCTCCCCGTCGACGCGCGATTCTGGATTTCGACAATCTGCATCTTTCACGCAGTCTCGAGCGCACGGTCAAACGAGCACCGTTCGACTTCACCATCGATAAGGATTTCGGGGCCGTGATCCGTGCATGCGCTGCAGCGCCGCGGTCTGGACAGGACGGTACATGGATCTATCCGGAGATCATCGAGGCCTATACCGAACTCCATCGCCTGAATCGTGCCCACAGCGTCGAGGCCTGGGAGATGGGAGTTCTGGTCGGGGGCGTTTACGGCGTGGATGCCGGCGGGGTCTTCGTTGGCGAAAGCATGTTCCACACGAGATCTTCAGCCTCACTTCTGGCCCTCGTTCATCTGATAGAACATCTGCGGGTACGAGGTAGCGACTGGATCGACATTCAAGTGCTGACTCCGCACATGAAGGCCCTCGGTGCGCGGCTGGTTCCGCGCAGCAGATTTCTGGACCGGCTTCACGCGACACAAACCGCATCGCTGCGAATCTTCTGAAAAGCCTTGTCTCATCGTGAGGGAGTGCTGGACGAAACGACACGCCGGCGGTAACATGGACTTCCCACACCTCTGGGCGACATCCCGTCGTCCGCCTGTCGTCTTCTCCGTCCGACGACAACGCCATGAAATCACTCACATTGTTTCTGTTCCTCGTTCTTGCAGGCACTGCTTGTAGAACAGCATCCGCAGCAGTCAGATACGGCGTGGCCATCCGCGCACTCACCGGTAGCAGCCTCATGATCGCGACTCCCACCGGTCAGCAGCGGGTGCAGCTGGGAGGCATCGAGATTCCTCCAGCCACCGAGGCCGCGGCGATGGAACTCTCGCAGCGGGTGATCGCAGGCAGAGACCTGATGATCGAAGCGGGCGGCTATGTGTACCGCACGCCGGATGGACTCTCGTTGAACGCAGCGTTGCTCGAAGCGGGCGTGGCCATCATCGAAGCCGACGAGCTTCGCGCAGAACTGGTCGCCGCCGAGAAATCTGCACGGAGACGCGAGGCCGGGATCTGGTCCCGTCGTGGAAGCGCCGCCTGGCAGGCCGAGTACGGTGCGGTCCGCTCGCTTGGCATATACGTACCCTTTCAGCCACCGCCAAGGGAAAACCGTTCAGGCGAGCGTTCGAGAAAGACAGACTCGGGGAAAGAGTCGGCAGCGGAGAGCAGGAAACCGAAGCGCGACAAAGCGAATTGATTCCGGCCCGGGTCACGGATAGTTTCCTGAAGATCCGTGACCCGCAGGATCATCTACTTCCTACCGACCTCAGACCCTCGCAGCAATGTCACTTCCCTTTGAACAGGTCGTCCCAGGCCTTGCGGGAGTCGTCAGGCGTGGAGAGCTTGGGCTTGTCCTGCGCCAGGTCACGGACTACGCGAGGCGTCATCATCGGGCAATCATTCCGAACGTCCTTTGGAGTCATCCGGTGGGGAATCTCTTCACTTCTTCGGCATTCCCACCGCGACATGGTGTCGAAGTTTTTACAGTTGGTGCAGGTGTGCAAATCGGCGCTGCACTTTTCACAGATCGAGTCGAAGTTGACCTCGGCCATGGGGGGCTGTCCGACACCGCAACGATTGCATTTGAAAATGTCGGGCCCGAAACCTCCGGCAGTCCGGCCACGGGGAGCGCCTTCGA
>JBKJUK010000196.1:0-4356 GCA_046590705.1 Thermoanaerobaculia bacterium
ACTCGCGGCAGATCCTCGTACACACGGACGGACATCCTCTTCCGGTCAGGTGCCGCAACGATCGCCTGGCCCGTGACAGCAGAGGAAATGCTGTCGAGAAAGTCGAGACCGACGAAGGCGTCGACTTCCGGGATCGCTTCCTCGAGCTCGGCGCGATACTTCTGAACCATACAGCCCGCCACGATCAGCCGTTCGACGCCCGCACCCTTGCGTGCAGCAACTTCCAGAATGGTGTCGACCGACTCCTTCTTCGCTGCGTCGATGAAGCCGCAGGTATTCACGATCACCACGTCGGCCTGATCGAGGTCGTTGGTCAGAACGACCTCGCTCTCCTGCTGCAACTGGCCGAGCATGATCTCGGCGTCGACGAGATTCTTCGGACAGCCCAGAGAGATCATGCCCACCCGCTTCAAGGGCTTTTCGGTGATGGTCGTGGAAGTCATAGTCGGTAAATCCTTACGGTGTTGTAAATGGAGACTGCCGGAACGCAGCGCAGATCATTGCACGGTAGCAGGCGAGAGACGCCAGATAGCACTGGCTGCGCCGTCCTGCTCAACCGCCGCGCGAAGCGCAGTATTCATCAGGTCCGTCGAGAGTAGAAGCTGCACATCCTCGGGTGAAGGCGGTTCGAGAGCTTCTCCGATCATGGAAACCACGCGCTCGACTGTCCTGTTGTGCAGTTCCGGCACACGGTCGCCCACCGGCTTCGCCGCATTCACCTCATGAGCATCCCTGAGCGCTTCCCCTCGCAGGATGAAGATTCGGTAGTTGCGAGCACGAAGCCACTGCACGCCAATGAGCAACGAGACCACGTGCCAGTTCCGATGTTTCCGGTAGATCTGGCTCACGGCCCTGTTCCGCGTCCCTTCCGGCTTGAAGACATTGGGCTGAATCTCCCAGAGAAGAGCGATAGTACTGGCAGGATCGATCGTCCCACTGGTCTGCCCCACCGACCCGGGCAGCGTGTGCTGCTGACCTTCCGATGTAGCCAGGGCCAGGGCCTGCTCCTGATCCGCAACCACGACTTCAAACGAAACGGTGTCGATCCTGCCGCCGTAATGACCATTCTGGCTGACCATCACCACTCCGCTCGGGATCGGCTGATTCTCGCCAATTGCGGCCAGGGCAGCGGCCTCGACAGCGGACGAGAAGTCGGTCCGCTCTCCCTCTCCGATTCTTCCGAAGGGCATCGACAGGCCCGCGGCGCGACCCATCATTTCCCGCGGGTGCCAGAGACTCTCGGTTGGAACATTCTTCATCCACTGCGGATGACAACGATCCAGAAACCGTCGCAGAACAGCCGCTCGGAGAAAACCGAGATCCTCAGGAGAAATACCGGAAGGGTGTCCAAGTTCATCGGTCAGGTTTCCGAACTCTTCCAGCGCGTCGGCCCCGTACGAGACATAGAGGTCGTACAACGCCGCTTTCGTATCAGCGCGGACGTTGAATCTCTCGAGTAGGGCTGCAATGTGTTCGGGGAAAGGCAACTGGACTCCTGCGGGGCTTGGCTGCGTCACGCCGCAGCCGGGCTGTCTATGCGGCGATGTACCGCGTACGGTCCAGAAGTTTGAGCACATCTGCGATCGAATTAGTGTCGGCGAGCCCGGAACGCAGATCCTTGCCGTGCGGAATGCCCTTGGAGAACCACCCCAGCACGGTGCGAGCTTTGTGCAGCTTCCATTTGTCGATTTGCGGTGCTGCTTCGATCTTGGTGAGATAACGGATCATCGCTTCCACGCGACGCTCGGTCTCGTCGATCACGATCTTTCCGGCAACATGCGCGTTGATATCCCGGAAGATGAAGGGATTGTGCAACGCTGCCCTTCCGATCATCACTCCGTCGACCCCGGTCTCCCGGAACATCCTTACGGCGTCCTCGGGGGTCTTCACGTCGCCATTTCCAAAGACCGGGATGCTGAGTTCTCGCTTCACAGCAGCGATGTACTTCCAGTCGCTCGCTCCTGTGTAAGCCTCATTGCGGGTGCGTCCGTGGATGGCGATTGAAGCCACGCCGATCTCCTCGAAACGTTTGAGCAGAGGCAGGACGTCGTCGCTTTCCCATCCTTTCCGCACCTTCACCGTCAGCGGAATCTTCACTCGCTTCCGAATTTTCTCAACGACCTCGGCGGCACGATCAAAATCCTTGAGAAGCGCGGATCCGGCGCCACTGTTCACAATGTTCTTGACCGGACAACCCATGTTCACGTCGACGATGTCGACGCCTTCGTTTTCAACGATTGCGGCCGCGTCATCCATCCGATCAGGATTTCCACCGTATATCTGTATAGCGATCGGACGTTCGCTCTCGTTGTAGGCCAGCATCTCGTGACTTCTGGTGTTCTGCCGGGTGAGCCCCTCTGCAGAGATGAATTCGGAAACTACCAGCCCCACTCCCCCGAGTTCTTTGACCAGCGAACGATAATAGGTATCCGTCACCTCAGCCATGGGAGCTAGGGCCAGAGGCGGATCGATATTGATCGGGCCGATGTTGAACGGAGTAAGCTCGTAGATGCTCATTGTTAAGTTCGGGTGAACATCAGCAGACCGGCCGATGTTCCGTCAGGCGGGATGAAAACATTTTAATGCCCCGGTCGTCTCATCATAGTAACCGCAAACCACCGGTGCGCTGGCACTTCGAATGCAGCCTCGACAGCGTCCGCCGCCGTTTTCAGGAGGAATCACCAGTATGACTCAGGGAGTGAAGCGCAGTCTTTCCATCACCGCCATCGTCATCGCATCCGTCTCAGCAGGAATGATCATCAGCGCCGATCTCGGGCTCAGCCCCCGCTCGAGCGCGCAGCAGACCCAGGCCATTCAGACTCCTCAGGGGCCGGTCGCCTCAGTGACGATTCCCTCTTTCGCTGATGTCGCCGCTCGGGTCATGCCCTCGGTGGTCTCGATCAGCACCGAATCCATCGTACGCGAACAGCGTCGAGGCCCGGGCGGCGTCGACCCGTTCGAGTTCTTCTTTCCCGATCCGCGACGTCAGCAGGGTCCGCAGAGACCCGGTGAGGACGACGAAGAGCGTCGCGCCGTCAGCGGCGGATCAGGCTTCATCATCTCCGCCGATGGCTACATCATGACCAACAACCACGTGATCGAGGGAGCCTCCAAGGTCACCGTTCACTACGGCGACGACGTGACCGCCGAGGCCAAAATCATCGGGCGCGATCCAGCCACTGATCTGGCTTTGATCAAAATCGACCGCAACAACCTTCCCGCCGTCCGGATGGGTGACTCCGACCGCATTCGCGTCGGCGACTGGGCCCTCGCCATCGGGAATCCTCTGCAGTTCGAGAACACTCTGACCGTCGGGGTGATCTCGGCGAAGGGCCGCTCACTCGGCATCAGCAGAGCCACTCGTTCATTCGAGAACTTCATCCAGACCGATGCCGCCATCAACTTCGGCAACTCCGGCGGCCCGCTGCTGAACATCAACGGAGAAGTCATCGGTATCAACACCGCCATCCGTGGCGGCGCGCAGAATATCGGTTTTGCCACTCCGTCGAATGTGGCTCAGAAGATTCTGCCGCAGCTTCGCAAGAGTGGAAAAGTCACGCGCGGATACCTCGGTCTGAGCGTTGGCGAGTTGAGCGACGATCTCCGATCATCCCTCGAACTTCCAGCAGGAACCGCAGGCATTCTGGTTCAGGAACCGGTAGAAGGTGCAGCTGGGGACAAAGCCGGCATCCGCCATGACGACGTGCTCACGCAGGTCGACGGCCGGCCCATTCGCAAAACGCGTGATCTGATCGACTACATCTCTGATCAGACGCCGGGTACAGACGTGAAGATCACACTCATCCGCAACGGCCGCTCGCAGACCGTTACTGCCCGCGTTGGGGAACGTCCAGCCGAAAGCGAAGATGAAGAGAATGCAGAAGGCGCGGGTCCGACTCCTCAGCCCGCGCGTAACAAACTCGGACTCACGGTGCAGGAAATCAACGCAGCAACCCGCCAGACCTTTGGCATCCCCGAGAATCTCCGCGGACTGATCATCACCGACGTGAAAGATGTCTCACCAGCCGGGGAAACAAACTTACTCACCACAGGCGATGTGATTCGCGAGGTGAATGGTCGCCCGGTCTCCGGCGTGGCCGAGTTCAAGAGCGCGGTCGATGCAGCACGCAGTGGCGCGTTCCTTCGACTCTACGTCACGCGTTTCGCACGCGGAGGCCGCTCACAGTCGTTCTCCGTTCCAATCCGAGTTCCATAAACCTGGTCAAAGCACTGAATGAAAGGCCTCCCGAAAGGGAGGCCTTTCTTGTTTCGCCTAACCGTTGTCCCCCGACCGCGCGATCACTACAACAAGGTCTCGATCGTAGGGGCTAACTGCGTTCGCCCGCTCCCCCGTCC